>CADBYZ010000013.1 GCA_902799075.1 Oscillospiraceae bacterium | reverse complement strand
GCCGGGGGCTTTCTGCTTTATTTTTGGACTGTACCGCTCGGGCCGCCGGGGGCGTCGGCCCCTACACTGTCAATTGACTTTTTTCACAGCCCCTTTTTTCACACTTTTTATCTCTCTCATATTGCAATATGCACAAAAAAATGATATAATAAGCACAGATCATTCTACAGGTTTGCTGGAATATTCAACCGCCGCCCGGTTGACTGCCGCCGCCGTTTCAAGGAGGAACGACAGAATGTTTGAGAGAAAACTGTACCGTGAGGATATGCTCCGATGCGCGCTGTGCTATGACGCGCCGTGTTCCCGCGCCTGTTCAAGGCTCGACCCGGCGGGACTCCTGCGCAGCATCTGGTTTGACAACGAAAAGGGCGCGGCGTCCCGCCTGCCGGACCTGAATCCCTGCGCGGACTGTGACGCCGCCTGTGAGGCCGCCTGCGTGCGCGCGGGGGAGGTGCCGATCCGCTCCCTGATCACGCGGCTTTATGACGAGGTGCGCCCGGAGCTTGAGATCGCGCCGCCGGTAAATGAGGACAGACTGCGCACGGAGCTCTGCGGCATCCCGATCGAGAACCCGTTTTTCCTCTCCTCCTCCGTGGTCGCAAGCACCTATGACATGTGCGCCAGGGCCTTTGAGGCGGGCTGGGCGGGCGTCTCCTTCAAGACGATCTGCTCCTTTGATATCCACGAGGCCTCGCCCCGCTTCTCGGCCATCAGCGGCGACAACGGCAGCATCATCGGCTTTAAGAACATCGAACAGCTGTCGGACCACAGCGTGGCGGAGAACATGGAGATCTTCCGCCGCCTGAAGGCGAAGTACCCCGCAAAGTTTATCCTCGCCTCCATCATGGGGCAGAACGAGCAGGAGTGGGAGGAGCTTGCGCGCGCCTGCGAGGAAAACGGCGCGGACGCCGTTGAGCTCAACTTCTCCTGCCCCAACATGGCGGAGGGCGGCCTCGGCTCGGATATCGGCCAGGTGCCGGAGCTTGTGGAGCGCTTCACCGCCGCCGCGAGACGCGGGACACGCATCCCCATTCTCGCAAAGCTCACGCCGAATGTGGCGTCCATGAGCACGGCGGCGATTGCCGCCCTCTGCGGCGGGGCGGACGGGGTGTCTGCCATCAACACCATCAAGAGCGTCATCGGGGTCAGCGCCCACACCTATGTCTCGGCCCCGGCGGTCCGGGGCATGTCCGCTTTCGGAGGCTACAGCGGCAGCGCGGTCAAGCCCATCGCCCTGCGCTTTATAGCCGAGCTCGGCAAGAACCCGAATCTGAAAGGCATGCACATCAGCGGCATGGGCGGCGTGGACGAGTGGTCGGACGCGCTGGAGTTTATCCTGCTGGGCGCGGGGAGCATCCAGGTGACCACGGCGGTGATGCAGTACGGCTACCGCATCATCGACGATTTGAAAGAGGGCCTGAACCTGTACCTCGCGGAAAAGGGCTTTGGCAGCGTCAGGGAGGCGCAGGGCCTCGCGCTGGACGCCGTCAGCGAGACGACGGATATTCTGGAGCGGGACACGGTGGTCTTCCCCAAATTCCACCGTGCCGACTGTATCGGCTGCGGGCGCTGCGTGGTCTCGTGCATGGACGGCGGGCACCAGGCGCTCAGACTCGGCGGCGACCGGAAGCCGGTGCTGGACGGGACAAAGTGCGTCGGCTGCCATCTGTGTCTGCTGGTATGTCCCGCGAAGGCCATCAGCCCAAGCCCGAAGCGCATCGCGAGGAAGAAATAAAAAACAGGAGGCTGTTCACAGAAAACAGCCTCCGTTTTCATATCAGTCCAGCAGGGACTTGTCGATGATCTGGAAGTTTGCGCGGTGGATGTAGAGGGCCATGCCGTCGATCATGAGCTTTGTGAACCGCGGCAGATCCTCCTGCACCTCCCAGTAGACCTTGTTGCCGGAGAAGGCGTAGATCGGGGCGCCCATCTGGGATTTGACCACGACCACCATGGGCTTGCCGAACTGGTTCTTCACGCTGTTGACAAGGCCGTTTACAAGGGTGGTGCTCATGATCCCGGAGGATGAGCCCTCCACGTTGTCAAGATAAAATTCATATTCCGGCACGAGCTTCTTGTCGTAGAAGATGCAGGTGTCCCCGCAGGAGATGAGCTGCTTGCCGTCGATCTTGATGGTGATGACGGAGCTCAGGGTCTTGGTAGTGTACCACTCGTCGGTCGTGGAGGAATAGGTCCGCTCCTCGACGACGTTGTTGTCGATGTCGATCCGCTTGCCGTGCGAGCGCAGAGTGCGCACACCGGTGTTGTCGAAGATGTCGATGTTATACTCGTTGCCGATGATGCTGCCGTGCAGGTCGTGAATGCCGCTTCTGAGCCTTGCGCATCCGGCGAGGCCCGTCAGCGCCAGCAGAAGCATCACAATTGCCAGGACTCTTTTCATGCGCGATACCTCCCTTTTATGTTATCTGTCCGGGATAGTTCCATTATAAACCATCCTGCATGCATACACAAGCCTATAATTCCAGCCGCATGAGCGCCAGCGCGTGATAACCGCTGCCGCGCAGGTTTATTCCAAGGGGGTTCCGGCCGTATTCCGCAAAGCCCACGCTTTGATACAGAGCGATGGCCTTTTCATTGTCTGCCAGCACCTCGAGCTCGAGCTGCCGATAGCCTGCCGCTTTGGCGCATTCGACGGCGGCCTCGGTCAGCGCCCGACCGATGCCGAGGCCCCAGAAGTCCCGGGCGACGCTGACGCCGAACCAGGCCCGGTGCCTGAGCTTGGCCCGATCCCGCACGCACCAGATCCCGGACGAGCCGACGACCCTGCCGTCGACCACCGCGAGGAGCTCGACTTCGTTTTCACTCTCGGCCTTTCCTTCGAGAAACTGCGTCTCCTGCTCAGCCGTCATAGTGATCTCGTCCGGGTAATCGACCAGAAAATCGGTCTGCGTGTGGGTCAGGATGAAGAGCTCCAGAAGGGCCTGTCCGTCCTGCCCGGTGCCGCTGCGGAGAACGCAGGGCCTGCCGTCTCTGAGCGTGATCGTTTTCTCGTAACGCATGTATCTGTACTCCCTTCCCATATTACTCTGCATGAGATTCTACCGTATTCATCCCCACGATGCAAGCGCCTGCTCACGAGGAATTTGCGGCCTGTATTGATTTCCTTCTCTATGATATAATATAAGCGGTGAAGCCTTGACGGCGGATCACATACAAAACAAGGAGGGACGCTGATGGCCTCAACGAAGGAATATCTGGATTTTGTGCTCGGGCAGCTTGCGGACCTGGACGCGATCAGGACCCGGACGATGATGGGGGAGTACGTCCTCTGCTGCGACGGCAAGGTGGTCGGCGGGATCTATGACGACCGCCTGCTGCTCAAGCCCACGGAGTCGGCCCTGCGCCTGATGCGGGAAGAGGGCCTCGAGCTGCCGATGGAGCTCCCTTATGAGGGGGCAAAGGAGATGCTGCTTGCGGACGTGGACCGCCGGGAGCTTTTGTGTCGGATGGTGCAGGCCGTCGCGGACGATCTCCCCGCACCGAAGAGAAAGGCGCGGTAAGCTTTTCGCGGCGTATTCCCGGCATAAAAGAAGCTGCCTCAAAGCATCTCGGCTTTGAGGCAGCTTCTTCTCAATACACCATCTCGCTGTATTTCACGGCGTTGTTCTTGAATCTGACAAGCAGCACAAACTGCAGAACTGTCGAGGCGACGCTTGCAATGAGGGCAATTACGATCGCTGCCATCTGGACATTCTCATTGCTCGTGTCAATGCCTGCGTTGAAGGCTGTCGCCGCATCGTAAAGCGTATGCCACAGAACCGGCAGGAACAGGCCGAGGAAGATATACTTTCCTGCGCTGCCGCCGTGCAGCTTTTCATACCGCGCAAAGCCGAGGTTTACGCCCATGAGGATAGCCAGGACCATGTGCATGGCAAAGGTGGGCAGACGGAAGAGCGATACGAGTCCGCCGCCGCCGTAGAGGATTTCCTCCAGTGCCGTAAAGCCGAAGCCGACACCGACAAAGGCCAGGGCATATTCATAGACATTCTTCGGCTTAAAGACCTTCACCATCAGAAGCGCCAGCAGCAGCTTGACAAGCTCCTCGGTAAAACCGGCGACACGAAACGACTTGATCAGGGAGCGGAGCACGAGATTCGTTTCCTGCTGCGCCGGCATATTAACGCCCGTTTCGGTGATCTCACCGCCGAGCAGCTTGATCGTCAGCATGCCGAGCCCGACGGCAATGACGGTGGAAATGATCGGCGCGATCAGGCCGGCCGCGACCGGGACCCATGCCTGTGCTTTTCCGATCTGCTCGGGGACCTCCCGGCGGATCATTCTGACGTAAACGAAGGCGCAAAGTATAAATGCGATCAGAGAAGTAATAAAACCCATAGCTTCCTCCTGTTATAAAAAGTTGGATCCGATGGCCTGTACCCGCTCATGCTGCGATCGGGCATTGTATTATGTCTACCACCCAGTATAGTATGTCTTTGAAAAAAACACAACAAAAAAATGCATATTTTCTAAAAAAATTATTGCCCCTTTCCTGACAGCAGCGTATCATACAGGCGCCTGCAGACCCGGAGTGCCCGGAAAGCTGCCGCCCGCGTGTTTTTCAGTCTGTCCGCATGATAAAAAACAGACCCGCTTAGGTTATTGCCTTTTCCGGCGGTTTGCGATATAATATATTGATAGGATTAAAATAGACTCAGTATGTGTACGGATAAGGGGTCAGCATATGGAGAGAATAACCAGTACACTTGCCCGCGCAGGAAATTACATGGCGACAATGGGCATCGCCGACTTTATTGATATCATCATTGTCGCGTATCTGATCTACCGCGCGATCTGGTTTGTCCGCAAGTCGAGCTTCATCAATCTGGCAAAGGGCCTGATCCTGGTGCTGCTGGCACTGTGGCTGTCGGAGTTCTTCGGCCTCATTATGATAAACTTCATCCTTCGCAAGGCGGTCGAGCTCGGCATGATCGCCCTGGTGATCCTCTTCCAGCCGGAGCTGCGCCGTCTGCTCGAGCGCATGGGAAGCACCATCAACACCAACATCGGTCCCACGGGAACCGATCTGACCCGCGCCATCAGCGAGGTGGCGCAGGCCTGCGGAGATCTGGCTGCCACGAATACCGGCGCGCTTCTGGTCTTTGAGCGAAACGTCTCCCTCGCGCCCATCATCGGCACCGGCTCGGTGGTAAATGCCGACGCCAATGCCGAGCTTATCAAGAACCTGTTTTTCAAAAACGCCCCCCTGCATGACGGCGCGGTCATCCTGCGCGACGGCAGGATCGAGGCGGCGGGCTGCATCCTGCCCCTTTCCAAGCGCCAGAACATCTCCAAGGACTACGGCACCCGCCACCGCGCGGGCTTCGGTGTGGCCGAGGAATCGGACGCCATCGCCGTCATCGTCTCGGAGGAGCGCGGCGATATCTGCGTTGCCATCCACGATGAGATCAAGCGCCACGTCAGCGCCGGCGAGCTTGCCACGATCCTGACCAAGGAGCTGATACGCGACGAGAAGAAGGACGAAAAGCTTGGCTTCTTCTCCGGCGTCAAGGGCTTTTTCAAACGCGTGGACGATGACGCCGACGACGAGACCGAGGACGAAACCGAAGACGAGACCGGGGCCGGGACCGACAGCGAGGGCGAGCATGAAAACAAACATTAAAAAACTTTATAACAGCCGGGCCTTCTGGGTCATCGTGTCCCTGATCTGTTCGGTCATCATGTGGGTGTACGTGGCAAGCGTGGAGACGGAGGAATTCAAGCAGACCTTCCGCGGCGTGCGCGTACAGCTCGTGGGCGAGACGCTGCTGCGCGACTCGAAAAACCTTGTCATCACCGACATGGACACCAGCACCGTCACGGTGGAGGTCGTCGGCCCCCGCCGCGTCGTCGGCAGCCTGGACTCCGACCAGATCTATGCCCAGATCGACGTGTCCAAGCTCTCCCGCGCGGCATATACCTCACAGCAGTATTCCGTCATTTTCCCGGACGGCACCGAGACCGGCAGCCTCTCCGTCACGCGAAAGACTCCCGAGACCATCAACTTCATGGTCTCCTCCCAGACGACCAAATCCGTCCAGGTGCGCGGCAGCTTTGACGGCTCCATCGCCGAGGGCTTCATCGCTGAAAGCGTGGTCTTCGATCCCGCCACCATCACCCTCTCCGGCCCCGAGGCGTACCTGAGAAACGTGGACTATGCCTGGGTCAGCTTCGGCAAGGAGAATGTGGACAGCACCTACGAGGTGGAGACCGGCTACACCCTCATGACGGCGGACAACATCCCCGCCTCCACCACCGGCATCAGCTTCTCCACCGATGTCGTGACCGCGACGCTGCCGCTGCTGACCGTCAAGGATGTGAGCCTCGGCGTCAACCTCATCGAGGGCGGCGGCGCGACCGCGGAGAATACCAAGGTCACCATCGAGCCAGATACCGTCAGCCTCGCGGGCGACTCGAAGCTTTTGGCGGGCATCAACAAGATAAACCTCGCCTCCATCGACCTGACCGATTTCACCACCTCCTTCAGCGATACATATGTCATCCCCATTGACAATGAGCTGAGGAACATCACCGGCGCCACCGAGGCCAAGGTGACGGTGGAGATCGTGGGCCTGGAGACCAGGAACGTCAAGGTGACGAACATCTCCTGCATCAATGTGACAGAGGGCTACGTTGCCGACATCCTGACAAAGAGCCTGAACGTGACCCTGCGCGGCAATCCGGAGAGCCTTGCCCAGCTCAAGGACGAGAACATCCGGGCGGTCGCGGATCTGGCGGACATGAACGAATCCGTCGGCACCTATATGCCCAGGGTGCGCATCTATGTGGACGGGTACACCGATGTGGGCGCCATCAAGTCCGGCGGCACGGACTACGCGGTCTATATCCAGATCGAGAAGGCCGCCGAAAAGGTGCCGGAGATCCCGCCGGAAATGGAGAGTGATCTGGATTGACACAGGACGCCATCGTATATAAATGCTTAGACAGGGAGCGGGCGGAGGTCGTCGTGACCCGCGCCACCGCCTGCGGCTCCAACTGCGCAAGCTGCGAAGCCTGCGTGTTCCAGAACGAGCTCAAAACCGTGGCCCGCAATCTCGTGGGCGCAAGGCCGGGGCAGAAGGTGCTCATCGAGAGCAAGTCCTCCCGGGTCTACGGGGCAATCATGCTGGTGTATATCGTGCCGATCCTGCTTGCGGTGCTGGGCTGCTTTCTGGCCTACGGCGCGGGCGCGTCGGAAGGGGTCTGCGTCCTGTGCACCTTCCTGGGCTTTATCCTGGGCGCGGTGATCACGGTCGTGACCCAGCGCATGAAAAAGGACAAAAACCCCATCAGCTTTGATATCATCTCAATTCAATCATAAATTTGGAGGCAATATGATCAAAAGCATGACCGGCTACGGCAGTGCGAAGGGGACCGTCGAAGGACTCCAGATCACCGTCGAGCTCAAGAGCGTGAACAACCGCTATCTGGACGCGTCCGTCCGCCTGCCCAGAAGCTTCCTCTTTGCCGAGGACGCCGTGAAATCCGCCGTGCAGAGGCACATCAGCCGCGGCAAGGTGGATGTGTTCGTGACGGTGGACGCAAGCGAGGCGGGCGACATGAACGTGAAGGTCAACGAGCCGCTGCTGCGCGGCTATCTGGAGGCCTTCCGCCACATCGCGGAGGAATACGGCCTTGCAAACGACGCGACCGTCCTCTCCGTCAGCCGCTTTCCCGACGTGCTGACCGTGGAGAAAAAGGACCTGGACGCGGACGCCATCAGCGCCGGGATCCTGGACATCACCGAGCGTGCCCTCAATGACTTCGATGCCATGCGCGAGCGGGAGGGCGTGAAGCTCCGCGACGATGTGCTCAGCCGTCTCGGCACCATCGACGCGCTGGTTTCCGCCGTGGAGCAGGCAAGCCCCGAGACCGTCGCCGCCTACCGGGCGAGGCTCGAGGCCAAGATGGCGGAGGTGCTGGGCACCGCCGGCATCGACGAAAACCGCATCCTCGCCGAGGCCGCGATCTTTGCAGACCACATCGCCGTGGACGAGGAGACCGTGCGTCTTCGCAGCCACATGAGCCAGCTCAAAACCATGATCGGCGGCAATTCCCCCACGGGCCGCAAGATCGACTTTTTGATCCAGGAATTCAACCGCGAGGCCAACACCATCGGCTCCAAGTGCCAGAATTCCGACATCGCGCACACCGTTGTGGATCTCAAATCCGAGATCGAAAAGATCCGCGAGCAGATCCAGAACATCGAGTAAGCAGCCATGAAACTGATCGGAATCGGCTTCGGCAACCTTGTCTCGGCGGGCCGAATCATCGCCATCGTCAGTCCGGACTCCGCGCCCATCAAGCGCATGGTGCAGGACGCGCGCGAGCGGGGGCTTCTGATCGACGCCTCCTTCGGCCGCAGCACCAAAGCGGTCATCACCATGGACAGCGGCAACGTGATCCTCTCGGCCCTGACCCCGGAAACCCTTGCGGCGCGCTGCGCCGACAATTCTGAGGAAGGCGGATATAAGGATGAGTGAAAAGGGAAAACTCCTTGTGATCTCCGGCCCCTCCGGCGCGGGGAAGAGCACGGTGGTCTTCAAGGCCATCGAGGGCAGGAGCGATGTTTGCTTCTCCACCTCGGTCACCACGCGCGCTCCCCGGCCCGGCGAGGTGGACGGCAGGGAATACTTCTTTATCGACTTCAAGCGCTTTCATGAGATGGTCGAAAACGACGAGCTTCTGGAGCACGCCGAGTATGTGACCAACTGCTACGGCACGCCGCGCGCCTATGTGGAGCGGCGCCTGAACGAGGGCATGAACGTCGTGCTGGATATCGAGGTCCTGGGCGCGCGCCAGGTGCGGAAAAAGATGCCCGGGGCCGTGCTGATCTTCATCGCGCCGCCCTCGCTGATCGAGCTGGAGCGCCGCCTGAGAGGCCGCGGCACCGATACCGAGGAGGCCATCCTCGGCCGCCTCACCCGCGCGCGCCAGGAGTATCAGGAGGCTGACTTCTACGATTATCTCATCGTCAACGACGATGCGGAAAAGGCGGCAAAGCAGCTGGGCGCCATCATCGAGGCCGAGCACTGCCGCTTCACCGACTGGGCCGACTGGCTCAAGTCCAATTGATTTGTTAATACATTAATTTTTATAGCCGCCATCTGACGGCAGAATGGAGAATTATCATGATGCTTTATCCCCCCGTTGCCGAACTCGTCGACAAAATCGGCAGCCGCTACCAGCTCGTAAACCTCGTCGCCAAGCGCGCCAGGACCATATCCTCCGAGGCGGAGGAGAAGCAGATCCCCCTCGAGAGAAAAGCGGTCTCCACCGCCATCGAGGAGGTCTACACCGGCAAGCTCAGCATCGAGCAAGGGCAGCATTGATCCCAGATTCTGCATGATCCGGAGGGGCGTCCATGTCCAGAGCAGTGGCAAAGATCGCGGTCTCGGCCGCAACATACTGGCTTGACAAGCCCTACGACTATCTCCTGCCGCCGGAGCTTGCGGAGAAGGCAAAGCCCGGCATGCGGGTCCATGTGCCCTTCTCCCGCGGCAACCGCAGGACGGAGGGCGTCATCCTCGCAATCGCCGAGCACAGCGATTATGACCAGCCCCTCAAGGCGATCCTCCAGCTTCTGGACGAGGAGCCTGTCCTTTCCGAGGAGCAATTAAAGCTTGCCTTCTTCATGCGCGAGCGCTTTTTCTGCACGGTCTATGACGCGGTGCGCGCCATGCTCCCCGCGGGCCTGTGGTTCGACGAGGAGGGCCGAAGACGCATCAGCGACAAGAGCATCGAGATGGCGCGCCTTGCCATCGAGCCCGAGGAGGCCGAGGCCCTGCGCGACGCAAAGCGCCTGCGCTCTCCGGGCCAGGCGGCGATCCTCGAGCAGCTATGCGCCTTCGAGTGCCTGCCGAGCCATGATCTCCTGCTGCACGCCGGCACCAAGCGCCAGGCGCTCAAGGCGCTGGAAAAGGCCGGGGCGGTGGAGCTCTACCGGAAGGAGGCCTACCGCCGTCCGCAGATCCATCTGGGGGCCACAGACCCGCTGCCCGTCCTGTCGGATGAGCAGGAGAGGGCCTTCACCGGCATCGACGCGCTTGCGGAGGCCGACAGGGCCGGGGCGGCGCTTTTATTCGGCGTCACCGGCAGCGGCAAGACGAGCGTCTACATCCACCTCATCGACCGCCAGCTCCGGCGGGGCCGGGCGGTGATATTGCTGGTGCCGGAGATCGCCCTGACTCCCCAGATGATCCAGACCTTTTCCTCCCACTTCGGAAACGAGGTGGCGGTCCTGCACAGCAGCCTCTCCGTCGGGGAGCGCTACGACGAGTGGAAGCGGGTCAGAACGGGCAAGGCGCGGGTCGTCATCGGCACGCGCAGCGCCGTCTTCGCTCCCACGCCCGAGCTCGGCCTCATCATCATCGACGAGGAGCAGGAGGAGACCTACAAATCCGAAAACATTCCGCGCTACAACGCACGCGACGTGGCAAAATACCGCTGCGCAAAGGCAAGCTGCCTTCTGCTTCTGGGGTCGGCCACGCCGGACATCGTCAGCATGTACGCGGCCCAAACCGGGCGCTATGCGTATTTTGAGCTCTCCACCCGCTATAACGAGCACGAGCTTCCCGCCGTCGAGATCGTGGACATGAAGCGGGAGCTTCGCCGCGGCAACGGCGGCAGCATCAGCGAAAGGCTGCGCGAGGAGCTGCAGACGAACATAGACCGCGGCGAGCAGTCCATCCTGTTCATCAACCGCCGGGGCGCAAACCGCCTCATCAGCTGCGGCGAGTGCGGCTATGTCTACAAATGCCCGCGCTGCAGCGTGTCGCTGACCTATCACAGCACGAATCGCCGCCTCCGCTGCCACTACTGCGGCTACTCCCGGCGGCCGGACGAGGCCTGCCCCGACTGCGGCGGCATGCTCAAATATATCGGCGTCGGCACTCAGATGGTGGAGACCGAGCTGAAAGAGCTCTTTCCGGGCAGCGAGGTTTTGCGCATGGACGCGGACACCGTGGCCCCGGCGGGCTCCCACGAAAAGCTGCTGGACCGCTTCCGCGAGGAGAAGATCCCCATTATGGTGGGCACACAGATGGTCACGAAGGGTCTGAATTTTGAAAACGTGACCCTCGTCGGTGTCATCTCCGCCGACCAGAGCCTCTACGCCGGTGACTACCGGGCGGGGGAGCGCACCTTCTCCCTCATCACCCAGGTGGTGGGCCGCAGCGGCCGCGGACAGAAGCCGGGCCGCGCCGTCATCCAGACCTACACCCCCGACAACGAGACCATCGTCCAGGCGGCAAGCCAGGACTATCAGGCGTTTTACGACGCCGAGATCGGCATGCGAAAGCTCCAGCACACCCCGCCCTTTTCGGAGCTTCTGTCCATAACCGCTTCGGGCCTGAGCGAGGAGCATGTCTTCCGCGCCTGCCGCCGGATCCGGGAACGCCTCGACGCCCTTCTTACCGACGGCAGCGCCGAGGTACTCGGCCCCGCGCCGCTTGCGGTGGTAAAGGTGAACAACCGCTTCCGCTACCGCGTCATGATCTACGGCCAGGCCAACAAAGGCCTGCGCGGTGTAGCTGCCGGCGTGGTGATGGAGTTTTGCCGCGACAAACAGTTCTCTGATGTGGCGATCTACGCGGACAACGATCCAAACGACTAATATTTGATTGGAGACATACAATGGCACGCAGAAATATTCTCACCAAGGAAGAGCCGGGGCTTTATAAAAACTGCCGCCCGGTGACGGACTTTAACCCCAGACTGCACCAGCTCCTCGACGACATGCGGGAGACTCTCTCTCAGGAAAACGGCGTCGGCCTCGCCGCGCCCCAGGTGGGTGTGCTGCGCCGCGCTGTCATCGTGCTGGAGACCAATGTCCCCGAGGGCGAGGAGGAGTACATCATCGAGCTTGTAAACCCCGAGATCATAGAGAGCGACGGGGAGCAGTACGGCGCCGAGGGCTGCCTGAGCGTGCCGGGGGAGTACGGCCTTGTGAGAAGACCCATGCATGTCAGGGTCCGCGCCCAGGACCGAAACGGCGAATACTTTGAGGTGGAGGGCGAGGGCCTGACCGCCCGCTGCTTCTGCCACGAGATCGACCACCTCAACGGCATCGTGTTCACCTCCAAGTGTGAGCGCATGCTGACCGAGGAAGAGCTGGAAAGCGGCAAATTCAACGAGTGAGGCGGGGGAGCACATGCGTGTCGTGTTTATGGGAACGCCGGATTTCGCGGCGGCTTCCCTTCAAAAGCTGATCGAAAAAAACTATGATATCGCGGGCGTCTTCACCCAGCCGGACAAGCCAAAGGGCCGCGGCATGGAGCTGAGCTTTTCACCCGTCAAGGAGCTTGCCCTCAAGCACGATCTCCCGGTCTACCAGCCGGAGAAGATGCGCGACGGGACGGCGCTCGGGATCGTGCGGGACCTGAACCCCGACATCCTGGTGGTCGTCGCCTATGGGCGCATTTTGCCCGACGATATCCTCGCCGTGCCGAGGTTCGGCGCGGTGAACGTCCACGGCTCGCTCCTGCCGAAGTACCGGGGCGCGGCGCCGATCCAGTGGGCGGTATTGAACGGGGACAAGACCACGGGCGTCACCACCATGTACCTTGCCCACGACATGGACGCGGGCGACGTGATCTACACCGAGGAAACGGAGATCGGCGAATTTGAGACGGCGGGCGAGCTCTTTGACCGTCTGATGGTCATGGGAGCCCAGCTTCTCGACAAGACCCTGCGGGACATCGAGGCGGGCACCGCGCCGCGCACGCCCCAGGATCATACACAGGCTACTTATGTCAAAATGCTGGATAAATCCATTTGTCCCATAGACTGGAACAAGTCGCCGCGCGAGATCGTCAAACATATATACGGCCTGCAGCCCTGGCCCGTTGCGACCATGGAGCTGGAGGGCAGGAGCTTTCGCGTCTTCGGCGCCGCCTATACGGAGGTAAAAACCAATAAGGCCCCCGGCAGCGTTGTCAAGGCGGACGACTCCCTTGTCATGGCCTGCGCGGACGGCCGGTGCCTGGAGATCACCGAGCTGCAGGCCCCCGGCAAAAAGCGCATGCAGGCCGCCGATTTCCTGCGCGGCCACCGCGTCGCGGTCTCATGAGCAAAGCGACAAACGCGCGCGCTGCCGCGCTGGAGGCGCTGACGCGCTGCCGCCGGGACGGGGCCTGGTCGGGCGATGTGCTCGACAGCATCTTAAAGCGCGCAGAGCTTGACCGGCGCGACGCGGCCCTGGCCTCCCGCCTCTGCCTCGGGGTGCTGCAAAACGACAGGCTGTGCGACTTTTACATCGACAGCTTCTGTCATACGAAGCTTGAGCCGCCGGTGCGGGACATCCTGCGCCTCGGCGTGTATCAGCTTTTGTTTCTCGACCGCGTTCCCGCCCGCGCGGCGGTGAGCGAAACGGTGGAGCTGTGCAGACAGAAGGGTTACGCCCGCGCTTCCGGCCTTGTCAACGCCGTCCTGCGCCGCGTTTCGGATGCGGAGAGCCTGCCCGAGATCCCCGGCGAGGGGACAGCGGCGTACCTCGCCACCCGCTGCAGCCACCCCGAATGGCTGTGCGAGTATCTGACACAGGAAAAGGACTACGCCTTCGCGGAGTCTTTTCTGAAAAAGAACAACGAGCCGCCGAAGCTCTTCATCCAGGTCAACACCCTGAAGGTGAGTGCGGCGGATTATATCCGGGCCTTACAGCGCGCGGACATCCCCTTTGAGGCTGCGGAGCCGGAGGGCTGCATCGCGCTCGAGGGCGGGCTTGCCACCGAACTTCCCGGCTATGAGGAGGGCCTGTTCTACGTACAGGACCGGGCCGCGCGCCTCGCCGTTGAGATCGCCGCACCCGAAAAGGGCATGCGCGTTCTCGACGCCTGCGCCTGCCCCGGCGGCAAGAGCTTCGCCGCCGCCATCCGCATGGAAAATCTGGGCGGCATCCTCTCCTGCGACATCCACGAAAAGAAGCTGCGCCTGCTTCAAAGCGGGGCGGAGCGGCTCGGCATCGGCATCATCGAGACCCGGCCCATGGACGCGCGCGTCTTCGATGCGGCGCTCGAGAACAGCTTCGACCTTGTGATCGCGGATGTGCCGTGCTCGGGCCTCGGCGTGATCGCCAAGAAGCCGGAGATCCGAGCCAAAAAGCCGGAAGAGCTCCGGGGCCTGCCCGCCATTCAGGGCGCGATCCTCGAGAACCTCAGCCGCTATGTAAAGCCGGGCGGAACGCTCCTGTATTCCACCTGCACGATTTTGAAAGAAGAAAACGAAGACGTGGTCCTGCGCTTTCTGCGGGAGCATACGGATTACCGGGCCGATGCCTTTCACTGCTGCGGCGTCGAAAGCGGCAGCGGCATGTATACCTTCTGGCCCCATATCGACGGCACCGACGGCTTTTTTGCCGCGAAACTGAAAAGGAATTTCTGAGAAACCATGAACGAAATCGCCGAAAAACCGGATATCCTCTCCCTCTTGCCGGAGGAGCTGGAGGCGGCGCTCGCCGCCCTGGGTCAGCCGCGCTTTCGCGCTGCCCAGATTTTCCGGTGGCTCGGCCGCGGCGTGCGGGACTTTGATGAGATGACCAATCTCTCCAAGGACCTGCGCGAAAAGCTGAAAGAAAACTTTCATCTCTACGCCCCGAAGGTTTTGAGCAAGCAGGTCTCCGCCATTGACGGGACCATCAAGTACCTCTGGGAGCTCTCTGACGGCAACGCCGTGGAGACGGTCGTCATGAGCTATAAGCACGGCAACACCGTGTGCGTATCCTCCCAGGTGGGCTGCCGCCAGGGCTGCGCCTTCTGCGCCTCGACCATCGGGGGTCTTGTGCGCAATCTGCGCGCCTCCGAGATCCTGGATGAGGTCATCTTCTCGGAGCTCGATTCCGGCAAAAAAATCTCCAACATCGTCCTCATGGGCATCGGCGAGCCGCTGGATAACTTCGACAATGTCATGCGCTTTTTGGAGCTCGTCAATCACCCCAAGGGCATGAATATCGGCATGCGGCACATCTCGCTGTCCACCTGCGGCATCATCGAGAAATTTGACGAGCTTGCCGCGCGCGACCTGCAGCTTACCCTCTCGGTGTCCCTCCACGCGCCGGACGATGAGACAAGATCGCGCATCATGCCCGCCAATCACGGCCGCGGCGTGGAGAAACTCATCGACGCCTGCCGGGTCTATTACGAAAAGACCGGGCGGCGCATCTCCTTTGAGTACGCCATGATCGACGGGGTAAACGACAGCCCCGAGCAGGCGCGAAAGCTTGCAAAGCACGCCCGCGCGGTCGCGGCACACGTCAATCTCATTCCGCTCAACCATGTGGAGGAGCGGCAGTTTCAGCCCTCCACGCCGGAGCACTTAAAACAGTTTATCGCCATTCTGGAAGAAAACGGCGTCAATGTCACCGTCCGACGCAGGCTGGGCAGCGATGTGGACGCCTCCTGCGGGCAGCTCCGGCGCAAAATGCAGAAGCAGAGGGGAGGACAGAAACCGTCATGAAAAGCTTTGGCCTGACAGACAAGGGCGCTGTCAGAAAGAACAACCAGGACTGCTTTATCCTGGAAAAGTGCGATGTCAAGGGCTGCCTGATCGTGGGGCTTTGTGACGGGATGGGCGGCGCGAAGGCGGGCGGCATCGCAAGCCAGCTTGCCAACAAGGCCTTCGTTTCCTATATCTATGAGAAGATGATTTCCCGTCTGCCGCGCAATGTGGACTATAAGCGCATCCTGGAAAACGCCTGCGCCGAGGCAAACGGCGTCTCCTTCGAGTATTCCCATTTCGATCAGGATTTCGACGGCATGGGCACCACCATTGTCGGCGGTGTGATTAAAAACAACGGGAATGGGTATATTATCAACGTGGGCGACAGCCGTGCCTATCTCATCACGAAGCGCCCCTCCGCCATCCGGCAGATCACCCGGGACCACTCCCTGGTGGGGGAGCTGGTGGAGGCCGGGGCCATCACGGCCGAGCAGGCGCGGTCCCATCCGAAGAAAAACGTCATCACCCGCGCCCTGGGCTCAGACCCGAGCGTGCAGTGCGATTATTTTACCTTCTCTCTGCAAAGCGGCGACATCCTGCTTCTGTGCTCGGACGGGCTTTCCAACATCGTCTCCGATCTGGAGATGCTGGAATGCGCCAGGGAATTCCCCGAGCCCGAGCAGCTTTGCCGCATGCTCATGAACAAGGCGCTGAACCGCGGCGCAAAGGACAATGTGACGGTCGTTGCGGTCATGCGCTGACAGCCAATCGGAGATCTTTATGGACTACAAGGACAAGTTTATCGGCCAGGTCTTTGACGATCGCTACGAGATCCAGGAGCTGATCGGCGAGGGCGGCATGTCGATCGTGTACAAGGCGCAGGACCTGAGACTCAACCGCAGCGTGGCGGTGAAGATCATGCGCGAGGAGATGGCGGCGGATGAGGAGTTTCGCCGTACCTTCTGTGCCGAGGCCCACGCCGTCGCCATGCTCTCCAACCCGAATATCGTGGCCGTATATGATGTCAGCCACAGCGATGAAATCGAATACATAGTCATGGAACTGGTAGACGGGATCACGCTGCGGCAATACATGGACCGGCGAGGCGCGCTGCAATGGCGGGAGGTGCTGCACTTTACGCGGCAGATCGCCCGCGCGCTTGCCCACGCCCACGAGCGCGGCATCATTCACCGGGACATCAAGCCCCAGAACATCATGATGCTGCGCGACGGCACCGTGAAGGTGGAGGATTTCGGCATCGCGGCCCTGGAAAACGAGGCCCACGAGAACGACGGCCAGGCCATCGGCTCCATCCACTATATCGCCCCCGAGCAGGCGCGAGGGGAGCTGCCCGACGCCCGCAGCGACATCTACTCGCTCGGCATCGTGATGTACGAGATGCTCACGGCCAAAAAGCCGTATGAGGGCGAGACCATCGGCGAGATCGCCGTCAAGCACCTCAGCGCCGACTTTGTGCCGCCCCATGAGCTGGTCGAGGATGTGCCGCCGGAGCTGGAGCGCATCACGCTCAAGGCCATGTGCGCCGATATCGACGAGCGCTACCAGAGCGCAAACGAGCTGCTGGAGGATCTGGAGCTCTTTGTGCAGGAGCAGCTCAAGCCCGCCGAGCCCGAGGAAAAGCCGATGGAAAACCCCGGTGTGGTGCCCGTGCGCTCGGTGAGCGAGATGAACAGGGAGCGCTTCCTGCTCCGTCACCGCAGAGCGCGGCGCGTTACCTATCTGATGGGGAGCTTCGGCGCCCTGAGCCTTTGCGTTGTGATGTTCGTGTTCATGTGGAACTTCTGGCTCAAGGAGGTCTTTTCCCCCGCCGAGCGGATAAGCCTTCCAAACTTCGTCGGCAGCGACTACCGCCGCGTGGTGGACAACGCGGAGCTTGCCAGCCTCTACAGCTTCGATATCGTCTATGTCATCAACACCGAGACCGAGAGCGGCACCGTCCTCTCCCAGAACCCGGACCCGGGCCGCAGTATGATGGTCACGCCCGACGGCATCAAGGTGGAGCTGTCGGTCAGCACCGGCAAGGTTTTCAGCGAGGTGCCGGACGTGGTGAATCTCGACTACCGCGAGGCCAAGAACCGCCTGCAGAAGGCGGGCTTCATCGTGGACATCGAAAACTCCGTCTCCTCCAGCGTCACCAAGGACTATGTCATCAGCACGAGCCCCATGGCGGGCGAGCAGATGAGCTCCGGCTCCACGGTCTATGTGGTGGTTTCCACCGGCCCGCAGACAAGCTATGTGCGCATGCCGAACGTCATCGGCCTTTCCGAGGAGGCCGCCATCAGCCGCCTTGAAAGCGCGGGGCTCAGCTACGGCGGGTCCGACCGCGTGTACAGCGATGTGGACGCCGGCACCGTCATCGGCCAGAGCAGTGACGCCTTTACTGAGATCGAAGAGCACTCCAAAATTGCCCTCAAGGTCTCCCTCGGGCCGCAGCTGTAGGAGGCGCGGATGATCGAAGGAATCATTGTCAAGGCCCTCAGCGGCTTTTACTACGTGGCCTCCGAGGGGAAAATCGTGGACTGTAAGGCAAGGGGCCGCTTCCGCCTCGACGGCAGCTCGCCGCTGGTGGGGGATCGGGTGCGCGTCAGTCTGGACGCGCACGGCAAGGGCCGCGTGGACGAGGTAAAGGAGCGCAAAAACTGGTTTATCCGCCCGGCGGTCGCCAATATCGACACCCTGGCCTTCGTCGCGGCCAACACAAATCCCGTCACGGACCCCTTCCTGGTGGACCGCTTCTCCGTCATCGCAGCCGAGGCCGGGTGCGAGCTCGTGATCTGCATCAACAAGACGGACGTAGATCCCGGCGACACGCTTTATGAGATATTCACCAAGGCGGGCTTTCCCGTCGTGCGCGCAAGCGCCCTGACGGGCGAGGGCGTGGATGAGCTGCGCACCCTTCTCAGAGGCAAGGTCAGCGCCTTCAGCGGCAACTCCGGCGTCGGAAAATCGAGCCTTCTGAATGTCCTGCTGCCGGATGCCCATATCAAGACCGCCGAGGTCAGCGAAAAGCTCGGCCGCGGCAGGCATACCACCCGCCATGTGGAGCTCTACGCCCTGGGCGAGGACACCTACATCGCCGACACCCCGGGCTTTGCCTCGCTCGATGTGACCATGACCAATGTCATATTGAAGGAAAATCTCCAGTATGATTTCCCGGACTTTAAGCCCTACATAGGCTCCTGCCGCTTTCACGACTGCGCCCATCTCAAGGAGCCGGGCTGCGCCGTGACGGGGGCGGTGGCCGACGGCCTCATCGCTCCGAGCCGCTACCGCTCCTACGCGCGGCTCTACGACATCAGCGCCCGGCACAAGTTCTGGGAATACAAGGACGAACAGACATAAGACAAACGCCTCCCGCATATGCTGTGATGAGTATCACAGGGCGGGGGGCGTTTTTTTATGCGCAGAGGACGCCGTTGTCTGTGGGGCCTGGCCGCCATCATCCTGGGGCTTGTGATCCTGCTGGCGCTGGTGCTGCCGTCGTCGTTCTGGTGGTTTGCGCTGGCGGCGGGCCTGATCGGGTACGGGGTTTGGTATATCCATTGCTGTTGGTAAGGGAAAGGAGAGGGCTATGAAGATCTTTGTGTTCCGCATGCCGCGCTTTCTGGCACGGCTCCTGATCCGCCTGCAGACATAACAGGGCCGGACAGGGCATAAGCTGTATTACACGGGAAAACATCGCGCGTTTTCCCGCAGGTCTCCATCTGCCGCTTATGGAGATCAAAAGCTTCACCATCCGAGCGGCAGAAGGAGCAATGCATGGAAATCAGCTTTGAAGGCAGAGAGGCCGTAGTTTACAGGGAATTTGCGTATCAGACCCGCCGCACGCAGGAGACGGCGGAGTGCGTCGTGCCGGACACGGACGCGGACATCCAGAAGATCGCCGCCGTGCAGAGCGGTGTGCTGCTCAAGAGCAAGGACTTGAGCTCCCGGGGCGTCACGGTCTCGGGGGAGCTCTACGCGAGTGTCCTCTACATCCGCGAGGGGGAGTCGGGCGTCGGCTGCATCCGCGTCCGCAAGCCCTTCACGCTGGAATACGAGCTGGAGGGCCTGGAGTCCGAGAGTCTCGCCCAGGTGACGCTGCTGCTGCAGGGGACGGATGTGCGCCTCGTCAATCCGCGCAAGATATCCGTGACCTTCGACGTAGAGGGGCTTTTGAGCTGCTACCGCAGCGAGAGCCTGAACGTGGACGCGATCCTGCCGGAGGACGCCGTCGGGCTCCACGTCAGAACGGAGCAGCACAGCCTGACGCTGCCGAACGCCGTGTGCGAAAAGAGCGTCGTCGTCAACGAGCAGTTTCCCTTCACCGATGGGCAGACGGTCCCGGAGGAGCTCTTATGGGAAAAGCCCCGGCTGGCGGTCCGCGACTGTCAGCTCATCGGCAGCAAAATGATCGTCAAGGGCAGCGTCGAGCTCACGGTCCTGGGCCTGAGCGGCGAGGATGCCCTGCCGACGGTCAATGAGTTCTCCACACCCTTTTCCCAGATCGTCGAGATCGGCGCGGAGAGCATGCAGTACTGCACCGTGCGGCCCGAGCTCACGGGCGTATATGTGGACCTCATCGACACCATCAGCGGTGAAAAGGCGCTGGACATGGAACTGCACGCGGTCTTGCAGCTTATATGCTGCGAGCAGCGGGAGATCCGCTGTGTCGCCGACGCCTACAGCAATCTCATGCCGTCCGAGCTCAGGCGGCAGCAGCAGGAGTACGCGATCAGCGCCGCCGCCGTCACCGAGATCCTCCGCGTCGAGGAGCGCGTCGGCCTCATGGAGGAATGTGCCGAGCTTCTGCATGTCTTCGCCTCCTTGACGCGTCTTGCGTGTGACAACGGAAAGCTCGCCGCCGCGGTGACGCTGGACTTTATTTTCCGAAACGGCGAAGGAAAGCTCACGGCCTGTCGCAGGACCATCACCATCTCCGGCGGGACCGAAGGGCAGGAAAGGCGCGTGCTGGGCGCGGGACAGCTCACGGTGGATACAAAGCCGGACGGGGAACACGTGGAATGTACCGTCACGGCGGAGATCCTCTGTGCCGCCTGCGAGAGACAGAGCGTCAGCGCCGTCAGCGGCGTTGCGCTCAGCGAGGAGGGCGCCTACGTACAGGGGAGCCTGCCGACCCTGACCCTGGTGCGCCGGGAGGGGGAGAGCCTCTGGAACCTCGCCAAGCGCTACCACTCGAGCGAGGAAAAGATCCGCGAGCTCAACGAGGACCCGGATAACACCGCCCGCATGCTTCTGATCCCAAAGTGCATATAAAACAAGATGCAGGGAGCACCAGCTCCCTGCATCTTTCAGCCTGCCCGCCCGAGCCTTTCCAGCTCGCTCTGCTTGTCCCAGAGGTAACTGAAGCGTGCCTCGGTCCCGGCCCTGATGCGGCGGAAATTTTCCACATGCTTGAGGATAATGGGCACCGCCGGAATGAGCAATATCAGAAACCCCGGCAGAAAGCGCGTCTTCCAGTAGTATACCGCCGGGAAGAGCAAGGACATGGTCGGCGCGACGAAGCAGAGATAATTTGTCACGTATGCAATCAGCGCCGCCAGGGCAAGCAGGATCAGAAAGATCTTCCAGTTCCAGGACAGCACGACCCCGCCGAGACAGGCAAGGCCCTTTCCACCGTGAAAGCGCAGAAGCACCGGGAAGATGTGCCCCAGCACGCAGGTCACGCCCCCGATCTGCCAGGCGAGCGGCAGCGACGGAAACAGCGCCCGGCAGAGCCGGCATGCGGCAAAGGCCTTCATGATGTCAAAGAGCGCTGTGACGAAAAAGGCGGTTTTCCCGACGAGGATAAACGCGTTCGAGGCCCCGGCATTGCCCGAGCCGTCCACACGCGCGTCATAACCCTTGCGTTTTGCAAACACATAGGCCGGGTTGAAATTGCCCAGCGCGTAGCCGATCAGGATGCAAAGCAGCACTTCCTTGAGCATATCCGATCATCTCCCGATTCTTGAAATATTTGTATCATTATATCATACCTGACAGGTCGATGGAAGGGGCATTTCGCCGATAAAAGGAGCCCGGCTGTCGGACAATGTGCCGAAACCGGGCTATACCTTTACTTTTGCTCCCTGATGATCCTGACGCATTCGATCATGCTCATGACCATCAGCGGCATGAAGATCATGGAGGAATACTCGTTGAAGGCGAAGGGCTCGCGGATGATGCCGGAGATGAAGAGGCTGAACACGAACAGCACAAACAGCCCGTAGTAGGGGACCGTTGCGCGGTGGTTGAGCTTTCCTTTTGTCAGAAACTCCAGATCCTCGGTGAAGACCTTGCAGTCGGAGTCCAGCGTGCCGGTCATGAACAGGATGCCGGAGATGATGAAGATCACACAGGGGATGAAGGAGGCGATGTTTTTGGCAAGGTTAAAGCTCATGATGACATCCTGGTACATCCACGACACCGCCATCCAAACGAAGGCCAGCACCGTCGGCAGGATCATGGTCCCGGCAATGTACTCGCGCATGGTGCGGCCCTTGGAGATGTGGGCAAGCCAGCGGGACACGGTCGGCGTCCAGGACAAAAACCAGAAGATCCAGCTTGCCGCCGTGGCGCCGTTGAAGTATTCCTTCCAGAAAGCCCCGGTGATGGAGCCGGTGATGGGGCTGAACTTAAAATCGGTGAGCGGGGTGGACAGCACCGCGAGAAACGCGAAGAAGAACACCAGGAACGCAAGGCGGGACATGCCCTTGAGCAGATTGTTGCGGGCGGAGATCATGGCCACCATCACCGTGATGGCGGCGAGCATGAATTTCATGCCGGGGAAGTTGAGGCCGATGAAGCGGGCCACGGTGTTCATGCCGGTCCAGAGGGAGATGGACATGCCAAGGACCGTGGAGAGCATGGCGGCGAGCTTGCCGATTTTGGAGTCCATGTGCCGCATGTACCAAAGGCCCATCACGGAGTACATGGCCCAGACCGGCGCGCCGTTGAGAAGCGCCACCATCGTGACGGACTCCGTCGGGTTCAGACCCTGCTGTACGTAGCCCACCAGGTCGCCCGGCGCGTACATGAGCGCGACGCCCGTACCCGCGACGAATACACCCGCGATCCACACGCCGAGGGGCCAGGGCGCCTCACTGACGTGGTTGTCAAGCTCGATGCGTTTTCCGTTTTTGTCCCGGCTTTTGCAGGCGACAAACAGCGCAAGGCACAGGATAATGCACAGCACCGTTGTCACCGCGCCGACCATGTAAACGATCTGATTGAATATGTTCATATAATGATCTTCCTTCTCTGAATTCCCGAACCGGACACGGCGGACGGAAGGTTAACATATCACAACTTATGGGAAAATGCAAGCTCTTTTACATTCTACCACAGTAAAGCGCATCTGACAATTATAAAAGCGTATATATTGAAAAAAGAATATATTTATGGTATATTGCATCAAGTGATTTACTCGAATACTGGGGGAAGGACACTTGAGATTCAAAAAGTTCTCCGAAAGAAAATGGTATAACGGCGCGGTGGTGGCCTGCATCGGCGTGGCCTTCTATGTGCTGCTGACCAATCTGAGCTCGGTCACGTCATACCTGAGCTGGTTTCTGGGCAGCTTCAAATCCATCTTCCTCGGCATTGTCTTCGCTTATGTCATAAACCCGCTTGCCAGGATCTTTTATTACAGGCTCTTCAAGCGTATGAAGCTGGGGCAGAAGCGCTGGGCGCTGTCGGTGATGCTCGCGTTCCTGACGGGTCTTGCCGTGCTGCTCGTTTTGATCGGCATGCTCATCCCGCAGCTTGCCCAGAGCATCGTGACCTTCTCGTCAAACTACGAAAGCTACGCCAAAACGCTGGTCAATCTGCTCCAGGAGAGCAGGCTCGGCAAGATCATCGGCGTGGAGAAATTCGACACCCTGACGCAAAATGCCCTGTCCTCCATCCAGAGCTTCATTCTGGAAAACGCCGGGGCGATCATCAGCAGCGTGGCAAACTCCGGCAAGCGCATTCTGTCCACGGTCATCTCCCTGATCGTGGCGCTGTATCTGCTGCTGACGAAAAAGACCGTGCTCCAGGGGGTACGTCGGCTGATCCGCGCGCTCCTGCGCCCGGCAGCCTTCGACTCGCTGATGGACTTCCTGCTTCGCTGCGACACCATCTTCATGAGCTTCATCGGACAGAGCATTCTGGACTCCCTGATCGTCGGCTGCGTCAACGCCGTGCTCATGCTGGTGTTCCGGATGCAGTACGTGGGCCTTGTGTCCGTGGTCGTGGCGGTGACGAATCTGGTCCCGAACTTCGGCCCGGTCATCGGCGGCGTGATAGGCGGCTTTATCCTGGTGCTGGTAAATCCCTGGCATGCGCTTGTTTTCCTCATCATCACCATGCTGCTCCAGACCCTCGATGCCTATGTCATCAAGCCCAAGCTCTTCGGCAACTCCCTCGGCGTGTCGGGCCTTTTGATCCTGGTGTCGAGCATCGTCTTCGGCAACCTCTTCGGCATCCTCGGCGTGCTGCTGTCGATCCCCGCCGCCACGATCCTGAGCTTTGTTTACCATGAGTACCTGCTTCCGCGGCAGGAGGAGCGCATGCGCAAAATCGTTGAGGAAGAAAAACGCAGTGCCGGGAACTAAAGCCGGTACGCGCTTTGAAAAGCATCGGAGACAGAGGTAAAACGGAATGAAGCATTTGTTTGTTGTCAACCCCGCGGCGGGCGGCAAGGACAAGAGCATTGCGGTGAGCCGCGCGGTAAGGGCGGCCTTTGAAAACCGGGAAGGGGAGTACGAGGTCTATGTGACGCGCGGCCCCATGGACGCCGCCGACAAGGTGCGCCGGGACGCAAAGGAATGTGAGCGTCTGCGCGTCTATGCCTGCGGCGGCGACGGGACCTTCAACGAATGTGTCTGCGGCGCAGCTCTGCTTGAAAACACGGCGGTCTGCCCCTTTCCCACGGGGACGGGGAACGACTTCTGCCGCATGTTCGGCGAGGAAAAGGATCTGTTCCGGGACTTAAACGCTCTGCTCGACGGGACGGAGCACCCGATCGACCTCATCGAATGCAACGGCAGATACAGCGCCAACATCTGCTCGGTGGGCATCGACGCGCGCATCGGTACGGAGGTACATAAGTACAGTGGCATTCCCCTCGTCGGCGGTACGGGCGCTTACATTGTCTCGGCCGTTGCGAATGTGCTCAGGGGCATCAACCGCCCCATGAAGCTGCGCGTCGGGGATTACGAGGCGGAAGGGGAGCACGCCCTGGTGTGCGCCTGCAACGGCCGCTTCTACGGCGGCGGCTTCAACCCCAGTCCGGATGCAAGACCGGATGACGGGGTCATGGATATCTGCGTGGTAAAGGGAGTCAGCCTCTTCGCGCTGGCCCGGTATATCGGCAAATATGCCTCCGGGAAAGGGGAAAAGTATCCCCGCTATATCAAGGTCCTGCACGGCGACAGCCTGCATATCGAGTTTGAGGAGGACAATGTCATCAACATCGACGGCGAGGCCATGACGGCCAGAACCGTGGACATGAAGCTGCTGCCCGGGGCTTTGCGTCTCATCGTCCCGAAGGGCATGCGTTTCTTTGAGGATACTTCCCGCTGATTCAAGAGGGGCCGGCGCCTTATGGCACAGGCCCCTCCATTGCTGCCCGCAGCTTTTCCAGCGCCCGCTTTTCCAGTCTCGAGACATAGGAGCGGCTGATCTTGCATACCTCGGCGGTCTCCAGCTGGGTCAGGGGATCGGTCCCGTCCAGACCGTAGCGCAGGCGGATGATCCGCGCCTCGCGCTCATCCAGACAGCGGTCGATATTTTCCCGCAGACTGCGGCAGAGCTCCCGGCTGCCGATCCGGTCGGCAAGATCGTCCTCGCTTGCGATCACATCCATGATCCGAAGCCCTCCGCCGTCCTCATCCGTGTCCAGGGCTTCGGACAGGCTCACGTCCCCGGCGGACTTGCGCCGGGCCCGGAAGGCCATGAGGATCTCGTTTTCGATGCAGCGGCTGGCGTAGGTGGCAAGGCGCACCCCTTTGTCCGGACGGTAGGTGTTGATGCCCTTGATGAGCCCGATGCTGCCGATGGAAATGAGCTCGTCGGCGTCGTCGGTCTGGTAGTATTTTTTGACAATGTGGGCAACCAGGCGGAGATTGTGCTCCACCAGGACGTTTCGCGCCTCCAGGTCCCCGTTGAGCCATCGGTCGAGACAGGCCTTCTCCTCTTCGCGCGTCAGAGGCTTGGGGAAGGAGTCGCCCGGCGCGATGCGCAGCATGAGCAGCACACTGTTGAGCAGCAGCATGAAAGCACTTTCCAGCAAGATCATCACCTCCCTTCATCCTATTCCGACACAGAATGTCCAAATACCGACCGAAGTCGAAGACTTGAAATCGTAACAATTAGATGCTATAATCCGGCCTCAGACAGACCCCCGCGAAAGGAGGGCGTGCAGCTTGAAGAAAAAGACGCTCTGGATCCTGACCATGTTTGCCCTGAGCCTTGTGCTCTATACCATTGTCCTGTCCCGCATGGAAAACAGCGCCACCATCATCTTCGGCGGCAGCGAGGGCGGCTTCGTCCGCACGGACGGCATCAACTTTGCCGACACGAACGTCACCCCCGAGCCTGTCGTGACGGAGGACATCTGGCCCAAGCTCACCACCAAGGACTTCGAGGACAACACCTATCTGCAGATCGTCAACAACAATAACCTCCTCTCCTCGGCCTATGAGCCGGAGGTCTCCAAGATCGAGCGGACGCGCTACATGATGTACAGCACCGAGTACATGCCGTACCTGGACGCGTTCCTGGACGCGATCGAGGCGGCGGGGCTCGACTACTTCATCGCCGGCGCCTACCGCTCCTACTCCTATCAGGCCCATGTGTATAACTCCAAGGCCAGCCAGATCGCCTACGAGATGGCGGGCGGCAAGCAGGTCGACTACACCGACCCCATCTACCAGGAGGCCGCCGAGAAGGCCAAGTCCATCACCGCGCCCGCCGGGGCCAGCGAGCACCAGCTCGGCCTGTGCGTGGACATCCTGGACCGCAACCGCCAGCGCCTGGTGTACGAGGACATGAACCAGGAGCTGTTCAAATGGCTGGACGAGCACTGCGCCGAGTACGGCTTCATCAAGCGCTACCCCACGCGCAAGCTCCTGCTGACCGGCTGGGACGAGCCCTGGCACTACCGTTACGTAGGCCGCGAGGTCGCGACCTTCATCATGGAGCAGGGCCTGTGCTACGAGGAATTCTACGCGCACTACTTCCCGGATTTTGAATATTGACAGTTTTCAGCGGGGGAGTTCAGAGGAGAACACCTCTCTGATTTTTCGCCTCGCAAGGCGAAAAACAATTCAAATACGTTTTTGACAGGGCTTTGCCTTGGCAAAAACACCATAAGCCGAACCGTGTGAGGCCTCGCGCCGACCAAAGCGGGCCTAAGCCCGCTGCGATAAGCGCGAGTGCCCCTCGTTTCGCAAAAATGCCATCAGGGCATTTTTGTGAAACGACGATGTCAAAAAAGGCTTGCATTATACGGCGTTTCGTGCTATTATCTTACAGTAAGGTTTTGGTATTGTCAGAGTGGGTTTTCACCCACTCTTTTTTGTGAGACTTTTGCGCTCCTAATTAATTGTTAATGTGGTGATGAAAACATGAGCAAGATCACGGAAAAGGTCGCGGCGCTGGCAAAGCCTGTCGTCGACGAAGAGGGCTGCACGCTCTGGGACGTGGAGTATGTGCGCGAGGCCGGCACCTGGTATCTGCGCATCCTCGTGGATAAGGAAGGCGGTCTCGGTATTGACGACTGCGAGCGCATCAGCCGCAGGCTTGACCCCATGCTCGATGAGGCGGACCCCATCCCCGACAGCTATGTCTTTGAGGTGGGCTCTGCCGGCGCGGAGCGGGAGCTCAAGCGTCCGTCGGACTATGAGCAGTTTCTCGGCAGCGAGGTGGAGCTTCGCCTCTACCAGCCCATAAACGGCAGCAAGTCCTTCGTCGGCACCCTCAAATCCTACGACGACGGCAATGTGACCATCGAGACCGGCGGCAGCGAGCAGCGCTTTGAAAAGGGCAAAATCGCCCTCGTGAAGCTGCATGTTTCTATATAAGAAGACGTATTCAGAAATGGAGATTATAAAAAATGAATGCAGATTTTTTTGAGGCCATAGAGGACATCGAAAAAGAAAAGGGCATTCCCCGCAATTATATGTACGACAAGATCCGGCAGGCCATGCTTGCCGCCTTCCGGCGCGACAATCCCGAGTGCGAGGACAATGTGGAAATCATCCTCGAGGAGGACAAGAAGCGCATCGAGATGAACGTCATCAAGACCGTCGTGTACGAGGTCGAGGACCCCAGCCACGAGATCGTTCTGGAGGCCGCAAAGAAGATCAACAAGCGCGCCAAGGTCGGCGACGAGCTGCATGTCCCCGTGGAGACCAAGAAGTTCGGGCGCATCGCCGCCCAGGCCGCAAAGCAGGTCATCATCCAGGGCATCCGCGAGGCCGAGCGCGGCATCATCTATGAGGAGTTTACCTCCAAGGAGCATGAGATCCTGACCGGCATCGTCTCCCACATCGAGCCGAGAAACGGCAGCGTCTCCATCCGCATCTCCTCCAACAGCGAGTATACCGAGGCCATGCTCGCCCCCAACGAGCGCATCAAGACCGAACCCCTGCGCGAGGGCGACCGCATCAAGGTCTACGTGGTCGAGGTCAGAAATTCCACCCGCGGCCCCCAGGTGCTTATCTCCCGCACCCATCCGGGCCTTGTCAAGCGCCTGTTCGAGCTGGAGGTGCCGGAAATCTATGACGGCACCGTGGAGATCAAGTCCATCGCCCGCGAGGCGGGCAGCCGTACAAAGATGGCCGTCTGGTCGGCAGACCCCGATGTTGACCCCATCGGCTCCTGCGTCGGCCCCAAGGGCGGGCGCGTTGCAAGCATCGTCAACGAGCTCGGCGGCGAGAAGATCGACATCGTGAAATACAGCGAGGTGCCCGAGGAATATATCGCGGCGGCGCTGTCTCCCTCCGAGGTCGTGAGCGTCACCATGCTGGAAGACGGCAAGAGCTGCCGGGTCGTCGTGCCCGACTCCCAGCTCTCCCTTGCCATCGGCAAGGAGGGCCAGAACGCGCGCCTGGCCGCGAAGCTCACCGGCTTCAAGATCGACATCAAGCCCGAGTCCGAGGCATGAATTCGATTGCGAACAAGGTTCGCAATCGAGAGACTCGCGCTTATCGCACACGGCGGCGCGTGACACGCCGTGTTTGGTCGGCGCGAGGCCTCGCAAAGCTCGGCTCAGGGGGTTTTTGAGAAAGCAAAGCTCCCTCAAAAACGATTTGAATTCCTAACGGGCGAGAAGATTCGGCCTTTCGCAATAAGTTATATCTGATTGTTTTTAGGAGAACGGCGCCAATGGAAAAGAAAATACCGATGAGGCAGTGCCTTGGCTGCCGTGAAATGAAGCCCAAGCGTGAGCTTGTGCGTGTTGTGCGCTCCCCGGCGGGGGAGATCAGCCTGGACTTTAAGGGCAAGGCGCCGGGACGCGGGGCCTATGTGTGCCGCAGCGCCCAGTGCCTGAAAAAGGCCGTCAGGGCCAGAGCGCTGGAACGGGCCTTTTCCGCCCAGATCCCGCCGGAGATCTACGAGCGTCTGGAACAGGAAATGGAGGCGCAGGATGGAGGATAAAGCCCTTGGCCTGCTTGGCCTCATGCGCCGGGCCCGCGCCGTGGAGCCCGGCACCGACAACGCCTGTGACGCCGTCCGGGACGGCAAGGCAAAGCTGCTGATCCTCAGCGCGGACATAAACGACAACGCCCGGAGCAAGGCGGAAAACGTCTCAAACGGCCGCCGCGTGCTGCTGCAGAGCGTGCACTATACGCGCTTAGAGCTTGCCTCCGCCTTCGGCATTGCCGACTGCTCCATGGCGGCGGTGACCGATATCGGCTTTGCAAACGCTCTGGCAAAGCTCCTTAAAGCGGCCGATCCCGAACGCTACGGAGAGCTTGCGGCGGAGCTTGAGAAGAGAAACGAGAAAGCAGTGCGGCGCAGGAAAGAGAAGATACAGCGCGCAGACAGTAAGAGGAATGGAAAGAGGAGGACTGAAGTATGAGCTTGATCAAGTACAGAATCCACGAGGTGGCGAAGGATTTTAACGTTACCTCCAAGGTGATCTCTCAGATTCTCACAGATTATATAGCGCCGCCGAAAAACCACATGCAGGTTCTGGAAACGCCGGAGCTGGATGTGATCTTTGAGTATATGACGCAGCACAACCAGGCCGAGAGCCTGGAGGAAATTTTCAAGACCCCGGCAAAGCCCGCCGCCCCCGCAAAGGCGAAGGCGGAGCCGAAGACCGATGCCAGGGCGGAGGCCAAGCCCGCCCCCGCAAAGCAGGGTGAAGCCAAACCCGCCGCGAAGCAGGCCGCTCCCGCGCCTCAGCAGGCAGCCCAGCCGCAGCAGAACGCCCAGCCCAAACCCCAGAAGGCGCACACCCCGCGCCAGGTGGCGGAGAAGCGCGTCGTGGATACCAGAGGCGGCGCCGCTGTCAATATCGAGAAATACAACGAGAAGTTTGAGGATATGGCGGGCGCGAAGGCCAACAAACAGAACCTGCGCGCAAACAGCACCGCCAAGGAGAAGATCGGCAGCAAGTCCAAGCAGCAGCGTCCCAACAGCGCCCAGGCGACCTCCACCAAGCGCCGCCAGGAGGAGCGCAACAAGATGAACCGCCTGCAGCTTGAGATCGCCAAGAAGCAGCCGCTGAAGGTCCAGATCCCCGACGAGATCAGCGTGGGCGAGCTTGCCTCGCGCATGAAGAAGACCGCGTCCGAGGTCATCAAGCAGCTCATGAAGATGGGCGTGTTCGCCTCCGTGTCCGAGATCATCGACTACGACACCGCCGCGCTCGTCGCCATGGAGCTCGGCTGCAAGGTCGAGAAGGAGGTCATCGTCACGGTGGAGGAGCGCCTCATCGACGACTCCGCCGACAAGGAAGAGGACCTCGTTCCCCGCGCCCCGGTCGTGGTGGTCATGGGCCACGTCGACCACGGCAAGACCTCGCTGCTCGACTACATCCGCCACGCGAACGTCGTCTCCGGCGAGGCGGGCGGCATCACCCAGCACATCGGCGCGTATACCGTTGAAATCAACGGCAGCCCCATCACCTTCCTCGATACCCCGGGCCATGAGGCGTTCACCTCCATGCGCGCCCGCGGCGCCATGGTCACGGATATCGCCATCCTCGTCGTCGCCGCTGACGACGGCATCATGCCCCAGACCGTCGAGTCCATCAACCACGCCAAGGCCGCCAATATCCCGGTGGTCGTGGCCATCAACAAGATGGACACCGTCGGCGCCAATCCCGAGCGCATCAAGCAGCAGCTCACCGAGTACGACCTGGTAAGTGAGGAATGGGGCGGCGACACCATCATCTGCCCCATCTCCGCGAAGTCCGGCATGGGCATCGACAAGCTGCTCGAAAACCTCGTTGTCCTGGCCGAGGTACAGGAGCTCAAGGCCAACCCCAACCGCGCCGCCCGCGGCGCCGTCATCGAGGCGCGGCTTGACAAGGGCCGCGGCCCCATCATGACCGTGCTTGTCCAGAACGGCACGCTGCATCTGGGCGACATCATCATCGCGGGCTCCAGCGTGGGCCGTGTGCGCACCATGGTGGATGACAAGGGCCGCCGCGTCACCGAGGCCGGGCCCTCCACCCCTGTCGAGATTTCCGGTATGGACTCCGTCCCCAGTGCGGGCGATACCTTCAACGCCGTCTCCGACGAGCGCATGGCGCGTCAGCTTGCCGAGGAGCGCAAGATCTCCAGCGCGGGCAACGCCCTCGCGGGCACCAAGAAGGTAAGTCTGGACGATCTCTTCAGCCAGATCCAGGCGGGCGAGATGAAGACCCTCAACATCATCGTCAAGGCCGACGTACAGGGCTCTGCCGAGGCGGTCAAGGCCTCGCTTGAGAAGATCTCCAACGAGGAGGTCCAGGTCAAGGTCATCCACAGCGCCGTCGGCGCCATCAACGAGTCCGACGTGATGCTCGCCGCCACCTCCGGCGCCATCATCGTTGGCTTCAACGTCCGCCCGGACAACGCCGCCCGCGACAGCGCCGCCAGAAGCAAGGTCGATATGCGCATGTACCGCGTCATCTACGACTGCATCCAAGGTCTCCAAGGTCGGCACCGTCTGCGGCTGCTACTGCACCGACGGCAAGATCCAGCGCGGCTGCGAGGTGCGCGTCCTGCGCGACAACATCGTCATTCACGAGGGCGAGCTTGCCTCCCTGCGCCGCTTCAAGGACGACGTCAAGGAGGTCGCCAGCGGCTACGAGTGCGGCATGCAGGTCGAGAAGTTCAACGACATCAAGGTCGGCGACGTGATCGAGTGCTTCGTCATGGAGCAGATCAACTGAGTTTTGACCGTAATTACCATCATATTGTTCTCTACTTCACCATAATACCCGCTTTTATGTAACTTTTAAATCTCTCATATTACTCGTACTACTCAAAACTACTCAAATTTTACTCAAACGCGATGCTATAATACGCAAGAATACAACAAAAAATGCGGGAAATAAAAAAGCAAAAAATATGTTAAACTCGCTTTTTACTACTCAAAACACTTGCTCGGGAAACTCAATTTGAGTAACCCGAGCAGTT
>CADBYZ010000012.1 GCA_902799075.1 Oscillospiraceae bacterium | reverse complement strand
GCGCCGTTATCGTCGGCATTTTCTGCTGGGTTCTGACGGATATAGGTTACGACGGGGCCGTCCGCCTCCAGCGTAAAGCAGAGGCCTTTTTCAGAACTGCCGAGTATGAAGTCATTGAGCAGGGACAGGAAGTCATTGGCCTCGATATAGGGCAGGTCCGCTGCACCGTCCAGGAAGTAGAGTTTCACATCCCTCCCGAGGCTGACGCTGTTGTGATAGATGGGAAACGCGGCGCTGGAGATCTCATGCGCGTCCGCCGCAAAAGCCGGGACGCCGAGGGGCAGGAGCATCGTCAGCGCCAAGAGAATGCTGAGTATTTTCTTCATATCGTTTTCCTTTCTCTCCCAGCGGGAGTATGAAATAAATTTACTATAGCACACAGGACGCTCAAAACCGACTCAAAAATCCCCGGTTTTTGCCTGTGCCGGTAAAAAAATCCGGGACGCAGACCGCGCCCCGGAAAATCCTATGTCAGCTCGTGAAAATACAGCGTCCCCGCCGTCAGCTCCGCCCAGCTGTAATTGCTCATGTACTCGCCCCGGAAGGCGTTGACCGCCGCCATATCGCCCGCCAGCATCCGGTAATAATCGCAGTCCAGCAGCTCCGGGCGGATCGCGATATGCGCCCCGCGACGGATCAGCACATCCTCCATCCCGATCTGCTTCAAAGTCTCCCGCAGATCGCCGACGAGATTGCGGATGCCGTGCTTGGCGTCCTTTCTGCCGCTGCTGTCGCCCCACAGCGCTGAGACCAGCTCTTCCGACGTGCACGCCGCGCCCTTGCGGTCAATGAGATAGGCCAGCAGCTCCTTCGTCTGCCGCCGGGCGAATTTCAGCGGCTCCCCCTGCCAGAACACCTCAAAGCTGCCGAAGCATTGCACCCGCAGTCTGTTTGTCTGCGGCTTCGGCGCTGTCGGCAGCGCGTCCAGCTCCTCCCGGACAAGCTCCGGCGTCAGCGGCTTCATGATATAGCCCTGGGCCCGCACCCGAAAGGCGTCCAGCGCATATTGGGAAAAGGCGGTGACGAAGACCACCCGCGTGTCCGGAGAGGCCGTCTTGAGCGCGACGGCAAACTCCAGCCCGGAGGCGCCGGGCATTTCGATATCGCTGAACACAATGTCCGGGGAGAGGCCCCCGGCCCGAATGGCGTCCAGCGCGTTGGCAGCCTTGTCGAAGGCTCTCAGCTCTGCGCTCGGCGCTGCTTCCTCGACACAGCGGCAGAGTACCCGCAGAGCCTTTGGTTCATCGTCTATGGCAAAAATCATCATCGTTTGTTCGCCTCCCTGGGCAATGTGATGGTCACGGCGGTACCCGCGCCGGGCGCGGATTCGACGCGCAGGCTGCCGCCGCACATCTGGGCAAGCCGCTCCCGCACGTTCTGGAGGCCCACATGGGATTTCCCCGTATCCTTTTTCTGCTTTTCCGGATCAAAGCCGGGGCCGTTGTCGGTCACGGTGATCTCATAGCGGTCGGCGTATTCCCTGGTGGAAATGACCACCTCGCCCCGGCCGTCGGCATTGCCGCGCACGCCGTGGCGCACGGCGTTCTCCACGATGGGCTGCAGGGTCAGGATCGGCAGCGTAAAGGACTGGCATGGGATGTCGTAACGCACGCTCAGCTTGTCCTCAAAGCGCATCTGCTCCAGCGCGAGATACTCCATGGTATGCTCCAGCTCTCTTGCGAAGGGGATGGGGGCGTTCGTCTGCAGGGCGTCCATGTTCCCGCGCAGGTAATTGGCAAACTGCACCGTGGCCTCTTCCGCCTGAGCCGGGTCGGAGCGGCAGAGCGACTGGATCACGGTGAGGGCGTTATACAGAAAATGGGGCTGGATCTGGGTCATCATGATCTGAATGCGCTGCTCCGCCTGCAGCGCCCGCTCGTGCTCCCGCACGAACTGGAGATGCAGCCAGATATAATTGATCACGCAGTCAATGACGGCGGCGAGGATGAAGTAGGACACGGGCTGGTCGAAGTCATAGGTGTTGAAGTCCAGCGCCAGTGCGCCGATAATGAGCTCGAACATCAGTACCGGCAGCCAGGTCTCCCGGCGCGTCTCCGGTTCAAACAAACGCACCGTCAGCAGGAGCCAGTAGCTGAGAAGAAGCGCGCCGACATAGAAGCTCGTGTCAGACAGGGGGCCCCCGATGTAATGGTTGTCCCAGTTGATTCGAAAGCAGACGGGCGAAAACAGCGCCGTGGCGTATATTGCGGCATTTATGCCCACCAGCGCCCAGACCCACCCGAATTTCTTTTCCGGCGCCATGATGCGCAGAAAAAGAGCCAGCACCACCGGGCGCACGGCATAGCCGTAGATTGCCGTCAGCGTCCGCGCAAACGGCCGCGCCTGCCCGATCATCAGGCGGTATTCCAGATGATCCTGGAGCAAAAGACTGAACACCACGGCGACAATGATCCGCATGATCCGCTTGAGGTCGGGGCGGATATAGGCGTCGATATGGGTCGCTACATAGTTCTCGACTATGAAAACACACAGCTCGTGATGGTGAAAAACAAGCGCCCACACCGCGAACAGGATGGTCGCCGCGACCAGCGCCGTGATAGCCGTCAGCCTGCCGCGATTCCATATCTCTTTCCGCTTGAAATCCATTGATCTGTCTCCTCACTGCTGAGTTACGCCCGCGCCGGGCACGGTCATGCTTCCCGCTCCTGAGTTTAGCAAGCTTCCGCATTTCTGTCAAATCCATAAACTGCAGCTTACACAGGAACGGGATACAGCCTTTTTCGCTCCAAAACCAGAGGAGGCCTGATAGAAAGCAGACAAGGAATACCGTGCAAGATTATAGAGCAGGTTATCCAGTTCTGACCGCTCGTACATGTTCCGGGCGACCTCATCTTCGACGGCCATGCAGTCGATGTCGATCATCATCCCGTCGGTGTACAGCAGCTCTACAGTCTGGGAATCTTCGTGATACTTGCAGGAAATCAGTGTTCTCATCATCAAAACCTCCAAATCATTTTGATTTTTTCTTTTTCGGGCCTCGAGGTTTGGAGTCTGGTCGGCAGGGCATACCGTTGGTGAAGAATTGTTTCCTGTAGAAAACGCAAAATCCGAACCCGTCTCCCATAGGGAAGATCTGGTTCGGATTTTGTTGGTTTGGTGCCGGTGGTGGGACTCGAACCCACACGATGTCGCCATCGGCGGATTTTGAATCCGCTACGTCTACCATTCCATCACACCGGCGTGCTGACAGAAAGTATATAACAGATTTCAAAAAATATCAAGTCTTTCCTTCAACACTTTCCGCGCTTTGCTCCTGCGGCCTGGGGATGAACCAGAGGTTCATATCCGTGTAACCCGTTACGCCCGGGACCTCCTCGGTAAAGCTGTACTGCCACATGTCGCAGGCGTAGTAGAAATTGGGGAAGGGGCTGACCGGCAGGGAGAACCAGAACATGTAGTCTGTCAGCCGCGTCAGGTCATAGCCGTAATAACCCATGTCGCGGTTAAAGTACACACAGGGGGTATAGCCCGCGCGCCGGATGGTCTCGCAGAAGGCCACGGCACAGTCGGTGCGGGTCGCGGCGCTCAGCTCCGCCGTGCGGGAACCCTCCTCCGACACAAGCTCCCAGTCATAGACCACCGGGGCCGTCACCGAATAGGGCGCAATGCGGGACAGAACAAAATTGGCCTCCTCGATGGCCTCCGCCACATTGACCGCCTGGGAGAAGAAGTATACCCCGACCCGGAGCCCGGCGTCAGACGCGCCCTGCATGTTCTTTTCAAACCAAGGGTCCTCAAACAGCCCGCCCTCGGTATAGCCGCGCCGCCCGAGACGCACACAGGCAAAGTCCAGCCCATAGGCTGCCTGCCGCCAGTCGATTTCCCGCTGATGCTCGGACACATCGATCCCGCGCAGCACGTCGTAATCCCGGCCGAGATAGCGCACCGGCCCCTCGCTTGCAAAGTGCTCCGCCGTCAGCGTGTTGACCGGCACGCCCTCCAGCGGCGTCATCCAGATCCAGTCCTTGCCGTCGTAGAGATACACCTGCCCCTCGTGGGGGTCCTTGGGCTTGCGCGGCGAAAGGTCAAAGAAGAAGGCAATCATCAGCGCCAGGGCGATCAGCATGACAAGCCCCGTTGCGATGAAGTAAAGGAGATTGCGTCCCCGGCCCAAATCCATCATCTCTTTCTGTTGTGTTATGTTGGTATTATATACAGTTTTTTCCGACTTATCAAGCCATACAAAATAGATTATGTCAACATAATTTTGCGCTTATTATGAAATCGACGAAAGGAAAACGAAAATGAAAAAGCAGCGCAAACCCCACAAAATTTGTGAAAACAAACAAAAATGAGCTTGTTCATTTAGAGAACTTAAACAAAACTTTGGGCAAATCGGCTCTTGAAACCGGGCGCGGAAAAGACTATAATCCACCGCGAACTCAAGGAAAGGAGGCGACAGAAAACATGTATAACAACGTGAATGTTTTCGAGCCTGAGCAAGCGTCCCAGTTTCCCAACCTGCTTGAGGATAAGGATTTTGCCTTTTATTACTGGACGCTGCCCATCTGCAATCTCTGATTGCTGAGTGTGCGCTGATGATCGGCGCAAGGGTACGAAAGAAAAAAGCCGGGTGACCGGCTGTTATACGGGCGGGCTGTGAGTATCACAGGAAATAAACCCCACCGAACAAGAACGAGACCGGAAACCCCGGTCTCGTTTTTGCCTGCTTCGGAGATCGCGGCTACATGGCCTCGATCTCCTTGATATTGTATTCGTTGCCGGTGACAAGGAAGGTGTTGCCGCTGTGGCAGTAGGGGCATTCCTTGCCGTATTGCATGGTGGGGTAGGTCTTTTTGCAGTCCTGGCAGTAGGTCACGGCCTTGAGCTCTTCGATCTTGAGCTCGGTTTCCTGAAAATGATCCGTCTTGGCGCGGGCCCACTCCCAGAAATCGGTCAGGTAGCTCGGGATGATGCCGCTGACCTCACCGACCTCCAGCGTGATGGAGCCGACCTTCTTGAGGTCGTTTTCCACCATCAGCTTTTCCACCGTCTCGATAACGTAATAGATCGTGCTTAATTCGTGCATATCTTACTTGCGGATGATGCGGATCTGCTTTGCCGCGTGCTTGAGCATCGGGCCGACCTTATCCTCGCACCTTACCAGGTTGGAGGCCTCGGGCACGTCACGCTGCAGGTGGATGGCGTCGAACATGCACTTGGTGGTGCACAGGCCGCAGCCGATGCAGCGGTTGGGGTCGACAACGCTCACGCCGCAGCCCAGGCAGCGGCTGGTCTCGGCCTTGACCTGCTCCTCGGTGAAGGTGAGGCGGTCATGATCAAAGGAGCGTGCCTTCGATTCGTCATGCAGGATGGGCTGGCGGGCCGGGCGGTCAAAGCTGTCCACGCCGAGGACGATGTCGTCTTTGTTGAGCTCGTAGAACTCGCGCAGGTTGCGGCCAACAGTCAGGCTCTGACCGTCGTTGACAAAGCGGTGCAGGGACTCGGCGCCTTCGCGGCCGGCGGCAATGGCGTCGATGGCAAACTTCGGGCCGGTGTACACGTCGCCGCCGACGAAGATGTCCTTCTGTTCGGTCTGGTAGGTGACGGCGTCAGCGAGGGCGTTGCCCTTCCTGTCGGTCTTGAGCGCGCCCACGTCCAGGCCGCCCCAGTCGATGACCTGACCGACGGCGGAGAGGACGGAGTCGACCTCGATGGTCTCAAATGTGCCGGTGCCGACGGGGGAGCGGCGGCCCTTCTCATCGGGTTCGCCGAGCTCCATGAGCTCGACCTTGAGGCCGCAGACCTTGCCGTCCTTGCCGATAATCTCGGCAGGGGCGTTGAGGAAGCAGAACTTCACGCCTTCGGCCTTAGCCTCGGCGACCTCTTCTTTGTCGGCGGGCATCTCGGCCTCGCTGCGGCGGTAGATGACGTAGGTCTCCGCGCCGAGACGGACAGCCGTGCGGCACACGTCCATGGCGACATTACCGCCGCCGATGACGGCGCACTTCTTGCCGACGGCGGGTTTGTTGCCGAGGTTCACTTCACGCAGGAAATCCACGCCGCCGTATACGCCCTTCAGCTCCTCACCGGGAATATTGAGCTTGGAGCTCTTCTGTGCGCCGATGGCGACATAGAAGCCCTTGTAGCCCTCGTCGCGGAGCTGCTGGATGGTGATATCCTTGCCGATCTCGGTGTTCATTTGGAACTTGACGCCCATCTTCTCGAGCACCGCGATCTCGCCCTGCAGGGCCTTGCGGTCGAGACGGTAGGAGGGGATGCCCATGACGAGCATACCGCCGGGGGCGGGGTTGCGGTCAAAGACGGTGACGTTTTCGTAACCCATGCGGGCGAGATAGTAGGCGCAGCTTAAGCCCGCGGGGCCTGCGCCGATGACGGCGACCTTCTGGTCGTAGCCCTTGTCGATGGGGCGGCGGTAGAGATGTTCGGGGACGTAGGGCGTTTCACTCTTGAGGTCCTGCTCGGCGATGAACTTCTTGATCTCGTCGATGGCGACGGCCTTGTCGAACGCGCCGCGGGTGCAGGCGTCCTCGCATCTGCGGTTGCAGACGTAGCCGCAGACTGAGGGGAAGGGGTTATCCTGCTTGATGAGCTTGACGGCGTCAAGATAGCGGCCCTCTTTTGCAAGCTTGATGTAGCCTTGGATGGCGATATGCGCCGGGCACGCGGTCTTGCAGGGCGCGGTGCCGGATTCGTGGCAGTTCTTGCGATTGTCGATGACGTAGTTGGGGTTCCACTTGTCCTCGCCCCACTTGAGGCCGTGGGGAAGCTCCTGCTTGGGGTACTCGACCTCGCCGTTTTTGGTGCAGAGCTTCTGACCAAGCTTCACGGCGCCGGCGGGACATACTTCGACGCACTTGCCGCAGGCCACGCAGTTGTCCTTGTCCACATGGGCGCGGTAGGCGGAGGCGGAGAGGTTCGGGGTGTTGAAGTACTGGCTGGTGCGCAGGGCAAAGCAGACGCCCAGGTCGCAGTTGCAGAGACCGAAGATCTTCTCCTTGCCGTCGATGTTGGTGGTTTGGTGGACGTAGCCGTTGTCTTCGGCGCGCTTGCAGATTTCGAGAGCCTCCTGCTTGGTGATGGGGCGGCCCTTGCCGGTCTCGATGAGATAGGTGGCAAAATCGCCGAGGCCGATGCAGCAGTCGTCCTGGATCTCGCCGGAGCCCTCGCCGTACAGGCGGCGGGCGTTGCGGCAGGAGCAGTAGCCGACGGAGAGCTGGCCGTCGTACTTATCCAGCCAGTGGGAGATATGCTCGATGGAGGCGGAAACGCTCTTGGCGGGGATGGCGCTCTCCACGGGGATGACGTGCATGCCGATGCCGTCGCCGCCGGGAGGGATCAGATGGGTCTTTCCAGCCAGGGGCAGGAAGGTCATCTTGTCAAAGGAGTCGGCAAGCTCAGGGTATTTCTCGACCTGCCAGAGCACCATATTGGTCATCTCCGCGATGCCGGGGACAAAGAGCTGGACGTACCACTGCTTTTCATGCTGAGGGTTTTCCCAGTGGTATTCCACAATGCCGTGGTTGGCAGCGTCCGTCAGCAGCTCCTCGATCTTTGCTTCGGATTTGCCGGTGAGCTTTGCGATCTCAGCGGTGGTCTTGGGCTTGCGAAGGCCCATCTTCAGCATGACCTCCGCGATCTCGTCGCTGGAACATGCGCGGTCAAGGATGATGTACTCGGGGTCGGTTTCGGTCAGACGCTTGAGGCCGAACTTATAGGGGAGGCGATCGGTAATCATTTTGCCAAGGTCAAATAAAATCTCTCTTGCCATATAAAGTCTCCTTTCGGTTTATATGTTGAAAAACGACAAAAGCCCACAATACTGCTTTTTATCACATTAACATAAAATTAACACAATTTCAACCGTATTTCTCGCTTCTTTATACAAATCTACAAAACTGTCCGAAACGGAAAAACACACTTGTCTTTTTCTCGCGGACGGGTTAGAATAATAGCCTGTAAAGGAGGGCGTGTACATGCTGGATCAGTATCTCATCATCCACAAGAGCATCCTGCCCGAATACTATGAGAAGGTTATTGAGGCGCGCAGGCTCATCGAGACCGGCAAGATCCGGGACGTGAGCCAGGCCGTGCGCGAGGTGGGCATCTCCCGCAGCACGTACTATAAATATAAGGATTTTATCCTCGAGCCCACGGAGATCTCCGGCGGGCGCAAGGCGGTATTGTCCATGATGCTCAACCACGAGCAGGGCATCCTGAGCGCGCTTTTGCAGCAAATCTGCGAGGCGCGGGCCAATGTGCTCACCATTACGCAGAGCCTTCCGATCCGTGACCGGGCCAGCGTCACCATCTCGCTCGATGTCAGCGAGGTGGACGGCAGCATGGAGGACTTTGTCACAAAGCTGTCTCAGGTCCCCGGCGTGGAGCAGGTCCGCGTGCTGGCAGTGGAATAAGAAAGACAGGAAAGCCGCAGTTTCTGCGGCTTTCGTTTTAAGGAGCAAACCATGGCTTTCAAACGCGACAAACAGCAGATACAGGTCATCCTGACGCTCATCGAAGAGTACGACGAGGCACTGGCCGAGATCGCGTCCCAGCCGCAGAGTCAGCAGGAGAGCGCCGCCGGGGCCATCAGACGCCTTTCGGAGAAGGAGCTTTCAAACATCCTGCGCGGCATGGATGTGGAGAATATCAACCGTGAAAAGCTTGGCATCAGGGTGGCAAGCCTCCGCGCCGCCGGGATCGAGAACATGGAGCAGCTTTGCGCCCTGACGGCGGATCAGATCAACGCCGTCAAGGGCATCGGCGATGAGGCAGCCATGCTCATCTATACCCTCGCGAGCCGTATCCGGCAGGAGACAGCGGCAGGCCTCAAGGTGCGCGTGAGCCTGGACGACAGAAACGAAGACGCATCACTGCTCCTGCTCGCGGCCCGCGCCTCCATGCAGACATCGGACGCTGCCCGGAAGGCCCGGGCGCTGTGGGAGGAATATCACGACGCGGTGCAGGCCGCATACCTCGACGCAAAGCCCGCCGTGAGCAGTTTGCGCTGGCTCGTAACAAAGCCGGAAAAGAAAAAACGCGCCCTCGACGCGGCACTCTATCTCTATGGCCTTCTGGAAGGCGACTACGGCGACGGTGTCCGCGCCGCCATGGACGTATACGATGCCCGTGAGCTGCTGAACGCCGACACGGTATGGGAGGATTTTCAAAAGCACAGCGCCGCCTATTACGCGGAGTTTGACAGGCTCGACCGGGTGGAAGGTACGCTCGTTGACAACAGCTACAGCGGCCTGCCGGAGGAGCTCGTACAGCAGGTGGAGATGCAGCCGATCTATTTGGACGGCCTGCACGCCTCTCTGCGCTCCTATCAGGAGTTCGGCGTGCGCTACATCCTGCGGCAGGGGAAGGTCCTGCTCGGCGATGAGATGGGCCTCGGCAAAACCGTCCAGGCCATCGCCGCCATGGTGTCTCTCAAAGCGCTGGGAGCCACGCATTTCATGGTGGTGTGCCCCGCAAGCGTGCTGGTCAACTGGTGCCGGGAAACCAAACAGTTCAGTGATTTGAGCGTCGCCCCTATCCGCGGCGGCGATCAGATGGCTGCGCGCAGATGGCGGGAGCAGGGCGGCGTTGCCGTCACCACCTACGAATCCGTCAGCCGCTTCGCCCTGCCGGAGAGCTTTTCCTTTGCCATGCTCATAGCCGACGAGGCCCACTATGTCAAAAACCCGGCGGCGAAGCGCACCCATGCCCTGATGCTTTTGCGGAGAAAGGCTGAAAGACTGCTCTTCATGACGGGCACGCCCCTTGAAAACCGGGTGGATGAGATGTGCTTTCTCATCTCCTGCCTGAGAAGCGATATCGCGGGCGAGCTCAAGGAGATGAAATACATCTCCTCCGCGCCGCAGTTTCGGGAGAAGCTGGCCCCGGTCTACCTGCGCCGCACGCGGGAGGATGTGCTTTCGGAGCTTCCGGAGCTGATCGAAAAGGAAGAGTGGTGCGAAATGGGCCTTGCCGAGTGGAAGGCATACACCCTCTCGGTGGCTGCGGAAAACTTCATGGCTATGCGGCAGGTATCATGGGACGTGGACCTCAAGCACTCCTCCAAGGCAAAGCGCCTGCTGGAGCTGTGCGATGAGGCAAAGGAGGAAGGACGGAAGATCATCGTCTTCTCCTATTTCCGAGAGACCATCCGCGCGGTGCAGAAGCTCCTCGGAGAGCGGGCGCTGGAGCCCATCACCGGCAGCGTCTCATCCGCCGGACGGCAGGCGATCGTGGACGCCTTCACCGCCGCCGGGGATGGCACGGTGCTCATCTGCCAGGTACAGGCGGGCGGCACGGGCCTCAATATCCAGGCAGCCAGCGTCATCATCTTCTGCGAGCCGCAGATCAAGCCCTCGATCGAGAATCAGGCCATTTCCCGCGCCTACCGCATGGGGCAGCTCAGGAGCGTGATGGTGCACCGTCTGCTCTGCGACAACACGGTGGACGAGCGTATCCTGGAGCTTTTGCGGGAAAAGCAGGATATCTTCGATTCCTTTGCCGAGGAATCCACAGTCGGCAGTGAGTATCTCCGCGCGGAAAAGAGCATCAGCGCCGCCATCATCCAGATGGAAAAGGAGCGCCTTGCCGCGGAGGAGCTGCCCAAAGAATAAGAAAAGACGGGGCTGCGGCCCCGTCTTTGGTTTACAAAGCCTTTTCCCAGGTCTTTTCGTTAAAGCCCGGGATCACGGCTTTCTCGCTCACCAAAATCGGACGCTTGACCAGCATGCCGTCGCCCGCCAGCAGCCTGAGCAGTTCATCCTCGCTCATGGTGTCAATTTTGTCCTTGAGCTTGAGCTCCCGGTACATCACACCTGTGGTGTTGAAAAAGCGCCGGATCGGCAGTCCGCTCTTTTTCAACCAGTCGTGAAGCTCCTCATAAGTCGGGTGCTGCTCCCGGATGGGCCGTACCGTATATTCCACACCCCTGTCATCCAGCCATTTGCGTGCTCTGCGGCAGGTGGTGCAGGTTTCAAGACAAAGTATCGTCATGGTTTTCATCCTCCTTTTCGGAAATTTTACCATAATTGCATGGTATGTACAATACGAAAATTTGTATTTACACAATCGCAAAAATGTGAAAAAAGTGTTCCAATTCAAAATGCTTTGTGCTATAATATCTTCATTAAACCCAAAGCTCTGGAGGAATCACCATGGCGACATCGACAAAAAAGGCGCTTGCGGATGCGCTGAAAAAAATGATGGTCATCAAGCCCATCGACCGCATTACCGTCAACGACCTTGTAGAGACCTGCGGGGTCAGCCGCCAGACCTTCTATTATCATTTCGACGATGTGTACGATCTGCTCGAGTGGGTCTTTGAGGAAGATGCCAACGCCAATCTCCCGAGCGAGGTGGTCTACGACAACTGGAAGCACGATGTGACGCTGTGGTTCAAGTATCTGTACGACAACTCCACCTTTGCGCTGAATGTCTATAACTCCAACAGCCGTCTGTACATGCTGCGCTACATCAAGGGCAGGCTCCGTGAGTGCATCCGCAGCTTCTCGGAGATCGTGGCGGAGAACCGTTCCATTGACCGGCAGGATTTTGAATTCATCGTGGAATTTTATTCCAACATTGTCGTCGGCCTCATCGCCCAGTGGATGGACCAGGGCATGCAGCTTCCCAAGGAGATCACCACCGACAAGGTGCTCAGGGTGCTCGACAACAGCATCGAGAACATTATGGCACGATTCCAGAAAGATTGAAAAGAAAACCTGAGGGCACGTTGCGAAATGCGTGTCATCCTGAGCGCAAGCGAAGGATCTCTTCTGAAAGTTTGCAAAACCTTTCAAAAGAAAGATCCTTTGTCACTTCGTTTCTCGGGCTGACAAAACGATAAGCATTTCGCAGCGTGCCCTTTGTACTTTAAAAGATTTTTATGGAATATAACGAACTGGACAGTTGAAACGGAGGAAAAAATGCGTTATACTATACAAGTTACGAAAATAACGGCAAAGGGGGGCGCGCTGATGGCAGAGCAGAAAACCAATGTCATGCGGGTGCTCGAACAGAAAAAGATCCCCTATACCGCCCACAGCTATCCCCACGGGGACGAGGCGGTGGACGGCGTCACGGTGGCAAGGCTCACAGGCCTTGACCCGGCGCAGGTTTTCAAGACCCTGGTAACAGTCGGGGCCAGCAAAAGGAACTATGTCTTTGTGATCCCCGTGGCGGAGGAGCTTGACCTGAAAAAGGCCGCGAAGGCGGCGGGGGAGAAGTCCGTCGCCATGATCCACGTCAGCGAGATCAATGCCCTGACCGGCTATGTGCGCGGCGGCTGCTCGCCCATCGGGATGAAAAAGCAGTTCGAGACCTTTTATCACAAAAGCTGCCTGAAGCTGCCGACCATCGCCGTCAGCGCCGGAAAGATCGGCGCGCAGGCGGAGCTTTCACCCGACGCGCTTATCAAAATCACACGCGGCAAAACCGCCGACCTCATTGTTTAGGAGATACATCTATGCAGCCAGACAGCATCTTTATCAAAGGTGCGAGGGAAAATAACCTCAAGAATATCGACATCGAGATCCCGCGTGACAAGCTGGTGGTCATCACGGGCCTGTCCGGCAGCGGGAAATCGAGCCTTGCCTTCGACACCATCTATGCCGAGGGCCAGCGCCGCTATGTGGAGAGCCTGAGCTCCTACGCCCGGATGTTTCTCGGTCAGATGGACAAGCCGGATGTGGACTACATCGAGGGACTCAGCCCCGCCATCTCCATCGACCAGAAGACCACCTCCAAAAACCCGCGCTCCACGGTCGGCACGGTGACGGAGATTTACGACTACATGCGACTTTTGTGGGCGCGTGTGGGTGTTCCGCACTGCCCCAAGTGCGGCAAGGAGATCCGCCAGCAGTCCATCGACCAGATCGTGGACCGCATCATGGCCCTGCCCCAGGGGACGAAGATGCAGCTTTTGTCCCCGGTCATCCGCGGGAAAAAGGGCGAACACGTCAAGGTACTGGAGGACGCCAAGCGCTCCGGCTATGTCCGCGCACGTGTTGACGGCATCATCTATGACCTCGCCGAAGAGATTCACCTTGAAAAGAACAAGAAGCACAACATCGAGATCATTGTCGACCGCCTGGTTATCAAGCCGGAAATCACCCGCAGGCTCACGGATTCGGCCGAGACGGCCCTGGCCCTCTCCGGCGGTATCCTGTATGTAGACGCGGGCGGGGACGAGCTTCTGACCTTCTCGCAGAACTACGCCTGCGAGGACTGCGGCATCTCCATCGAGGAGCTGACGCCGCGGCTGTTTTCCTTCAACAATCCTCACGGCGCCTGCCCGACCTGCACCGGCCTCGGTGTGCAGCTGCTGGTGGACCCGGAGCTCATCATGCCGAACCCGAATCTCTCCGTCATGGAGGGCGGCATCGTCGCCTCGGGCTGGAACAACATCAAGGGCGACTCGATTTCCAAGATGTACTTCGAGGCCCTGTCGAAGCGCTATCACTTCAAGCTTACGGAGCCGCTCAAAAACCTCTCCAAGGAGGCTATGGACGCGATTCTCTACGGCACGAAGGGTGAGCCGCTGCAGCTTCGCTATGAGCGCCAGGAGGGCTACGGTGTCATCAAGCGCGAGTTCGAAGGCATCGTCACCAACCTCGAGCGCCGCTACCGCGAGACCCAGAGCCCGGCCATGCGCGCGGATATCGAGGAGTGCATGGCGGAGGTGGGCTGCCCCGAGTGTCACGGCAAGCGCCTGAAGAAAACTGCCCTCGCCGTCACGGTGGGCGGCATGAGCATTGCCGATTTTGCGGACTTGTCCGTCGTGAAGGCCCTGGACTTTATCGAAAACCTCAAACTCAGCGAGAAGGACAGCATGATCGCCGAGCGCATCTTAAAAGAGATCCGCGCCCGTCTCGGCTTTCTCACGAGCGTGGGCCTCGGCTATCTGACGCTCTCCCGCTCGGCGGCGACGCTCTCCGGCGGCGAGACCCAGCGCATCAGGCTTGCCACCCAGATCGGCTCGAGCCTCACGGGAGTTCTGTACATTTTGGACGAGCCGAGCATCGGCCTGCATCAGCGTGACAATGAAAAGCTTCTCAACACCCTGCGCCAGCTCCGGGACATCGGCAATACGCTGATCGTCGTGGAGCATGACGAGGAGACCATGCGCGCCGCCGACCATGTGATCGACATCGGCCCCGGCGCGGGCGTCAACGGCGGCACCGTCGTCGCGGCTGGCACGATCGACGATCTCTGCGCCTGCCCCGAGTCCGTGACCGGCCAGTACCTGAGCGGGAAAAAGTCCATCCCCATCCCGGAGACGCGGAGGAAGGGGAACGGCCACAGCCTGCTCATCCACGGCGCGGCGGAGAATAACCTCAAAAACATCGACGTGGAGTTCCCGCTCGGGCAGTTCGTGTGCGTCACGGGCGTATCCGGCAGCGGAAAGTCCTCCCTTGTCAATGAGATCCTGTATAAGACCCTCGCAGCCGAGAAGAACCGGGTCAAGGTTCACCCCGGCAAGTGCTACGGCATCGAGGGGCTCGAGTGGGTGGACAAGGTCATCGCCCTGGACCAGAGTCCGATCGGCCGCACGCCGCGCTCCAACCCCGCCACCTATACAGGCGTCTTCAACGATATCCGCGACCTCTTTGCCTCTACCCAGGACGCAAAGCTCCGCGGCTACGGTCAGGGCCGCTTCTCCTTCAACGTCAAGGGCGGCAGGTGCGAAGCCTGCTCCGGCGACGGCCTCGTGAAGGTCGAAATGCACTTTCTCCCTGATGTGTTTGTCCCCTGCGATGTCTGCGGCGGCAAGCGCTATAATCGCGAGACCCTGGAGGTCAAGTACAAGGGCAAGAGTATCGCGGACGTGCTGGATATGACGGTGGAGGAGGCGTGCACATTCTTCGCAAACCAGCAGAAGATCCTGCACAAAATCGAAACCCTGTACGACGTGGGCCTCGGCTACGTCAAGCTCGGCCAGTCCAGCACCACGCTCTCCGGCGGCGAGGCCCAGCGCGTCAAGCTCGCCACCGAGCTTTCCAAGCGCAGCACCGGCTCCACGGTCTATGTTCTCGATGAGCCCACAACGGGCCTGCACATCGCCGATGTGCACAGGCTTATCAACATCCTCAACAAGCTCGTCGAGGCGGGCAACACCGTCATCGTTATCGAGCACAATCTGGATGTCGTCAAGGTGGCCGACACGGTCATCGACCTCGGCCCCGAGGGCGGCGACGGCGGCGGCACGCTGGTCTTTTCCGGCACGCCCGAGGACTGCGCCAAATGCGAGCAGAGCTACACCGGGCAGTTTTTGAAGCCCTATTTTGCAAAATAACATTTTACCCACGAGGTGTCCCATGGATCAGGAGCTGGAATACCAGGAGCTGACCGGCACGATTGAAACGGTCATTTTCAAAAATGAAGAAAACGGCTATACGGTCCTGCGCCTGCGCGCCGACAGCGGCGAGACGGTGACGGTCGTGGGCTGCTTCCCCTTTGCCGCGCCCGGCGAATCCATGATCGCAAGCGGTGAGTGGATGACCCACAACGTCCACGGCAGGCAGTTCAAGGCTGAATACGCCCAGCGCTTTCTGCCCTCCTCCGGCCCTGCCATCTATCAGTTTCTCGCGGGCGGCTCGGTAAAGGGCGTGGGCCCCGCGACCGCGTCCCTGATCGTGGACCGCTTTGGCGACAAGACCCTGGACGTGATCCTGAACCGTCCCCAGGAGCTCTGTGAGGTCCGCGGCATCAGCTCCGCCAAGGCCCAGCAGATTTCCAAAAGCTTCCGCCAGCAGGCGGGGCTTCGCATGCTGATGGAGTTTGTCTGCTCCTTCGGCCTTCGCCCGATCCTGGCATTGCGCGCCTATAAATACTACGGCGACAAGGCCCTCGAGCAGCTGCGGGAAAACCCGTACCTTTTATGCTCCACGCTCATCGGCGCCACCTTCCGGGAGGCGGACACCATGGCCCTCGGCCTCGGCATGGGCGGCAACAGCAAAAACCGCATTGCCGCGGCGCTCCTGTTCGAGCTTGTTCACAATACCGGCAACGGCCACTGCTTCATCCCGCGCGAAAAGCTCGCCGCCGTGACGGCGGAGCTCATCGGCGTGGAGGCTGAGGAGGCCGATGAATGCATAGACGAGCTCATCGAAGAGCATCATTTACGTTATGAGGAGATCGCCGGGGTCAAGGCCTGCTACCTGCCGGAGCTTTACGAGGCCGAAACCAACGCCGCCGAGACCTTTGCCCGCATGACAAAGCGGCACTTCAAGGAGAGGCTCAACACCGAAAAGTTTTTGAGCAGGCTCGAGGTGCAGCAGCGTGTCAGCTATGACCCTGACCAGCGGCAGGCGATCAGCATGGCGCTGGATAACCAGTTGATGGTGCTCACCGGCGGCCCCGGCACCGGCAAGACCACCTGTATCCGCGCGATCCTCGCCATGTTCGACGAGCTGGGCCTCAAGACCCTGCTCTGCGCCCCCACGGGCCGAGCCGCCAAGCGCATGACCGAGGTCACGGGACGCGAGGCCGCGACGGTACACCGCCTTCTCGGGGCCAAATTCGACGAGGAAGGCGACCGCGTCGTCTTTACCAAGAAGGAAAATGACCGTCTGGACTGTGACGTCGTCATCCTCGACGAGTGCTCCATGGTGGATATCCTGCTGATGGACGCTCTGCTGCGGGCACTGCCGCCGGATGCGCGGCTTATCCTGGTGGGCGATGCCGATCAGCTCCCCTCCGTCGGCCCCGGCAATGTCTTCTCCGCCCTCATCCGAAGCCAGGTCGTGGCGACGGGCACGCTGTCCCTCATCCACCGCCAGGGGGAGGGCAGCCATATCATACGCAACGCCCACATGATCAAGGACGGCGCGTACCCGAATTTCGGAGAAAACGCGCGGGACTTCTTTAGGCTCAAACGCCTGCAGGGCGCCAGCGCCGTGGAGACGATCACGGAGCTGTGCGCCGTGCGCCTTCCGAATAAAATGCACATCCCACCCGAGGAGATCCAGGTCCTTTCCCCAACCAGAAAAGGGGAGACCGGCACCGTGAACCTCAACAAAAAACTGCAGGAAGTCCTGAACCCCGCCGCACCGGAGAAAAAGGAAAAGCCCTTCGGCGACGCGATCTTCCGCGAGGGCGACCGGGTCATGCAGATCCGCAACAACTATGATATTCTCTGGAAAAACGCGAACAATACCGAGGCGGGCACCGGCATCTATAACGGCGACATGGGCGTGCTGCGCAGGATAGACCCGGAGAGCGAGACCCTGACCGTCGACTTTGACGGCCACCTTGCGACTTACGGCTTTGACGCGCTGACCGAGCTTGAGCACGCCTGGGCGGTGACGGTACATAAGGCCCAGGGCAGCGAGTACCGCGCGGTGATCCTGGCCCTGACGGGGACAAGCCAGCAGCTGATGACAAGAAGCGTACTCTATACAGCCGTCACGCGTGCAAAGGAGCTGCTGATCCTCGTGGGAGATGACGCTGTGGCGACGCGCATGATCGACAATTTCCGCCAGGCAAGGCGCTATACGGCCCTTCGTGTGCGCCTGCGCGCGCTCTGCGGCCTATGAACGCGATCATCAACTGGCTTCTGGACCTGCTCTATCCGCCGCGATGCGCCTTCTGCCGCAGACTCTTAAACGACGCCGAACGCGGTGTCTGCCGCTTCTGCCGCAGGCGCTATGCGAGTACCGGCACCAGGCGGGAGCTCAGGGATCAGCTCCTGTGCGTGGCGCCGCTGCGCTATGAGGATCAGGTACGCGAGTCCCTGCTGCGCTACAAATTCCGCGGTGTGACCGCGTATGGCGCGGCGTATGCGGATTTTCTCGCAAAATGTATTGACGAATCGGACATTTCCTGCGATATTATTACATGGGTGCCTTTGAGCCGCCGCCGTCTCAGAAAGCGCGGCTATGACCAGGCCCGCATTCTCGCGGAGGAGACGGCAAAGAGACTGGGCATCCCCTGTGAAAAGCTGCTGAAAAAGAGAATCGACACCAGACCACAGTCCGGCATCAAGGATGCCGAGGCGCGGCAGAAAAACGCCAAGGGCGTCTATGTCTGCTGCGCGCCTGAGAAGGCGAAGGACAGGCGGGTGCTGGTCATTGACGATATTGTCACCACCGGCGCGACACTCTCCGAGTGCGCTTCGGAGCTCAGAAAAGCCGGGTGCGCCGAAGTTTATGCGGCGGCAGCGGCCTCGAGGCATTAAGGAGTGAAAGCATGAATCTGTTTGAGAGAGATATAGCCGTGGACCTTGGCACCTCGTCGACCCTGCTGTTTGTGCAGGGCAAGGGCGTCGTAGCCAGAGAACCCACCGTCGTGGCGGTGGACAAATTCAGCGGCAAGATCCTGAAAATCGGCCAGGACGCGCAGAAGATGCTGGGCAGGACGCCAGCAAACATCGTGGCGATCCACCCAGTCAACGCCGGCGTCATCTCCGACTATGAAATCACGGCCCAGATGCTTCGCGAGCTTGTCAGCCGCATCACCTCCTTCAGTCTCTTCAAGCCCTGCGTGCTGGCGTGTGTGCCGAGCTCCATCACCGGTGTGGAGGAGCGCGCCGTCATTGACGCCGCCATCGAGGCGGGCGCCAGGAAGGTGTACCTCCTGGAGACCGCCGTCGCCACCGCCATGGGCGCGGGCGTGGATATCTCCAAGGCCGACGGTCACATGGTCATCGACATCGGCGGCGGCACCACGGAGGTCGCTGTGGTCTCCGGCGGCGGCGTCGTGGAGTGCCAGTCCATCAAGGTCGCCGGCACCAGCTTCGATGAATCCATCGTCAAATTCATCCGCCGCAAGTATGATCTGCTCATCGGCCTGAGTACCGCCGAGGAGCTCAAGCGCAGCATCGGCTGTGTCATCCAGCGCCCCGACATCAGCGTCGAGGAGGTCAAGGGCCGTGACCTCTCAAACGGTCTGCCCAAGACCGTGAAGGTCAGCTCCACCGAGCTCATCGAAGCCTTTGTCGAGCCCATGAACCGCATCCTCGAGACCATCCACATCGTCCTTGAGAGCACACCGCCCCAGCTCGTGGGGGACCTCGACAAGAACGGCATCATCATGTCCGGCGGCGGCAGCCTTATCTACGGCATCGATCGCCTCATTGAGCGCTCCACCGGCATCCGCACCCTGGTTGTGGACGACGCAGTTTCCTGCGCCGCTTACGGTGCGGGCAAAATGCTCATGCATCTGGACATGCTTCAGGACGGCATGATGAACTTCTATCGCAAACGTCAATTAAAAGGATAAAAGCTGATTGGAGGGGAATACTGTGAAGTCCTGTCCGTTTAAGTGCAAAAAGGAAAAGCTGAGCTGCTCGGCGGTCATTGTGGCAGCCGGAAGCTCACAGCGCATGGGAAGCGACAAGATCATGATGAAGCTCGGGGCCATGCCTGTGCTGGCCAGAACAGTGCTGGCCTTTGAGAACAACGAATATGTGGATGAGATCATCATTGTCACAAAAACCGAGAAGCTGGAGGAGATCGCCGATCTATGCTTCAAAAACGGCCTGCACAAGGTCAAGCAGGTGGTCAGCGGCGGCGCGACGCGCATGGAATCGGCCCTGGCCGGAGTCTCGGCCTGCCGCCATGGGGCGGAGCTGATCGCCATCCACGACGGAGCGCGCCCGCTCGTAAGCCAGGAGCTGATCACCCGGACCATCGAGGCGGCGAGGGCTTACCGGGCGGCTGTTCCGGCGGTCGCCAGCACCGACACGCTCAAGGCCGTGGACGAAAGAGGCTTCATTACCGGCACGCTGGACCGGACCATGACGAGACGCGTGCAGACGCCGCAGGTCTTTGAAGCGGATCTCATCAAGGGCGCGCTCACCAAGGCGGTCGAGCTCAAGCTGACGCTGACGGACGACTGCTCCGCCATGGATATGATGGGCGTCAAGACCATCACTGTAGAGGGGGAGCTCACCAATATCAAGATCACAACGCCGGAGGACATGGTCACGGCGAAGGCGATCGTCGAGGACAGGGGGGACTGGAATGCGAATCGGACATGGGTATGATGTGCATAAGCTTGTCGAGGGGCGAAAGCTCATCCTCGGCGGCATCGAAGTTCCCTATGAAAAGGGCCTGCTGGGCCACTCGGACGCGGATGTCCTGACCCATGCGCTGATGGACGCGCTGCTGGGCGCGGCGGCGCTGGGGGACATCGGCAAGCTCTTTCCCGACAACGACCCCGACTACGCGGGCGCGGACAGTGTTGAGCTTTTGAAGAAGGTCTGCGCCGTCGTCGCTAAGGCGGGCTATCGCGTCGGAAACGTCGACTGCACTGTCATTGCCCAGCGCCCGAAGCTCGCGCCCTATATCCCCGCCATGCGCGAAAAGCTTGCGAAGGCCATGGGCGTCGATGTGTACCGCGTCAGCGTGAAGGCCACCACCGAGGAGCACCTGGGCTTCACCGGGGAGGGCCTCGGTATCGCGGCGCACAGCGTGGCCCTGCTGGAAGAACAATAACAGAATCCGGAAGCTACGCATAGGATGTTATGTTCCTGTGTGAGTATCCGGCAAAGGAGATCCGCTCCATGGGTGAATGGGGCGGATCTCCTTTTGCCTTTTCGGAGGTATGATATGAAATATTTGATTCTATGCAAATCCCTGACGAATGCGCAGCGCGCAGCTCTGGTACTGGAGCGGCACGGCATCGGCGCGACTGTTGTCAAAGCGCCCCAGCACATGCGCGCAAACGGCTGCGGCTACGCGGTCAGCCTCTACCGCCGTCTGGGGGAGGCGGTAAGTCTGCTCAAAAGCGCGGGGCTGCTGACAGGGAAGGTCTATCTGCGCGAGGCCGACGACAGCTACCGGGAGGCTCATGAAAATGATCTATCTCGATAATGCCGCCACAACGCTCATAAAGCCCCCGGCGGTTGCCCGCGCCATGGTACGGGCCATGCAGACCTGCGCAAGCCCCGGACGCGGAGGCCACGAGGCCGCCATGCGTGCATCCCGGCTGGTCTACCGCTGCCGCGAAAAGGCGGCGGCGCTTTTCAATGTCCCGGACCCCGCGGATGTCGTTTTCACCATGAATGCCACCCACGGCCTGAATATCGCCATACGCTCCCTTGCAAAGCCGGGAACAAAGGTGCTGATCTCCGGCTATGAGCACAACGCCGTCACCCGTCCGCTCAAGGCCCTGGGCGCGGAGATCATCGTCGCCGCGTCGCCGCTTTTCGATCAGGCTGCCTGCCTGCGGGCTTTTGAGGAACGTATCAGAGGCGCAGAGCTCGCGGTGTGCACCATGGTCTCCAATGTCTTCGGCTTCATCCTGCCTGTGTACGAAATCGCGGCCCTGTGCAAAAGCCGGGGCGTACCGCTGATCGTGGACGCCTCCCAGGCGGCAGGCGTGCTCCCGGTGGATTTCATGGAGCTCGGCGCGGCGTTTGTCGCCATGCCCGGGCACAAGGGCCTGCTCGGTCCGCAGGGGACGGGGCTGCTTCTGTGCGGGGAGAGGGGAGAGCCGCTGCTCGCCGGCGGCTCCGGCTCCGACAGCCTTCTGCAGCTGATGCCGGACTATCTGCCCGACCGGCTGGAGGCCGGGACACACAATGTGCCCGGTATTGCAGGGCTGCTGGCGGGTATGGAATATGTCTCTAAGCAGGGCATACCCAAGATCAAGCACACGGAGCAGACACTTCTTCACGATGCCGTTTCCGCGCTTCGGGGAATGGAAGGAGTCGAAACTTTCACCGGACCGGAGGGCACGCAGAGCGGCGTCCTCTCCCTGCGCATCCGGGGCCGCGACTGTGACGAGGCGGCCCGGCTCCTGTCCGAGCGCGGGATCTGCCTGAGAAGCGGGCTCCACTGCGCGCCCCTTGCGCACCGCAGCGCCGGGACGCTCGATACCGGCACCCTGCGCATGAGCTTTTCCCCCTTCGTCAAACACGAGGATGTGAAAGCCTGCTGCGCCGCCGTCGGAGAGCTGTGCGGCGGTAAGGGATAATATGGGCCGACCTGAGCGTCAGCGAAGGATCTTTCTCCGGGCTTGGCGGAACGAACGATTCTTCGCTGCGCTCAGCATGACAGAGTCTCAGCCTTACAGCGCAAAACGGAGAGGGAAAGCTGAAAATAATCCGTTTTTGCTATATCAGGAAAAAGAGGAAGCTATTGAAAACCGAAGCGCTCTGTGGTATGATATAATAGCATTAATAGGAAAATCAGAAGATTATATTTACAGAATATGGCAATCCTGATACCCACCCTGTGCCCCGACAAACCGAGCAGCTTTCAGGCTGCTTTTTTTGAAAGGAGGTCAGCCATGATCAAGTGGATAATCTACAGCCTGGTATATCTGGGAAGCATTTTGATGGTATACAACATCTGCGGCTTTGTCAGCTTTGCCCGCCGCATGCAGAGCATGAAAAACTGGGGAAACAAGGGACGCATCCTGTACATCCCCATCGTCCTGCTGGTCTTCTTTCTTCTGGGCTATCTGTTTGTCGGCATCTTCGGAAAGCCGGATCTGATCGTCGCGGGCATCCTGTTTTTCGGCAGCGTGTTCGTGTCCGTCATGTACTGGCTCATCAACAGCATCACCAACCGCATCCTGGAAAATGAGCAGATGGAGGCGAAGCTTATGGCAGCCGAGGAGACAAGCCGCAGCAAGGCCGCCTTCCTTGCCAGCATGAGCCATGAGATGCTGACTCCCATGAACATGATCCTGGGTCTGGACACCCTGGCTCTCAAGAATCCCGAGCTGCCCGCCGAGACGCGTGACCAGCTGGTGAAGATCGGGGTCAGCGCAAGACATCTCGCCGAACTGCTTGAGAACATCCTGACCTTTCAGCAGGAAAAAAACGACGATGCTGTCACAAGGGAGGAGCGCTTCTCGCTCAAGGAGGTCCTGGACCAGATCTGTGCCCAGATCTCCTTTCTGTGCGCACAGAAGGGCCTGAACTTCCAGTTCTCCTTTTCCAAATGCGCAAACCGCGATTACGCCGGAGACAAAAGCGCGATCGAACGCGCGCTCATGTGCATCCTGGATAACGCCGTGAAGTTTACGGACGCGCCGGGCACCGTGCGCTTTTGCGTCATGTACGAGCGGGAACAGGACGCGTATACCTGCTTGCGCTTTGTCATCTCAGACACGGGCATCGGCATCGACGATGAATTCCTGTCGAAAATCTTCCAGCCCCTGACCCAGGAGGACCAGAGCTTTACCAACCGCTTCGGCGGCAGCGGCATGGGACTGAGCGCGGCAAACAGCATTGTCAGGCGTATGGGCGGAACGATTGAAGTGGAAAGCCGGAAGGGGGAGGGCTCCACCTTTACGGTCAGACTGCCGCTTTTATCCGTCGGAGGCGATGTGAGTGCCAGCTGCGACGGATGTGTGCCCGACCAGAGCGAGATGTGCGCCAATTGCGCGGGCTGCCCGCACGTGAGGGAAACGCTGCCCGCCGAGCAGCAGGAGACACCACAGGTCAGCCTTGCGGGCAAACGCATTCTGATCGTGGAGGATATGGATCTCAATGCCGAGATCGTAGCGGATCTTCTGGAGCTGGAGGACGCGGAGAGCGACCGCGCCGAAAACGGCCGGGAAGCCGTCGACAAGATCAAGGCTTCCGCGCCGTGGTATTATGACGCGATTCTCATGGATTTGCGCATGCCGATCATGGACGGGCTCGAGTCTGCCCGGCAGATCAGGGCGCTACAGCGCGAGGACGCAAAGAATATCCCCATCCTGGCTCTGACGGCAAACGCCCTTCCAAGCGACGTGGAGGCCACCAGGGCTGCGGGTATGAACGCGCACCTTGCCAAGCCTGTGGATGCGGAGCTTCTGTATAATACCCTGAAACAATGGATCTCAATTGCCCAAAAGAAGAAAGGAGGCCCCTGCCTTGATTGAATCGACACAGATGCAGCGGCCAAAGCTTGTATTGGTGGTTGACGATCAGGAAATCAACCGTGACTCTCTGGGGATCATCCTGGAGGATGACTATGAGATTCTATACGCCGAAAACGGCAAAGAGGCCGTTGACCGGATGCGCGAGCACACAAACGAGCTGTCGCTGGTGCTGCTGGATCTGATGATGCCGGTGATGAACGGCTTTGAAGTGATGGAGATCGTCCGGGACGACGAGCAGCTAAAGCACATCCCCATCATCGTGCTGACCGCCGAAAAGAGCGCCGAGCTGCAGGCTTTGCAGATGGGAGCGGCGGATTTCATCACCAAGCCCTTTGACATGCCGGAGGTCATCCTCGCCCGCGTGGGCAGGATCATCGAGCTGAGCGAAGGCCGTCAGCTCATCTCCGCTGCCGAGCATGACCGGCTCACCATGCTCTACAGCCGCAGCTTCTTCTTTGAATACGCAAACCGCCTCTATCATTACCATCCGGAGCTTCACCTGGACGCCATCGTCATGAACATCGAGCAGTTCCATACCATCAACGCCCTCAACGGCCGCGACTTCGGCGACGATGTCCTGCGCCTCATCGGCAACGAGATCCGCGCCTTCCTCGGCGAGACCGAGGGCATCGCCAGCCGCATCGAGTCGGACCGCTTTGATATCTACTGCCCGCACCAGCCGGATTACCGCGCGCTGCTCAACCGCTTCCAGGAGAAGGTAAACAGCCTCTCACCGAGCACCAATATCCACCTGCGCATGGGCATCAAGCCATGGAGTGAGGATGTGGAGCCCATCCTGCTCTTTGACCAGGCGCACACCGCCTGCAACATGGTCCGCGGGGATTATCAGAATCCCATCATGATCTACGATGAGGACATGCGCATGCGGGAACTGCTCAACAGCCGCCTGCTCAATGACCTGCGTCCCGCGGTAGAGGAGAGGCAGTTCCAGGTCTACTACCAGCCCAAGTACAACATCCAGGTCTACCCGCCCCGCCTTTCGAGCGCTGAGGCGCTCATCCGCTGGAAGCACCCCGACCTCGGCATGATCTCACCCGGCAGCTTTGTCCCGCTCTTTGAGGGCAACGGCCTTATCGGCGTGGTGGACAACTTCGTCTGGCAGGAGGCGGCAAAGCAGATCGCCCGCTGGAAGGAAAAATACAACTTTACGCTGCCGGTGTCCGTGAACCTGTCCCGCTCGGACGTGTTCGATCCCGCGCTGATGGACAGGCTTGACCTCCTGATCCTGGACAACGGCCTGAGCTACAAGGACCTCAAGCTCGAGGTTACGGAGTCTGCCTACACGGACAACGCAAAGCAGGTGCTGGATGTGATAAGCGGCCTTCGGAGCAAGGGCTTTGAGGTCGAGATGGACGACTTCGGCTCCGGTTACTCGTCCCTGAACATGCTGTCGGACATGCCCATTGATGTGTTGAAGATGGACATGAAATTCGTTCGCAACATCGAGAAGAGTGAGACTGACCGCCGCCTGGTATCGCTGATCCTGGATATCGCCCGCTACCTCAAGGTGTCGGTGGTGGCCGAGGGCGTGGAGACCGAGAAGCAGCTGGAGATCCTGAGCAAAGGGAAATGCGACCTGGTACAGGGCTACTACTTCTCTCGTCCGCTGCCGAGCGAGGATTTTGAAAAGCTGATCGAGAAAGAACTCGCCATAGAAAGGAATTGATTCAGATGACATTACAGGAACTCTATCAGAACATCGGCGGCGACTATGACCAGGCGCTGCGCGTGCTGCATATCGAAAAGCTGATCGACAAGCACATCCGCAAATTCCCGAAAAACGGCGTGGTGGATACAATGCTTGCCGCCGGAAAGACCATGGATCCCACCGCACTTTTCGAGACAGCCCACGCGGTCAAGGGCGTGAGCGCCAATCTCGGCCTCACGGCGCTTTCGGACGCGGCGGCAGAGATCACTGAGGAATTTCGCCCCGGAAACGCCCGCATGCTTTCCGACGCGGAGGTCGGCGAAAAGCTCAATAAAATCGAGGAAATGTACAGCAAAATCTCAGCGGGTATCCGTCAGTACGAAGAGGGCTGATTACTCGAAAAGGAGCCGTTGCATAAATGAGCACAGAAGAACGAAACCATGAAGACCGCCGGGTCTGCGCGTACCTGACACCGCTCGGCGCGTGGGCGCTGGCCTTCGGGTGTGCCGTGGGCTGGGGCGCTTTTGTCATGCCCGGCAACACCTTCCTGCCGATCGCGGGCCCGGTGGGCACCGCGCTCGGTCTTGGCCTCGGCGCGGCGGTCATGCTGCTGCTGGCGGCAAACTACCACTATCTCATGAACCGTTTCCCCGGCTGCGGCGGCGCCTATACCTTCACCAAGCGCAGCTTCGGCTACGATCACGGCTTTGTGAGCGCCTGGTTTCTGATCATCACCTATGTGGCCATCATCTGGGCAAATGCCACCGCCCTGCCGCTGATCGCCCGCACGCTCCTGGGCTCGACCTTCCAGTTCGGCTTTCACTATGTGATCGCGGGCTACCATGTGTACATGGGGGAGATCCTGCTGGCGGCGGGGGCGCTGCTGATCGCGGCCCTTTTGTGCCTGCAAAAAAAGCTCAGTGAAAAAACGCAGATCATCATGGCGATCCTGCTCTTCGGCGGTGTTGTCGTGTGCTTTGCCGCGGCGCGTGTCGGCGCTCGGGGGGCTGTGTTTGAGCCCGGCTATGCGCCGACGCACAGCAAATTCGGCGGCGTGTTCACAATTTTTGCCCTGACACCCTGGGCCTTCGTGGGCTTTGAATCCATCTCCCACTCCTCTGAGGAGGCCAAATTCCCGCTCAAGCGCTCCTTCGTGATCCTGAGCGCCGCGGTCGTGACGGCGGGGCTTGCGTATATTCTGCTGGTGCTTCTTGCGGTGACGGCGCTGCCCGAGGGCTGCGCAAGCTGGCTTGACTATGTCTCCTCTCTGGGCGACCGCTCGGGTCTTGCCTCCCAGCCTACCTTCTATGCCGCCCATCGGGCACTTGGAAACGGCGGCACGCTGATCCTTGGCACAGCCGCGCTTTGCGGCATCTTTACGGGGCTCATCGGTAATTACATCGCGCTGAGCAGACTTCTCAAATCCATCTCGGATGACGGGATGCTGCCCGGCTGGGTCGGCGAGTGCGATGAAAACTGCGTGCCGCGCCGTGCAATCTTCTCGATCCTTGCGGTGTCCGTGGTGCTGCCCTTCTTCGGCAGGACCGCCATCAGCTGGATCGTGGACGTGACCACCGTGGGCGCGACCATCGCCTATGCCTATGCCTCTGCGGCGGCCTGGAAAAACGCGCGCGGGGAGAAAAACAAGCTCTTTACCGTGACGGGCTTTGCGGGCTTTATCGTTTCGCTCCTGTTCGCGGCCGAGTTTTTGATCCCGAACCTCACGGATGTGAAGACGCTCTCGATGGAATCCTATTTCATCCTGGCCGCCTGGGCTATCCTGGGCATGGTTTTTTTCCGCTGGGTTTTCCGCAGAGACACCGAACGCCGCTTCGGGCGCTCGGTCATCGTGTGGGTGGTGCTCCTGGCGCTTATTATTTACGCCTCCAGCGTCTGGACCAACGAGACGACCGATGCCGCCATCGACCGGTCTGTCGAGCCCATCCAGCACTACTATACGGAGAAATTCACTGACGCCGGCATGCCCGCTGCGGATGAGCCCGGCGCGGACTACATGCGCGAGGTTCTGGAACAGGCCAAGGCGGCCCATACCGTAAGCGACACGATACATATGGTGCTCATCATCTTCGCTCTGATCATCCTCTTTGACATCTATCACCAGATCCAGAAGCGGGAAAAACAGATCGAGGTGGAAAAGGTCCTGGCCGAGGAGGCAAGCCGCGCCAAGACCAGCTTCCTTTCCAACATGAGCCACGAGATCCGCACCCCCATGAACGCCATCATCGGCCTTGACAATATCGCGCTGAGAAACCCCAACCTTCAGCCCCAGACCAGGGAGCAGCTGGAAAAGATCGGGGCCAGCGCGAAGCATCTGCTCGGCCTTATCAATGACATCCTCGACATGAGCCGTATCGAGTCCGGCCGCATGATGCTCAATAACGAGGAGTTTTCTTTCCGGGAATTTCTGGATCAGATCAATATCATCATCAACGGCCAGTGCCAGGACAAGGGCCTGCGCTATGAGTGCCAGATCGTAGGCCATGTAGGGGACTACTACTTTGGCGACGATATGAAGCTCAAGCAGGTGCTCATCAATATCCTCGGAAACTCCGTCAAGTTTACCGAGGCCCCCGGCGAAGTGACCCTGACCGTGGAGCAGACCGCCCGCGAGGACGATGTCTGCACCATGCGCTTTATCATGCGTGACACCGGTATCGGCATGGACAAGGCATTCATCCCCAAGCTCTTCGAGGCATTCTCCCAGGAGAACGCCACCGTCACAAACCGCTACGGCGGCAGCGGTCTCGGCATGGCCATCACCAAGAACTTCGTCGAGATGATGAACGGCGACATCCATGTCGACAGCGAAAAAGGCGTCGGCTCCGTCTTCACCGTGACCGTCACACTCAAGGCATCCAAACGCCGGGCGCATGTGGCGCAGGGGATCAGCCTGCCGGAGAACCTGCGCGCCCTGGTGGTGGACGATGACGAGATCGCCTGCGAGCATGCGAGGATCGTGCTGCAGACCATCGGCATCGCGGCAGATTCCACCGCAAGCGGCAGAGAAGGCCTTGCCATCCTGCGCGACGCGCATGCCAAGGGCCGCGGCTATGACCTGCTGCTGACCGACTACAAGATGCCCGGCATGAGCGGACTGGAGCTTACAAGGGAGCTGAGATCCTTTGACGAAGGCGAGACTGCCGTCATCATGCTCACAAGCTACAACTGGGACATCATCGACGAGGAGGCCCGCGAGGACGGCGTGGACGGTATCATCGCAAAGCCCCTCTTCGCCGACAGCCTTCTGCAGCAGATCCATAATGTGCTGCTGCACCGCTCCGACGCTGAGCCTGCCGAGATTGAGGAAGAGCCCGAACAGGAGAACAGTCTTGCCGGGCACCGTGTCCTCATCGTGGAGGATGTGGAGCAGAACGCCGAGATCCTGCAGGATCTTCTCGAGATCGAGGACATGCTCACCGAGCACGCCGAAAACGGCGCGGTCGCCCTCGAGATGTTCGGCAAGCATCCCGCCGGGTATTATGACGCGATCCTCATGGACATGCGCATGCCGGTCATGGACGGCATCACCGCAACCAGGGCCATCCGCGCGCTCGAGCGTCCGGACGCGGCTACGATCCCGATTATCGCTATGACCGCCAATGTCTTCGACGAGGATGTGGAGAGCACCCGGAAAGCGGGCATGAACGCCCATCTGGGCAAGCCCGTCGAGCCGGAGCGGCTGTATGAGACGCTCGCCAATATGATCCGATGATCCCCAAGCGGGCATCATGCTGTGCGCCGCCCCGACGGTACTGACTTCCGCGGCGATGACCAGCATATCGTCATCGGCGCAAGACCTGAATAAACAGGACAGTCCTGACAGAAGCTCCGTGATTCGTGTTTCCTGAAAGAGAGGCCGTCTTCGATCCAATGGACAGCAATCAAAACATAAAGGATAACAGACTGAGCCCGTATTTCAGCCGCGCGGGCGTATGGGCGTTTTCGATCGGAACCAGCATCGGCTGGGGCTCCTTCGTCGTGACGTGCAATACCTATCTGTTCCAGGCGGGCATTCTCGGCACCGTCTTTGGCCTTGCGGTCGGCATGGCTGTCATCCTGATCATCAACCACAATCTCTGCTATATGCTGGAGCGCGCGCCGAGCGCGGGCGGCATCTACGCCTGGGGCGGCCAGGTGCGCGGCCACGATATCGGCTTTCTGATCGCGTGGTTACTGCTGCTGACCTATCTTGCGGTGCTGTGGGCCAACATCACGTCCATGCCGCTTTTTGCCCAGCGCATTTTCGGCAGGATGTTCCAGTTCGGCTTCAGCTATGTTGTTTTCGGCTACAGGGTCTATCTGGGCGAGGCGCTGCTCTCCATGGCAGCCGTGGGCCTGGTGGGGCTGCTGTGTGCCAGAAGCAAGCGCATCCCACAGCTTATCATGATCGTGCTGGCCTGCTTCTTTGTCGGCGGCCTGATCGTGACGACCGCCGCCGCCTGCATCCGCCACGGCGCGAGCGGTTTTATCTACGAACCCGGCTTCCTGCCTGACCGCTCGGCTCTGGGACAGATCGTGCGCATCGCGGTCATCTCGCCGTGGGCGTTCGTTGGCTTTGAAAACGTGGCACATTTTTCCGAGGAATACGACTTCCCCCTCAAAAAGATACACGGTGTGATGCTCGCTTCGGTGGTCATGACCACGCTCGTGTATGTGCTCATGTCGATCCTCTCCGTCAGCGCCTATCCGCCCGAGTACGAAAGCTGGTTTGCCTATATCCGCGACATGGATAAGATCGAGGGCATCAAGGGTATTCCGGCATTTTACGCGGCCGAGTACTATATGGGCTCCGCCGGGATCACGGTGATGATCCTGTCCCTGCTCGCAGTGATAATCACGAGCATCATCGGCAACCTCACCGCCATCAGCCGCCTGCTCTTCTCCTTCGGCAGAGAGCACACGTGGGTCGGAAAGCTCGGGAAGCTGAACAAATACGGCATCCCCGGCCATGCCATCCTTGTGGTGGTCCTGATTTCCTGCGTGATCCCGTTTCTCGGGCGCACCGCCATCGGCTGGATCGTGGATGTGACGACTCTCGGAGCCGCGATCATTTACGGCCTGCTCTCGGACTCTGTGTGGCTGTATGCCGCCGGGCACGGCGACAAAAGCGCCAAATGGACCGGCGCTGCGGGCACGGCGCTGATGATCGGCGTTATTGTCCTGCTCTTGGCGCCGAAGCTTATCGCCTACGAAGCCATGGAGCCGGAGTCCTATCTGCTGTTTGCCGTCTGGTCGCTGGTGGGCATGATCGCCTTCCGGTCGGTTCTGAGGCGGGATACCGAGGCCCGCTACGGCCACTCGGTGGTCGTGTGGGTGGTGCTCCTGCTGCTGATGCTGCTGACCAGCATGATGTGGACAAGCCGCGACACCCAGCTCATCACCGAGGATTCCATCCAGTCCATCCAGGATTATTACACCGAGCGCGTGGAGCAGGGGAGCGTACAGGTGGACGAGGCAGAGACCTTCGTCTCCGGGCAGGAGGATCGCATTGAAAACGCGAACATCCGCACTACCATGACCTCCTTTGTCATGTTCATCGTCGCCGTCGTCATTCTCGGCAACAACTACAACGCGGCGAACACCAAGGCAAAGGAATGGCAGGAAAAGTTCGGCACCGCGCGGGAGACCGGCCTGACCGACGCCCTGACAGGCGTCAAGAACAAGCGTGCCTTTTCTCAGTGGGAGGAGCACATCGACGAACAGATCAACAGCGGGGACTGCCTGCCCTTCGCCATCGTGGTCTGCGATATCAACGATCTGAAAGCGATTAACGATGTACAGGGGCATATAGCGGGTGACGAATGCATACGGCGCGCCTGCAACTCCATCTGCAAGATCTTTTCCCATTCGCCGGTGTTCCGTTACGGCGGGGATGAATTTGTCGTCATTCTGCGGGGTGAAGATTATGACCACTGCAGGGAGCTTCTTACAATGATAGACGAGCAGGCGGAATCCAACCTCTCCCATGCAGGTGACTCCATTGCCGCAGGCCTGGCGGAATACGTTCCCGGCGAGCACAACTCCATGCTGCGCGTTTTCGAGCAGGCGGACCGCTGCATGTACGAGCGGAAAAAGCAGCTCAAGCAGCAGATGGCTCTCGCCGCCCCGGCAGGGACCTGATCAGAGCCAATATTATTCCAAACACCCCGCGGAGCGTTCCGCGGGGTGTTCAAGTTTATAGGATCGCGTCGGAAAGCTGCGCGGCGATATCCCGCAGTTCCTCGGGCTTCAGCTTCAAAACCGCCCTGTCAAAAGTGTACAGACCGTTGGTCTCATCCTCCACGTCCGATACCTGGGTGTATACTGCGCCGCAAAGCCCCTGCCGTACCAGCGGGATCAGTGACTGATAGAGCGCACGCAAAGCCTGTACATAGGCTTCCCGGGTCTTGTATATACGGTAGCCGTAGGTGTGAGCGGGGTTGAAGCTGTGCTCCGGGAGCTTCCAGACGTAACCGCCGAACTCACTGAGAAGCTGCGGCAGCTTCCGGCGGCCGAGACGCAGCCTTCCGAAATAGATATGAAGGCTGTCCACGTCACTCTTCTCCTGATGGAACCAGCCGGAGCTGCTGTCGATAAAGCGGCTCGGGTCGAGGGCCTTCAGGCGGGTGTAGGCTTCATCGGCGCAGAATTGCCCCCAGCCCTCGTTGAAAATCGTCCATAGAACGATACAGGGATGGTTTCGCAGCTGCCGGACCGTTTCATCCATGGCAGCAAGGAAGTTTTCACGCGTCCCGGGATCGGGGTTCAGACGATGATCCCGGCGTCTGAGCAAACCGACGGTGGGAAGCGCGGTATCGCGAAGAAAACGGTATTCACCGCTGTTGACCATGTCCTGAAATACGATCATACCCAGGCGGTCACAGTCATAGTAAAACTGCTCCGGCTCAACTTTGATGTGTTTGCGCAGCGTGTTGAAGCCGAGGGACTTCATGGCAATAATGTCACGCTCGTAAGCGCCGGGATCGGCGGGGGTGTACAGGCCGTCGCTCCAATAGCCCTGATCAAGAAGCGCGTTGAAAAAGTACGGCTTTCCGTTCAGGCACAGGCGGGAGATGCCGCGTACGGTTTCAACCGTCAGCGTACGCAGCGCAAAATAGGACGCTGTACGGTCCTCGCCGGAGACAAGGGTGAAACGATAGAGAAACGGGTCCTCCGGACTCCACAGATGTGGGGCGGAAAGCGGGATCCGCACCTTCCCGTTTTTCAGTGTGTAAGTTTCTCCCAGAAGCTCCACCACGCCGTCCTGTACACCGTCCGCGCAGATTTCGACCCAGTCAGTGCCGGTCAAAATATGCAGGGAGCGAATATACTCCGACGGAACAGGCTCAAGCCACACGCTTTGCCAGATGCCGGAACAGGGCGTGTACCACATACCGCCGCGCTTTTTGCTCTGCTTGCCCCAGGGATAGTGCGGGTCCAGATCATTCACGACGCGGACATTGATTTCGTTTTCTCCCGCCAGCAGAGCATCCGTGAGGTCGACTGTGAAAGGAAGATAGCCGTTGTCATGACGGTACAGAACTTTCCCGTTCAGACTTACTTCCGCCTCGCGCATGACCGCGCCGAAATGGAGAAGGATACGTTTTCCGGTCCAGCCTTCGGGCACGGCAAAGCGGCGGCGATATACGAAATCCTCCCCCGGCTCCGGCGTCGCGGACAAACCGGACAGCAGGCTCTCCGCACAGAAGGGTACGCGGATCGTCCCACAGCGTCCGTGACAAAACAGCTCCCATTCTCCGTTGAGGCACAGCCATTCCTTCCGCACCATCTGGGGTCTGGGATAACGCTCCCAGGGTACCGCGGGAAGCGCGCGGCCTTCACTTGTGTACAGCTTATTCATGGAATCCCTCCCATCTGATAAGAGTTTAGCCGCAAAGTATGTTTTTTGCAAGATGCTGCATAAAAAACACAGAACGCATTCGATACACATTTTGCCCGACTTTTCCCACTTGCGGGACGAAACATTACATGCTATAATAAACTCTGCCTGTGAACCGATAACCCGATCTTTACAATACACCGGGCGCCCGACACGGTGCCCATGGTTTGGAGAATACAACATGTCATCCAATAAAATCGCAAGAATCAATGACGACATCCAACGCGTTGTCTCGGCAAAGCTCCGGGACATCAAGGATCCCCGTGTGCAGCAGGGCATGATCAGCGTCACGCGCGTGGAGACCACCGGCGACCTTCGCTATAGCAAGATCTGGCTTTCCGTGCTGGGATTACAGAACGAAAAGGAATTTCGCCGCGGTATCAAGTCGGCCTCCGGCTGGCTCCGTCGTGAGCTCGGGAGCGTGCTGGATCTGCGCTATACGCCGGAGCTGGTGTTTGAGCTGGATCACAGCATCGAGTACGGCGCGCACATCAACGAGGTCATCAACTCCCTGGACATCAAACAGGACGAGGATGAGGACGATGGACTATAAAGACTGCGCAAAGCGCCTGCTGACCCATGAGGATATCCTCATCGTCACACACAAGAACCCGGACGGGGACACGGCCTCCTGTGCCGCCGCGCTGTGCAGCGGTCTTAGACGGGCCGGACGCAGAGCCTGTATGTTTCCCAATCCCCAGCTGGGCCGCAAGCTGCGCACCTATTGCGAGAAGTATTTCGCACCGGAGGGGTTCAAGGCCAAATACATCGTGTCCGTTGATGTAGCGGACGCGAAGCTCTTTTGCCAGGGCTTCGAGGGAAAAGTCGATCTCTGTATCGACCACCACCCCTCCAATACCCATTTTGCGAAGGAGAGCTTTGTTCAGGGGGAGCGCGCCTCCTGCGCCGAGATCGTCATGGAGCTGATCCTGATGATGAACGCGGACCTGACACCGGAGGAGGCGACGATTCTCTATATCGGCCTTTCAACCGATACTGGCTGCTTCCAGTATGCCAACACCGACACCGCTGCCTTCAGCGCGGCGGCGGAGCTCCTGCGTGCCGGGGCCGACAACACGACCGTCAACACCGTTTTCTTTCGCAAGGTCTCGGCCGCCCGCATCCGCCTCGAGAGCATGATCTATGACAGTATCCGTTTTTACCGGGACGGCACCATCGCCGTCGCCGTTGTGACACTCAAAATGCTCCGGGAAGCAGGCGCGGTCGAAGACGATCTGGACGATCTGGCGGGCCTTGCGGGAAGGTGCGAGACCAGCCGTGTCAACATTACCGTGCGCGAGAAGGAAGACGGCACCTGCCGCGTCTCCGTGCGCTCCTTCCAGGAAGTCAACAGCAGCGACATCTGCGCGGTCTTCGGCGGCGGCGGCCACGCCATGGCGGCGGGCTGCACCGTGCCGGGAAGCCCGGAGCATGTGCGCGATCTGCTGGTCGGGGTCACGGAAGAGTTCTGGAAATGAACGGCATCCTGCTTATTGACAAGGAACCGGACTGGACAAGCAATGACGTGGTAGTCAAGCTCAAGGGCATCCTGCACGAGCGCCGCATCGGCCACGCCGGTACCCTTGACCCGATGGCGACGGGACTGCTCGTGATCTTCGTCGGCAGAGCCACCCGCGCCGTACAGTTTGCCGAGAGCGACAGCAAACACTATCTTGCAGCTCTCAGACTCGGCATTACCACCGATACCCAGGACATCACCGGAAATATCCTGGAACAGAAAGACGCAACAGTCACGCAGGCTGAACTCGAAGCGGCACTCGAGCGCTTTCGCGGTGAGATCGAACAGATCCCGCCCATGTACTCCGCCATCCAGATCGGCGGGAAGCGCCTGTATGAAATTGCCCGCAAGGGCGGCACGGTGGAGCGTGCGCCGCGCCCTGTCACGATCCACGAGCTGAGCATCGTGGGCCGGGAAGGGGAGGACTGGCTGCTTGACGTGCACTGCTCCAAAGGAACATACATCCGCACCCTCTGCCACGACATCGGCCTGGCCCTTGGCTGCGGCGGGTGCATGAGCGCCCTGCGCCGCACGGAGGCGGGCGCCTTCCTGGTGGAAGACGCTATCACGATCGGCGAGGCTCAGCGCCTGCGGGACGCGGGGGAGATCGAGCAGCATCTTCTCCCGGTCGACACGCTCTTTTCCCGGGAAATGGCCTGTACCGCCTCACCGGAAGAGGAAAAGCGCATCCGCTGCGGCACGGAGTACCGGACAAAGCTGCCGGATGGACTTTACCGCGTTTACAGCAAATCCGGCGCATTCCTCATGTTCGCAAGAGCTGAGCACGGTTTCATGAAGACGATAAAAAACTTTTTTGAGGTATAGACGGCTATGGCAGACATCAGGCGCGCCATCGCGCTGGGCTTTTTTGACGGCGTTCATATCGGACACGGCGCGCTGCTTAGAAAGACGGCGGAGCGTGCAGCGGAGCTCGGCATCACGCCCTCGGTCCTGTCCTTTGACGTGCATCCGGACAAGCTCGTCTTCGGCAAGGATGTCCCGCTCATCAACAGCGCCCTTGGCAGAGAGGAGATCATCCGCCGCTGCTACGGCATCGACGATGTGATCTTCATCCACTTCAATCGGCGCATGATGCACATGCCTTGGCAGGAATTTGCCGATACCATCATTGACGAGCTGGGGCTTGCCTGGATCGTGGTGGGACACGATTTCTGCTTCGGCTACCGGGGTGAGGGCACGGCGGAAAAGCTCAAGGCCTACAGTGAGCAAAAGGGGATCGGCTGCGACATTATCCGAGCCGTCACTCTGGACGGGCGGATCGTGAGCTCCACCTATATCCGCACCCTCATCGCCGACGGGGACATGGAGCAGGCGGCCCGCTATCTCGGCCATCCGCACACGCTTCAGGACACGGTGCACTCCGGCTATCACCTCGGTACAAAGCTCGGCGCGCCGACCATCAACATGGATTTTCCCGAGGGGGTCATCGTCCCGCGCCACGGGGTATACGCCGCTCGAGTGTTCCTCGAGGACGGCAGCTCCCACATCGCGGTGGCGAACGTCGGCGTCCGCCCCACGGTCAGCGACGGGACGCGTGTGAATGTGGAGAGCCACTTGCTGGCCTTTTCCGGCAACCTCTACGGGCGCCAGGTGCGCGTGGAGTTTTATAAATTTCTCCGGGATGAAAAGAAATTTGACGATTACGAGGAGCTGTCCCGTCAGATCCATCGGGATGCCGACGCGGCCAGAGACTACTTTCGGCAATACTCGAGCGAACCATCGGATATAATGCAGTGAAGCATCGGCTTTGATGCAGAGAGGAGTAAATCATGAACGAAGAAAACACGGTTGTCAGCGGCGAGAAGCCGCGCAAGAAAAAGCGTTCCCTGTGGTGGCTGTGGTTCCTGCTGATCCTGGCCGCCTTCGCCGGGGGCATCATGCTGGGCCTGAAAATCAACACCCTGCCGCTGCCCACGGAATTCCGGGCCCGCGTTTACCCTATCCTGGAATCCTATATCCCCGGCTCCACAACGCCGCGCACGCCTGACGATATCGCTGTGACCCCGGAGCCCACCGCAGAGCTTGAGCCTACTGCAGAGCCCGAGCCCATTGCAACACCGGAGCCGACCGTGGAACCTGAACCCGCAGCCGTGCCGGAGCCTGCAGCCGCCGCCGAGCCCGAGCTTACGCCGGAGCCTGCCGAAACACCTGCGCCCTTAGAAACGCTTGCCCCTGTTGCCGCGATGACGGATGCTCCCGTTATCAAAAGCAGCGATGAGACGGAGAAGAAATTCATCGGTGTCGGCGCAGCCCTTGAGATCGCCCTGAACCACGCAGGGGTCGCGGAGACAGACGCGGATATCGGCGGCGTCTACCGCACGAAAAACGACGAGGGCGAGCCTGTATACGAGGTCAGCTTCAAGTCCGGCGACAACGGCTATGAGTATGTGATCGGCGCTCTTGACGGCGAGATCGCAGGCTGGAAGGTGTCCGGCTTTACCTTCTCCGACACGGCAACCTATGCCGCGAAC
>CADBYZ010000011.1 GCA_902799075.1 Oscillospiraceae bacterium | reverse complement strand
CTTCATTTCCTTGACGCCGCCGAGATACTTCTCGAGCTTCTCCATCTCGCCCAGGTGCTTCATGACTTCCTTCTTGGGCAGCATGTCGAAGGTGCCGTCTTCCTGCATCTTCTTGAGCTGGGCCAGGCGGTCAACGCGGGTGCGCATGGTCTTGAAGTTGGTGAGCATGCCGCCGAGCCAGCGGGCGTTGACATAGTACATGCCGACGCGGGAGGCCTCTTCCTTGACGGCGTCGGTCGCCTGCTTCTTGGTGCCGACGAAGAGGATGGTCTGGCCGTTGGCCGCGAGATCGCGGACGAAGCTGTAGGCTTCCTCGAGCTTCTTGACGGTTTTCTGAAGGTCAATGATGTAGATGCCGTTACGCTCACAGTAGATGTACTCGGCCAGATGTACTCGGCCATCTTGGGGTTCCAGCGGCGGGTCTGGTGACCGAAGTGGACACCGGCCTCGAGCAGCTGCTTCATGGATACGACTGCCATTTGGTTTGTTCTCCTTTTTCATATTTGTTATTTCCTCCGGGCGCTTCATCCTTTCCGCCAAGCCCGATGGGCCACATGGGGGAAAGTCCGCTCCCGTGCGAAATGCCTTGATATAATAGCAGATAAGTTCCTCTTTTGCAAGGGTTTTTCTCATCTTTCCTGAGATATTTTATTTTTTCTTTTCTTATTATTCCGATACGTCGTTTTCAGGTATTTTTAATTGCACTTTCTGGTAAAACTGCTATAATATAATTGTATTATTATGAAAAAACATGCAGCAAGGAGGACGACATATGCAACAGCGAACAAACCTGAACCATGCGCTCCGGCGTTTGCTCGCCCTGGCCCTCGCTCTGGTGATGCTGCTGAGCCTGACAGGCCCGGCCTTTGCCGAGGAGAACATGACCCTGGAAGAGGCCCAGGAAGCCTTGCCCCCGGGAGAGCATGGCTGGAGCAGCGGCTCGCAGCAGGAGCTTCCCAGCGATGAGGCACAGGCGGGCCCGGTCCTGCCGGATACCTCTTACTCCCCCTTCCTCAAGGACTGGAACAGGGAGACCAATCCGCCCGCCCCGGCCCAGGACACCTATGTACTCGGTGAGGGCAAGGATCAGATCACCTTTTATAACACCTATGTGGACGAGGATACGCTCCCGGGTGATTTTCTGATCGGTATCCTGGACACGGCCCACCCCGCGCTCGGCAACCGGTCCATTATGGACAAGTGGCTTCAGCTCGGCGCCGGCATCATGGTCGCAGGTGAGCCGTCTTATTTCTCCGAAGGCTGGACGGACGCCATTTTCAACGGTAACGAGTCCGAAAGCAGCGGCGTGACATGCACCTATTATAACCCGAAATACGCTTCCTCCCTGAATCAGGCGGCGCAGAAGATCGCGCCGGACTGGTGGCAGTATCTGACCGGCTTCTCCAACGAGGAGGGCAGCCAGCAGAAGGAAGTTGTCGCAAAGGCCCTTCAGCTTCGTAACGGCTTCCACACGGTGACCGTTGCCGCCTATCTCACGGACATCAAAGCGGTTCCGCTCCAGCCGGAGGACAAGGACGGGAACTTCGTCACCGAGGTCATCAAACCCGCCGAGTCGAAGACGGACAAGAAATACGCCGCCGAGATCATCAACAACTCCCTCATCCCCGTGACCGCGTCGCAGAATCTCACCAGCAGCGTCAGCAACACGGTCAGCAGTTCGGTGAACCATTCCGACACCACCAGCTTAAGCAAGACGCTCAACATCGGCTTAGAGCAGACCTTTGAAATCGATTTCGGCTTTGTCAAGTCGAGCACGAAGTTCAGCCTGTCCAACAGTACCACCTGGGGCAACGCCACAACGGACGGCTGGACCAAGGGTGAGAGCACGACCAAGAGCGAAACCGTCTCGGAGACGGCCTCCATCACCCTGCCGCCCTACACCACGGCGATCCTGGAGCAGGGCCATGCCGGCACCGAGATCCTGAAATCCTATAACTGCCCGGTCAGCCTGGAATACTCCGTGATTCTCGTCGTGACCCACGATTTCGTCTCCTCGCCTTTCACGTTAAAACGCATCGCCGCCCGCTTTGAGGGGGACAGCCGGGCCAAGCTCTGGTCCCGTGCGCTGCAGTACGGCAAGTTTGACGTGGAGACCGGCTCCGATTACAGCGCGGCCATTCACTGGAACAATGTCACCGCGAACGATCATTACGCCCAGGTGATCGACGACATCACCTCCTACATCCCCTTCGCCCCGGTGAGCGCCGCCCTGCGGCAGACCGTGAACCTCACCTATAACGAGGTATCCAAGATCGCGCCGACGGAGCCGCTGGCCATTGTGAAGCTGCTGCCCCCGTCTCAGAACTTCATCGGCAGCGAGAGCTACACCTACGGCAGCTATGACTATCTCAAGGCAACGATGCGGGTGGGAGATTCCTCCTTCACCAATTATCTGGAGCTGGAGGGTCTGAACCGCTTCCTGGCGCCCTACTACGGCTTTGACCCCACCTGCGGTCATTGGATCATCGCCCGCCGGGACGGCACCCCCTGGACCGAGGCCGACGGTCCCGCCCCCGTGGTGCTGTCGAAGGATGAGGGCTCCGGCTATATGCGCTACACGGCGGTCAGCCCCGGAACCTGCTTCCTTCTCTATCTGATCGATGAGGACGTCTACGGCACCTACGAAAACGATCTCAACGCAAACGCGCCCTTTACCACAAACAACCGCCTGGCCCGTACCGCCGCCCTTGAGATCACCGTCTCCGGGCACAAGCCCTACAGCGATCCCCAGGGCAAGGTGATGGTCAGCGGCAGCTTTGTCGGCGTCGTGGGCCAGCCGCCCGTAAAGCTGGACGCAGAGGGCACCGTCAACGGCACGCTCCATGTCGCGATTGAAGATAAGAGCGGCAAGCGTCTGGATGACAACTACTTCTTCCAGAAGCAGGAGCTGGACAGGGACGGCATCCTTGTCAACGAGGATAACGCCTTCACCTTCACAAAGCCCGGCGTCTACCACGTCCGCGCCATCTGTGACCAGATCGACGCTTATTCCGACTGGTATGAGATCGTGGTGCATGAATACGAGTACAGCGCCGAAGGGGCGGAACTCACCGCCGCCTGCACCGAGGGCGATGTCACTGCGACCCTGACCATCGCGGCCCCGACGCTGGGCGCCGTCGCCGGAACGGGCTATGTGGCCACCGTCAGCGGCTCCATCCCCGGCATTGAGACTCCCGCCGTTGTCTACCATCGCGGCGGCCACGAGCTGGCCGAGCCTCCCACGGAGCCCGGCGATTACAGCGCCAGCATCACCCTGGGCGGGGTCACAGCCTCTGTGAATTACCGCATCGAGGGTCCCTTTGTGTTCACGCCTCCCCATCCCTACACTCTCACCTACAACGGACAGCATCAGCAGCTTGTGCAGCCCGGCACGGCTCACGGCGTGATGTTCTACGCCGTCGGCCCGTCGGACGGCTCCGCCCCCGTGGCCCGCTTCTACACCGCCGCCGTTCCCACCGGGTATCACGCGGGCACCTACCCCGTGTGGTACAAGGCTGTTGACCCCAACGCCGCTTACCCGGATTCCGCAGTCTATGGCCCGCTGCTTGTGACCGTGGCAAAGGCCGATCGCCCGACACCTGCGGCCCCCACCGCCGAGAATGTGACCGACCTCACCATCACCCTCGCCCCCATTGAGGACGGCGAATACCGCATGTTCGGCGGTGCGTGGCAGGCAAGCCCCGTCTTTACCGGGCTCAGGCCGAACACGCGGTACTCGTTCCAGCAGCGGTACGCCGAGACCGATGATTACAACCGCAGCGCCTACAGCGATCTTGCCTTCATCTACACCGCGGAGGACGGCAGCATCAAGGTTGCGCCCAAGGCGAGAAGCCTGACCTTCAACGGCGAGGAGCAGGCCCTTGTGGAGGCCGGTCAGGCATATGAAGGTCGCCTGCTCTACGCCCTCGGCACAAATGACAGAGACGTGCCTGACGACAGTCTCTTCACCGAGACCGTCCCCACCGCCCTGCACGCCGGAAGCTACTATGTGTGGTACCGGGCGGAGGGTAACATAGAAGCGCGCTGCCTGGAGGCAGGCATCGCCAAGGCCGAGCGGCCCGACCCCCCGGACCCGCCCACGGTCGATACCTATTGGTACCCGGGTGTTCATGCGACATGGGTCTACCTGAATACCAGGGACGGCCTGGAGTACTCCATCGGCGAGGACGGCGTGTGGTCGGGGTCGGATAAAGTTGTCTTCGACGGTCTGACGCCGAGCACGACCTATTCCTTCTACGCGCGCCGCCCCGCGGGCGATGATTATCTCTCCCCCAGTCTTCCCAGTGACCCGTTAACGATCATCACCTCACAATATGATGCCCCTGCATCCAAGTTCGATCTTTACTACAACGGCGAGGAGCAGGAGCTGTTCTACCCGGGCTACGCGGGGTTGGGGCAGGAATACCGCTTCTCAACCATCAGGCTCGGCGAGGAACATTACACCTCAAAGATTCCCACACGGATAAATGCGGGCGAGTATCAGTATTATTACGCGCTCTTCGACAAGTCCTCCAATACAATTCTCGATGGGCCCCGTGAGCTGGAGCCGACGATCCACATGGCTACCGCCAATATCAGCTTCCCCGTTACGGAACTCCCGGCCACCGGCGAGCCCCAGCCCCTGATCGTCGATCCCGTCATCACCCCGCGTTACGGCGTGGATGTCTATTACAGTCTGGACGACACGGAAAACGAGCTCTCTGAGCCCCCGATTGCCGTGGAGCCCGGCCGCTATCAGGTCTTCTACCGCTTGCAGAGCCATGATGAGGGAAGCTGCAAATCCGTCCCCTACGGCACCCCCGTCACGATCCGGATTCTCGGCGATATCGACGAGGCCCTCAAGGATACGGAGGTCTTCATTGACAACTGGGTCTATTCCGATACTCCCAGTGAGCCCACCATCATCAACAACCCCTACAGCATTCCCGTTGTCTATACCTACGCGCCGCGCGGCGCGCGTGACTCGGAATTCACCAGTCGGGTCCCCACCGAGGCGGGCGACTACACCATGAAGGCCCACTTCTCTCACCCCGACTACGTCAATGAACGGGATATCCTGGTGGACTTCACGATCAGCAAGAAGGTTCCCGTGCTGGGCGAGGACTACACCATCACGCCCTATACCGGGATCGCCACCGGCGAATTCCGCAACCTCGTGGACATCACCACCCGGGAGGGCAGCTTCATCAAGGTCTGGTGCAGCCTCGACAAGCTCAACGTCACCTCCAGCGCCCCCAGAAAGACCGACGCCGGTATCTATGAGATCTGGTACAAGGTCAGCGGCGACGCCAACTACGAGAGCATCAACGAATGGTGCGGCCCCGTCATCGCCGAGCTCACCGGCAAGCACAACGTGCTCCTGTCCACAACCGGCTCCGGCACGGTCGAAACGGACAAGGCCCGCGCTCTGCCGGGCGAGACCGTCACTCTCACCGCAAAGCCCCTGGCAAACTACGTCACCAGCGCCGTGATCGTCAAGGCGGGCGAGGAGTCCGTCCCCGTCTTCCGGGGTCTGGACGATGTCTATACCTTCAACATGCCCAATGCGGATGCCACGGTATCCGTGGTGTTCGCCCAGTCCGCCATCATCGGCGCCGATCTCCGGCTCGACGGCGTGATCGGCCTGCGCTTCTATGTCCGGGTGCCCGAAACCTTCAACCAGACCTTCGGTCTCGGCTCCGGTTACGAGGAGCCCTACATGAGCTTCGTCATCCACGGCAGAGTGGTCACCGTGAAGCTCTCCGAGGCAGAAGCCTTGGGCAGCGATCTGTATCTCTTCACCTGCCCCATCACCTCCATCGAGATGGCGGAGCCCGTCAACGCCGTCTTCCACTACGGCGGTGAAGGTCTCGCGCGCACCACCTATTCCATCAAGCAGTACCTGGACGATACGCGCAACCTCAACTCGCGCTACGGCGAGCTGGTGGACGCCATCCAGAACTACGGTCATTACATGCAGGCGTATCTGGCCCGGATCAACCACTTCATCATCGGCGAGGGCGGCTATGCCGAGATGCCCGCCGTCTCCGAGCTCACCCCGCTCCGGGATCTGTCCGATTTCCGCCGCCAGTGGGGCCCGGAAGCCTATGACGCCTCGCTTGTGGACTCCATGCGCTATTACCTGAAGCTCGATTCCACCACGGCCCTGGGCATCCGCCTGTATCTCAACAGCACCCCCGCGTCTTATTCCGCGACCGTAGACGGGCAGGAATGGCCCGTGACCGACCGGGGCGGCAACATCTACCAGATCGAGATCCCCGGCGTCAGCGCAGGAAACCTGGGCAAGGCATACCATGTGGTGTTCACAGCGGACGACAGGATCGTCTACGACATCTACACCTCCTGCCTGTCCTTTGCCGATTCCCTGCTGGCAGACCCGGCCACGCCGACGGATACGCGCCTGGCCTATACCTCGCTGTATCACCTCTACGCCGCGGTCAGAAACCACCTTGACAGTTAAGAAGGAGGAAACAAATGGAAGTCTATGAATCCCCGAAAATGGAAGTCATCGCGTTTGACAACGAGGACGTGATCATTACAAGCTGCAGCGGTAATACCTGTGATCACGACATAATAAACAACGGAGGCACCCAATGAAAAAACTCTGTATTCTCCTTCTCCTCGCGCTGCTCCTGAGCCTGGGCGCCTCCGCCTGGGCCGAGGAGGGCGTGGAGGTCGAGGTCATCATCGCCGACGGCGAGAGCATCGTCGTCGTGAGCCCGAAGGCCAGCTTCGCGGACGTGAGCTTCGGAACGGCGGATTTCACGCTCCCCGCCGGGCTTCTCACCATTGAGGAGGAGGCCTTCGCGGGCATCAGCGCCCAGCGCGTTGAGGTCTCCTGGAATGTGGGCGCCATCGGGCCCCGCGCCTTTGCCGACTGCCCAAATCTTCTGGCGATCTCCATCCCCGAAACGGTGACGAGCATCGACGATTCCGCCCTTGCCGGCTGCGGCAGCGTGACGGTTTTCGGTCCCGCCGGCTCTGAGGCCCAGCGCTTCGCCGAGGCAAACGGGCTCCCCTTCGCGGCCACCTTCGGCGCAACGGCGCCCCTTGTCCTCACGGAGCTGCCTTCCGCGATTCTCCCCTTTGTCCCGCTGGGATAACATAAGTAAAACAGCCTCGGGCGAATGTGTACATATTCGCCCGGGGCCTTTCATTTTCATAAGGCAGCACGCTCTGTTTGACTTTCCGGGTCCGTACTGTAAAAAATAGCGGCAAAGAAGCCTTCGGAAGCCTGATACTTGAAGCCTGATATTTCTTATTAAGGATGTGATCGTTTGAAACTGACACCTGAACAGCAGGCCATGCTCGACGGCGTGCAGGGCGAAACCATGGCCAAGGTCGTCAAAACCCTCGTCATGTACGGCGGCGCATGGTCCCCATCACAAGCAAATGCGGCCACACGGTAATCTCCTTCGGCCTCAAGGCCATCCAGCCGGTCTATGATCTCTATGACCAGCTCATCGCCGCGGGCCTTACGTCCGGGCAGAAGTTCACCGCAGACCCCCGCCCCATCGACCCGGCGGTGCCGTCCAGTTTGCTGGAGGACATCGTATTCAAAAAAATCATGTACACCCACCAGGAAAAATACGAGCGGCAGCTCAAGAAGCTCGGCATCACCAAGGACGAGGATTACACCTGCACCTGTTATCTCGACCAGGTGGGAAACAAGCCCGAAAAGGGCGACGTGCTGAGCTGGGCCGAGTCCTCCGCCGTCGTGTACGCAAACTCCGTGCTCGGCGCAAGGTGCAACCGCAACTCCGGCATCATCGAGCTCATGGGCTCGGTGGCGGGCTTTGTGCCCGAGTTCGGCCTGCTGACCGACGAGGGCCGCAAGGCCACCTGGATCATCGAAGTCAAATGCAAAGAAAAACCCGAGGCGCAGCTTCTCGGCTCCGCCATCGGCATGAAGGTCATGGAGGAGGTCCCCTACGTCAAGGGGCTTGACCGCTGGCTCGGCACCGAGCTCAACGAGGAGGCCTGCTCCTACCTCAAGGACTTCGGCGCGGCGACCAGAACAACCCCGACATCTACAAAAAGCCCATGCTCGGCAAGGCCCTCTGCCTGCCCATGACCATCGGCTCCACCACCGGCGGCATGGTGCTCTATACCGCCTGCGCCATCGGCAAGCAGCCTGCCTGCATGCTCTTCTCCAAGCCCATCGACTCCCTGGCGGCCTCCGGCGCGATCCTCGGCGACGTGTGGACCGACGCCTCCATGCCTGTCGTCGACTCTCTGGGCGATGAATTCCTGGACTACGTGCAGACCGGCATGACCGTCACCATCGGCGAGGACGGGAGCGTTACGGTAGAGTGAAAAGTTGAAAGTGAAAAGTGAAGACAGGGTGTGCCTCCGGCACACCCTGTCTTCACTTTCTGCTTTATCGCACAAATGCTTCCAGCTCCGCCTTTGTGCCGTGCAGGACCGTGCCGCCGAAGCTCTCACCCGCCATGGAGAAGAAGAGCAGCTCGGGGTAGGCCGTGCGCAGGCGGCTGATGTTTTTGGCAAGCTCGGCTTTTTCCGCCTCACCGCTCAAGCCATCCAGGTACAGAAGGCCCTTGCAGTTACGCTTTGCGATGGCGGTGACGCGCGCGTCGGCGCAGACGGCGGAGAGGTTATCCTCCTTCACCGCGGCAAAGGCGCCGAAGAGGATATTTTTTTTCGTGAGCATATCCATGGTGTCCAGGGCCTGGGTGCCCGCCTCCGAAACGTCCACCACCGGCACGAGGTTGCGGCAGCGGTCCAGGAGCTTGAGCGCCTGGGCGTCCGGCGTGGCCGCGGTGAAGATCGGGAACAGAAGCTCGCTTTTCTTTCCGGCAAGCTCCAGCAGCTCCGTATGCTTGAGCGGCTCGTCCCCGGTGAGCAGCATGACGCTCACGCCGCGCTTGGAGGCGGCGTCGAAGAAGCTCTCCCAGTCCTTCGCCGTGACGACCTCACCCGCCCCGAGGCGGAGCGTGAGGTAGCCCGGCACCTTTTTTCCCTTGGCCCTCGCGTCGTGCCGACGCTTGGTGGCCGCCGCGAAGCTTGCGCCGAAGCGCAGCAGGAAGGCGCTCTCCCGCGGGTTTTTCCAGGTGGAGCGCACAACCTCCGCCGCCACGCGCTCTCCGCCGTGCAGTACATAACTGCGCAGGTCAAAATTCTGATCCATGTTGTTTTCTCTCTTTCTTTTCAGTTTAGAAGATAAGGCTTGAGCGGCTCGGGCATGCCCAGCTCGAGGCAGGCGGCAAGCTCCTCCATCGTCATATCCCATTTGTGGGCAGAGTATTCGGAAAAGGCGCACATGCAGGAAAAGACGAACATCTGCACAAAGATTTCCAGCTTTTCCGGCAGCTTCTCCAGGCCGTTGCGCCGACAGATATAGGAGCTCAGGAAGTTGCAGGAGCCCTCCAGACTCAGGCGCGAATAGGGGTTTTCCACCCCGCCGCCAAAGCCGGTACGAAGATAGTTGCTGTTGTCCGTAAAGAAGCGAATGCAGGCCAGGACGATCTCATGGAAGCTGCACTGCCGTTCCACCAGCCGGTTCAGGGCGCGCTCGCTGCCCTCCCGGTGCAGCCAGGCCACAAGCTCCTCCTTGTCGCGGAAATGATTGTAAAATGTTTGCAGAGACAGGCCGCTCTGCTCCACGATCTGTTTGACCGTGATGCGCTCCAGCTCCTCCCTGCGGGCAAGCAGCAGCAGCGCGTCGCCGAAGATCTCCTTGGATGTACGTTTTTTCACCGGACTTCACCTTTGTTTTCCTGTCAGAAGCGAATTTTTATACCGTATTATTATACCAAGACCCCGCTGAATATGCAAGCATCCTCATACTTGCCAAGCGGGGGTTTTTCTATTATAATATAAAAACAATGCGTAAAAATATGGAGGGTTTGCGTATGGGCAAGCTGTTTGTGATCTGCGGCCCCAGCGGCGCCGGTCTGCGGGAGATCGTGGGCACGGTGCTGGACAGCCGTGACGATATCGGCAATGTCGTCCCCGTGACGGCGCGCAAGATGAAGGCCGGGGAGCAAAACGGCGTCGGCTTCTGGTTTTACGACCTGGAGGGCTGGAACGCCATGAAGGAGTCCGGAGAGCTTTTGGAGTGCACCGAGTTTGCGGGCAACGACTACGGCACGTCGAGACGGCTTGTGCAGGCTGAGCTTAATACGGGCAGGAATGTGGTGCTGAATCTGGAGGCCGTGCGCGCAAAGCAGCTCAAGGCCAACATGCCGGAGGCGATATGCGTGTACATGGCTCCGTCCACGGACGCGATCCTGCGTGAGCGCTACGAGAAGACCGCCCGCAGCCCCTTTGAGGTCTCGGCCCGCATGGACATGGCCGCGAAGGAAAAGCAGACGGCTTCCTTCTGTGACCGCAGCATCTTCACCGACGACGCGGCCGAGGCTGTCAGGGAACTGAACGCCCTTCTGGATCAGGCTTGATATGGACTGGCAGAAACGCTATCAGGACAGGCTCATGAGCCCGGAAGCGGCCTGCGCGCTGATCCGTTCGGGCGATGTGCTGGCGTCGAACTTCGGCGGCAGCATCCCCTACGCCCTTCTGGACGTGCTGGCGGATTATTCCCTCGAGCACCTGGAAAACGTGACGCTGTATCTGGCGGGCTTTTACAAGCAGACGAAGATCGCCGAGGCGAAGTACAACCGCCATATCACGGTGAAAAGCTGCTTTCTCGGCCCCTGGGAGCGCAGGGCCGCCGCAGAAGGCTCCGACCTTTCGTATCAGGCGATGCATCTTGCCAACATCAACCACGACCGCATGGGCAAGCACCGGGCGCGGGTCCTTCTCGCGGCGGGCAGCGAGCCGGATGAATACGGCATGATCAGCCTGGGCGTGGCGCCCTTCGACCCGGAGCTGCTGGATTACAGCGAGGCAGTGATCGTACAGGTCAATCGGAACATGCCCTTTGTATACGGGGCCAACTGCCAGATCCCGGCAGAGCGCGTGACGGCCCTGGTGGCCATGGACGAGGCGCTGCCCGAGATGGTAATGTCCCCGCCCAACGACGCCCAGCGCCGTATCGCCGGGCATATCGTGGAACGCATCCCCGACGGGGCCTGCGTGCAGTTCGGCATCGGCGGGGTTTCCGCCGCGATGGGTGAGGCGCTGCGGGAAAAGCGCGACCTCGGCTGTCACTCGGAGATGCTGACCGAGCCCATCATGGCGCTCATGAAGGCGGGCGTCATCAACAACAGCCGCAAGAGCTTCTGCCCGGGCAGGACGGTATTCACCAACGCTCTGGGAACCGCGGAGCTCTACCGCTTCATGGACCGCAATCCCGCCCTTGAGGCCCACCCCACCGCCTGGCTCAACGATCCCAGGAACATTGCCAAAAACGACGGCATGATCTCTGTAAACGGCGCGCTGTGCGTCGATCTGACGGGTCAGGTCTGCGCCGAGTCCATCGGCTTTCGCCAGTTTTCCGGCACGGGCGGGCAGCTTGACTATGTGCGCGGCGCCAGGTGGAGCAAGGGCGGCAAGAGCTTTCTGACCCTCCCCTCGGTGCACACGGACAAGGCGGGGGCGCGGCACTCCAATATCTCCCTCACCCTCCCCACGGGCAGCATCGTTACCACCCCCCGCGCGGATGTGCACTACATCGTCACCGAGTACGGCGCGGCCGACCTCCAGGACGAGCCGGTGGACGTGCGGGCAAAGCGTCTGATCGAAATTGCCCACCCGGATTACCGGGATGAGCTCACATTTCAGGCGAAAAAGGCGGGGTATATCGTATAATCCACATTTCGGCAAGCCCGTTCGGAACAGCTTGAAAGAATATGAAAGGGGCTGTCTCAAAAGGCAGCCCTGAAAAAAAGAGTAAAATAACGGCAGCCGTCCCTTGAAAAAGGGGCGGCTGTCGGCTTAATATTAGGTTGTGAATCATAACAAAAAGCAGGTAGATTTTGGTAAGCGCCGTAGTGGAAAGGATGGACATTGAAAAGATCGAGCGCTCCTACTCTCAGGATGGGAGAAACGAATATCCGCCGAGGATTCTGCTGAAACTCATGATCTACGCCTACATGCGGCTAATCTACAGTTCGCGTGAGATAGAGCGAGCATGTCGGGAAAACATATGTTTTATGTATCTGCTGGAAGAGAATCCAGCACCGGATCACAATACAATTGCGAGGTTCCGTTCACAGCATCTGCTGGAATGTGAGAAAGAACTACTGGAGCAGTTTGTAGAAATGTTGGTGGAATGGGGTTTTGTAAGTCTGGCAACAGTGTTCATTGACGGGACGAAGATTGAAGCCAATGCCAACAGATACAGCTTTGTGTGGAGAAAGAGCACAGAAAAGAAGACGGCAAAACTGAAGGAACAGATCAAGAAGGAACTTCCCGTTCTGAAACAAAGCCTTGCATTAAAATGGCATGTTCCGGAAACGCCTCAGATACACCATCTGAAGAAGCTTCGCAAGAATTTGTATACGAAAGCAAAAGCTGAAAAGCTTGAATGGGTAACAGGAAAAGGCCACAGAAAAAGTCCGCTGCAAAAAGCCATAGAAACCGTGAACGCATGGTTGGAGAAGTGGAAGAAGTACACACAGGATCTGCACATCTGCGGAGATCGGAACAGCTATAGCAAAACAGACCATGATGCAACCTTCATGCACATGAAGGAAGATCACATGCGCAACGGTCAGCTCAAGCCCGGCTACAATGTGAACGTGGCGACCTCGGAAGAGTTCATCATCGGCAATTACATCAGCGCTGACCGAAATGACGTACATACATTGATCCCATTTACAAAGTATTTAAGGCAGTACAACAAGATCAAGCAGATTTGCGCGGACTCCGGCTATGAGAGCGAAGAAAACTACTGCTACTTTGAAGAATTAAAGGATATCGCTCTGTTTGTAAAGCCTTCCAACCACGAACAAAGGAAGACAAAAAAGTACCGTACAGACATCAGTCGCCGTGAAAACATGGCATACAATGCTGAGACAGACACATATACCTGTGCAAACGGAAAGGCGATCACGTTTGACGGCATTAAGAAAACCACTTCTCAAAATGGTTTTAAGATGGAAACCTCAATATACAGTTGCAAAGACTGTGCGGGCTGTCCAATGAAGGGAAAATGTATCCGCGCCTGTGGAAGTAAGAAGCCGTTGGAAGAAAGAAACAAGGTTATCTATGTCTCCAAGCGCTTTGCCAGACAGAGAGAAACGATGGAAGAACGCATCAGCACTTACGAAGGAAAGCTGATCCGAGCAAATCGCAGCATCCAGGCCGAGGGTGTTTTTGCCATGACCAAGGAAGACATGGGGTTTCGTAGATTTCTTCTGCGCAGCGCGGTCAAGGTTGAAGTGGAATGGACTTTGCTCAGCTTGGCATACAACGTCCTCAAACTTCATCATAAAATCCAAAAAGGCCGCTTGGGAACGGGCCTCGTGGTTCCCACGAGTTTTCCGGCGGGGTTGTAGTATACCAGGCAACTGAATATGGAAAAGCCATCCGGGAGCGCCGCTATTTTGTGGTACTCTCTGGATGGTTTTTCACATTTTCGGCGGTAATTGTGCTTCGTAAAGCCTCGTTCTCCACAATCTACGCCAATTGAAAGAGGCGCTGCCTCTCAATAGCAATCTTTGCTATTTTGAGACAACGCCAAGTGCATTTATTGAGGCTTTGCCGCCGGGCTTCGGTCCTGTGCTATGCGCCGCTTTGAACGCACGAAGGGTGCATTCGCATATCGCTGTGCTTTGCTCAGACCTTGAAGTTGACGGCGGTGTCGCCCTGGGCGTCAACGCCGAACTCGTAATCCTTGCCGGGCAGGATGGCGTTGAGCAGGATGCCGACGATGGAGGCGACGGCGAGGCCGGACAGGGACACGATGCCGATCTGGATGGAGCCGGCGTAGTTGATGCCGATGGCCAGTACCAGGATCAGGGCCGCGATGATAACGTTGCGGGTGTTGGTGAAGTCGACCTTGTTCTCGACCACGTTGCGCACGCCGACAGCGGAGATCATACCGTAGAGGATAAGGCTGACGCCTCCGATGGTGGCGCCGGGCATGGCGGAGACGAGGGCTGCAAACTTCGGGCAGAAGGAGAAGATGATTGCGAACACGGCGGCCAGGCGGATGACACGGGGGTCATAGACCTTGCTCAGGGCCAGCACGCCGGTGTTCTCGCCATAGGTGGTGTTGGCAGGCGCGCCGAAGAGGGCCGCCAGGGAGGTGGCGAGACCGTCGCCCAGGAGGGTGCGGTGCAGGCCGGGATCGACGAGGTAGTTACGCTCGCAGGTGGAGGAGATGGCGCAGATGTCGCCGATGTGCTCGACCATGGTGGCAAGGCTCAGGGGGACGATGGTCAGCAGCGCGGAGGTCAGGAGCGCGCCGTCGACCTTACCGGAGGCAAAGAGGCCGAACACGGTGCGGTTCCAGTAGATGGGCAGGCCGAACCACTTGGCGCCTGCTACGGCGGCGGCCACATTGGCGCGGGAGACGGGATCAACGATGACCGCGAAGATATAGGACACCACGACACCCAGCAGGATGGGGATGATCTTGATCATGCCCTTGCCGTACATGTTGGCGCCGATGACCACGACGATGGCGACGCTGAGGTTCAGGCCGATGGCGATGATGATGGGGCCGGTGACGATGGGCGGGAAGAAGCGCATGACCTTCTTGATGCCGTAGGTCTTGAAGAGCGCGGACAGGATGGCGTACATGATGCCGACGCACGCAACGCCGCAGCAGGCGTAGACCAGCAGGTCAGCCTCGCCGTGAGGGGCAATGGCGGCATAGCCGGGGATGAAGGCAAAGGAAGAGCCCAGGAAGGCCGGGACCTTCTTCTTTGTAATCAGATGGAACAGCAGCGTGCCGAGACCCGCGAACAGCAGGGTCGTGGCGACATCCAGACCGGTCAGGGCCGGGACGAGCACAGTCGCGCCGAACATGGCGAACATATGCTGCAGGCCGAGCACCAGCATTCTGGGCGTTCCCAGTTCCCGCGCGTCATACACGGGTCCGTCGATGGTTTTCTTGTTGTTCACTCAATAACCCTCTCTCTGTAAGATTTTCATTGAAGATCTATTTGCAAGCGGTTTTTACCGCATTACAAGCGCTTATATTTCCATGAGCCAGACACCGGTCTCGCCGTCGAACTCCGGCAGGCGCACCTCAATAAGCTCCGAGCGGGCGCTGGGTACATTCTTGCCCACGTAGTCCGGGCGGATGGGAAGCTCCCGGTGGCCCCGGTCAACCAGCACCGCAAGCTGGATGCTGCGCGGGCGACCGCAGGAGAACACCGCCTCGATGGCGGCTCTGACCGTGCGCCCGGTGTAGATCACATCGTCCGCCAGCACCACGTCCCGGCCGGTCACGTCGAAGGGCAGCGAGGTGCGGCGCACGGCGGGCAGCTCGTTTTCCAGGCTCAGATCATCGCGGTAAAAGCGGATGTCGATGCTGCCGACGGGGACGTCGGTCTCCTCGATTCGGCGGATGTTGTCGCGGATACGCTCGGCGATCGGACCGCCGCGGCGGCGGATGCCCACCAGCACCACATTCTCCGCGCCATTGTTCTTCTCCACGATCTCATGGGAAATGCGCATCAGCGCCCGGTTCAGTGCCGCCTCGTCCATCAGCTGGGCCTTCTGTCTCATCCTGCAACCCCCATGAAAAAAGTCCTGCCGTTTCCGGCAAGACACGATCCGAGGGCGCACAAAGCCCCACCCTATGCCGATCTTGCCGGTCTCTCTGTACCGCGCTTAAAAATCTTTGACTGTGGAGATTATAGGAGCTGCTTATCAAAATTGCAAGTGTTAAAAAATCTTTCATATTTTCTGTAGAATTTGCATAGCTGATCCCCATATGATTTGTACAACATTCCCCTACGCGCCGGATCGGACAGGCTTGTTTTCTCAAAACGCCCCAGATTTTCCTTGCGCCCGGGGGCTATGTGTTGTATAATAGTTAAGCTCAATTTGAAGCAGGCTTCCATAGCAGTCGACTTGACGCCCCGGCGCTTACGCAAACCGGGGAAGCGGAATGGAGCAGGCTTCTTCTGACGACGACCGGGTGTAGCGCAGCTGGTAGCGCGCGTGGTTTGGGACCACGATGCCGCAGGTTCGAATCCTGTCACTCGGACCATTTCGAGTGTTCATAACGGATTTGGGTTATGGACACTCGATTTTTATTATCCATCGGTATATTCGTTTATTGTACGGAGCGGGCGCGACGCCTGCTCCTTTTGCTTATGCGGTGACAGGGCTGCGGAGGTACTCCACGCTCACGCCTTGCCGGGTGTCGGCTCTGTAGTTTTGCGTGAACACATTGTCCGGGAGGACGATATATCCCACGAACCGGTAATGGATTACCACACGCTGGGTGCGGTTTCTGCCCGTGCCCTCGGTCTCATACACGTCGATCCGGTCGATCAGCTCTCGCAGCAGCGGAGCGGTCAAGGTTTCCATCTTCATGAACTTCCGTACTGCCGCAAGAAAGCGGTCCCTGCCAAGCTCACGGGCTCCCATCTCTGTAAGCTGCCTGCGCAGGCCGGCGATCTTGCTCTTGAGCTCCATACGCTCCACCTCGTACCTGTGGCTCAGCTGCATGAAAAACTCATCCGTGACCTTGCCGGCCGCGTTGTCCTCATAGACCTTCTCATACAGCTTCAAAACGGTCTCGTTTCGGGCGATGGCCTTTTGCAGTGCCAGCAGTTCAGCGAAACCTTCCTCGTCTGCTCTCATGCATTCCCCGATCTGCCGCAGTTCCAGCTTCACGATTTCCTCCACAGCATCTGCCCGGATACAGCAGGTCTTTTAAACAGCGCGGGATGCTGTTCAGCTCCGCACCACAGCGGGAAAGGTATTCTCTGGGGATATGCATGTACGCCATGATGAACTCACCATTGCGTATTGTGCGGATCGTATTGTCTTTTCGCATAAATCGAAAACTCATAATCTCACCTCCTGTCTGTGTTAAATTAGAGTCTCCACTAATATTATGTCGTTGGTAAGGTCAAAATGTTCCTTGAATTCTGAAAAATATGCAAAAAACTTTTTTGTAGCGCAGCTTGAGATTGTGTATCAGAAAAGTTGTTGCCCCGCGGCTTATCATATGATATAATATTTCGGGTATGTAATAGGCTTTTATATGACAGCTTTTTATGATTATGAAAAAAGATGAACTCGCACGGGCTGTATTGGCCGAAAAAGGCGGCATAGCAAAAACGGCTGACTTTGTCGCTGCCGGGGTATCGAAGCCCGACCTTACAGAATTGAACAGACTTGGTGTCATAGAGCGAATCCGCCACGGGTTTTATCAGCTTCCGGGGGAAACTGAGATTTCTGAGGCGCAGTATCTTTCCGCCCTGCTCCCGGAGGCGATTGTGTCCGTGGAGTCGGCACTTTTCCATTATGGCTACAGCGATTTTGCGCCCAGGGTATGGACACTTTCCGTCCCGCGTTCTCTTTCACCGGCAAAGCTGAAATTTGACGTGGTGCCAATTAAGCTGTTTTATGTCATGCAGGATATTTTTATGCTCGGGAAAACCTCGGATGATTTTGACGGTACAGAACTATCCGTATACGACCGTGAGAGAACGATCTGTGATTGTTTTAAGTATCGGTCCAAGTTGGACAGCGAGACTTTTAATAAAGCTGTCAACGCGTATGTTGCCGATGATCATAAAAATCTGAGCCATCTGTCCCAGTACGCCAAGACGCTTCAGGTTTATAACAGGGTAATGAGCTTGATGGAGGTAATGCTCAATGGCTGATATGGGAGCCTCGGTACTGGCAAGGCTAAAAAACAAGGCCGCAGAGACTGGCAGAAGCAATCAGCTGTGCTTGCAGCTATTTTGTCAGGAAGAGTTCTTGCGCCGTGTGGAAAAATCCAGATATGCGGAAAACCTTGTTTTGAAAGGCGGGCTGTTCCTCTATACGCTCACAAACTTCGACAGCCGCGTTACGATGGATGTGGATTTTCTGTTGAGGCAGATGCCCAATACTCCGGAGCAGCTTCGGTCTGTGCTGGAAGAAATTATCGCTACTGATGTGGGCAACGACTTCGTCACATTTGAAATCAAAAGTATTGCCCCAATAGCCATTGCGAAAAAATACGCCGGTATCGGTGCATCCCTCATTGGAAGGATCAAGAACACGCGCACCGCTTTCAGCATCGATTTTGGCGTTGGAGATGTGATCGTGCCGCATCAGGAGAAGCGTACACTTCCGGTACAGCTCAGTGGATTTGACGCGCCTACGATCAACACCTATTCGTTGGAAACAACTGTGGCAGAAAAGCTGGATGCCATTTTAAGCCTGATGGAGTTTTCCAGCCGCATGAAAGATTATTATGACCTCTATTATCTGGCAAACAAATTCGATTTTGATTCCGAATTGCTCGCAGAAGCTATGCGGAAGACCTTTGAAAACCGTGGACACCATTTCACGATTGAACAGTTCAATCAGGTTATGACATTTGGTTCTGATGCGGCAATGCAGAAAAAGTGGAAAGCGTTTGTAAGGAAAATCAGCACACAGGCGGATGATTTTGATGTTGTCCTGGATACAATAAAGAATTTTCTGACTGTGCCATTTGCTGCGGCGGTTGGGGATATGGACAGTACGTTGGTATAATAAGAAACACGAATGCCGGATATCACGGTATAATCATTTATCCAGCAATTTGAAAGGAATTGGTATCACGATGGCAAATCATGAAAGGAACGAGATGCAATCCGTCATTGAACGGGCGAATCAAACAGAACTGACATTTTCCTTTGTTCCGGTGTCCGAACAGATACATGCTCACGCGATTCTCCGGCCCGACCAGACTGCCGTTATCTGCATGGGAAAGGCACTCAGCTACGGTGAGTTGGATCGTCTCTCCAACCGAGTAGCCAATTACCTTATCAAAAAAGGTGTCGGCCGTGACATTCTGGTCGGTGTATTGCTGGAGCGTACAGAATCAGCCTATGTGGCGGAGCAGGGTGTGTTGAAGGCGCACGGTGCTTTTCTTCCCTTTACCGTCTCCTATCCGGATGAGCGGATTCTGTTCAGCATGGAGGACGCCTCCGCCATCCTTCTGCTGACGAGCAGAAAATTGCGCGAGGAACGGCCGGCTCTGTCCGAATGCAGCTTTGAGGTCCTGGCTATGGAGGACATCCTCGAAACGCAGACTGATGATGCATATCCCGCGGCTGAGGGGATCGTGCCCGGCGATCTGGCTTACTGCATCTATACCTCCGGTTCTACCGGGCGTCCCAAGGGCGTCATGATCGAGCAGGGCAATCTGGCCAATTACGTACACAGGAACGAAAAATCCGTCGAAATTATTCACTATGCAAGGCCCGGGCGCATCGCACTGGCTATGGCCGCGTTCTCCTTTGATGTTTCGATCGTGGAGCAATTTGTGCCGCTGTGCAACGGGAACACCGTATGCCTTGCGACAGCGGAGGAAATCCAGGATCCCTTCCTTCTGGCAAGGACGATCATCGATAACCACGTCAACGGCATCACCTGTACACCCACGTTTTTGTCAAACATAGTGGGGATCCCCGCGTGTGCGGAAGCGCTCAGGCAGATTGATTTCTATGATGTCGGTTCGGAGGCTTTCCCGAAGAATCTGTACATGAAGCTGCGTGCCCTGCGGGAAGACAGTGTGATCTTAAACGTATACGGGCCGACCGAGTGCACCATGGGCTGCGCAGCCGCCGTGATGGGGCCGGATGGAGAGGTTACCGTCGGCGGGCCTATCGTCAACACAAAGTTTTATGTCATGGATGCCAACGGAAACAACCTTGGCGTCGGCGAGAAGGGCGAGCTGATCATCTGCGGTGCCGGCGTCGGGCGCGGTTACGTGAATCTGCCGGAAAAGACAGCGGCGGCCTTCTTTAGTCATCGCGGTATGCGCGCCTACCACAGCGGGGATCTTGCTTCCTGGACAGAGGACGGTCGAATCTGCATCTGGGGCAGGATCGACAATCAGGTTAAGCTGAGGGGCTTCCGTATCGAACTTGACGAAATTGAACGCGTCATGGGCAGCTACCCCGAAATCAAGGGCAGTGCCGTCAAGCTCTGCCATGGCGACACGGATTATCTTGCGGGTTATATCACATCTCATGAGGCTGTCGATCTGGACGCGCTGCGTGCCTTTATGGCCAAACGGCTGCCGGAATACATGATTCCGTCAGTGATTCTTCGGATGGACAGCCTGCCGGAGACTGTCAACGGCAAAGTGGACAGGAAGTCTCTCCCCGATCCGCAGCCGATTCAAAACGAACGGCATGTGACCGCACCGCGGAATGATACGGAGACATGGCTGCGGGATGCCTTTGCCGAGGTTTTGAATCTGAAACACGATCGGATCAGCGTTGAAGACGATTTCTTTGAACTCGGAGGAGATTCGCTGAGAAGCATGGTATTGACCTCAAAGCTGATCGATCATGGCGTGACCAGCGCGGACATCTATTCGCTGCGGAGCATCGAACGGATCGCCGCCATGCTTAGAAATAAAGAACTGGGGATGTCTTTGGATGAAATCGAGGCGCGGGAGCGGAAAAATCCCCACTATCTCAGCGCCATGCAGACAAAGCTGATCGATTATCAGTTTGCAAAGGCAAATTCCACCATGTGGAACAACATGTACTATCTGTTCCGCTTTAACAGAAAAACCGACCCGGAGCGCTTGAGAAAAGCTGTCAATCAGGCCATACACCACCATCCCGCGTTGTCGATGAAGATCGGGTTTAACGAGTTTGGGGAACTGATCCAGGTCTACTGCCCGGAGCAGCTTCCCGAGATCCAGTTTGAAAAGTGCAGTGATATGGACGTTATCCGCATGAAGGATGAGTTGGTAAAGCCCTTCCCGATGTTCAACTCGCCCCTGCTGAGGGTGCGCATGTTTCTCACCGGGCGATACAGCTATCTCTTCTTTGATGTTCACCACCTTGCAATGGACGGGGCCTGCATCGGCCTTGTTATGTCCAGCATTGTCAAAGCTTACAGGGGTGAACCGCTCTCCCCTGATTATTACTGCGCATACCTCGCGCATGAGGACCATATCCGCAAGTCGCCCCGGTATCTGGAAGACCAGGCATATTTTGAAAAAAAGTACGGCGGCTTTGATTGGTGCTGGATTCCTGAGCCGGACCGGAAGGGGCTCATTCCTACAGCGGCAGGCCGCGTGATCCGTTTTCCGTTCGACGCTGACGATCTGGAGGCAGCAGAGAAACGTCTGAATACCTCAAGGAGCGTCATTGCCATTGCGGCGGCTATTCTGACCCTGCACGAGACCAGCGGCAAAAATGACATCATGACCAACTGGATCTTCAACAATCGGCTGGGCAGCTTTGCATCCAACTCCGTGGGGATGCTGATCAAGAATCTGCCGGTGGGCATCCATATGGATCAGATACACAGTCTGGAGGAGCTGATCGCCGAGATCAAAAAGCAGGTTGCGGACGGGATCTCCCACTGCAGCTATGACTACTTTTCCGCACAGGATTCTGCTTTCTACAACGATCCCATGGAGGTCAACTACCAGCGGAATATGAACGCAGACGAGCTGGCGTCTCTGCATCCCCTGCAGATTGCGCTGGAGAACCGCTACCAGGCCCCCGGCGCGCGTTTGGAGCTGGAGTTTTTGGAAAACGACGATAACAGCGGCTTGTTCGACTCTGAGATGGAGTGGGCCTCCAACTGCTTCTCGGAAGAAAAAACGCGCAGCTTCCACGAGTCGTATATTGAGCATTTTGAACGCATTGTGCTGGAAGGCCCGGACGATCCGGAGGGAAAGACATGAAAGAAATCAAGCTGTCGGACCATTTTACCTATTCAAAGCTGCTGTTCTTTGCCTTGCCGACTATCGGCATGATCATGATCTCCATCACCTATGATGTGGTTGACGGCTACTTTGTCTCAAATTACATCGGCAAAACAGCCTTTTCTGCCGTGAATATCATTTATCCCTTTCAGCTGCTCCTGTCTATGGTCGGCTATATGTTCGGTTCCGGGGGAAGCGCCCTGATTGCGGCTGAGCTGGGCGACGGAAATATTCATAACGCCAGGCTTTATCTCACCGCGATCGTCAAGGCGGCATCCGTGATCGGCATCGTGCTGGCCGTTGTCGGGATTCTGTTTTTACGCCCGGTGGCGGTGCTGATCGGCGCGACGCCCGAGATTCTGGAATACGGCCTCCCCTATGGCCACACGCTCTTCCTGTTTCTGCCCATCATGATTCTGGGCTACACGTTTCAGAGCATTTTGATCACGGCGGAAAAGCCGAAACTCGGTCTTTACATTTCTCTCGGGAACCTGTTCAGCAACCTGCTGCTCGACTGGCTCTTTGTCGTCGTCTTTCATTGGGGAATGGTTGGCGCTGCCGCAGCCACCGGGATCGGGGCCTGCCTGAACGGCGTGGTGCCTCTGATCTACTTTTCAAGGCCGAATTCGAGTCCTCTTCATTTCTGTGCGGGGCGCACACAGCTCAAACCGCTTCTGAAAGCCTGCGGCAACGGCGCCTCCGAAATGGTAAACGACATGGCGACATCGCTGATTTTTGTCTTGTACAATTTCCAGCTGCTCAGGATGCTGGGCGAGGATGGCGTCGCGGCCTACGGGGTGACGGTCTTTGTGGAGGGGATTTTTGCCGCTGTCTTTTACGGTCTGGCAATGCAGACCACCTCCATCGTGGGTTATCACTTCGGCGCAAAAAACTATCCGGAGCTGAAAAATCTGCTGAAAAAGGGAATCATCCTTAACATCGCTTTCGGCGTGCTGATGTTTGTCCTGGCGCAAGCCAGCGCGCCGCTGATCTCCAGGATTTATGTCGGCTATGATGAGACGGTCTATCGACTGTCGGTCCACGCAATGCGGATGTATGCGCTTGCCTTTCTGCTCCAGGGCTTCAATGAATATGCATCCGCTTATTTCACCGGGCTCAATAACGGGCTCGTTTCCGGCATCCTGGCTTTTACCAGAACCTTTGTCATTCAGACTGCAATGATTTTCGTTCTGCCCCTGTTTCTCGGTGCAGACGGCCTTTGGCTCGCGCAGGCGGCCACCGAGCTTTTTGCCGCTGTGATCGCGATTGCTTTCTTCATCGCGCGTAAAAGTGAGTACTGCGGCTCATAAACGAGGCTGCACGTCCCGCAATGGGAGAAATTTCAAAACCCTTTCTTCCTTTGAAAAAAGTGGAATATGTGTGCCCACTGCCGGGATTATTTCATTTCGATTGAGTCCGTTATGAACACCCGGACCAGAAAAGGGGAAATCCGCTTTTATTGGCAGACATCCTGCTGGTAGAGCAGAACGCCGAGATGGCGCTCTCCATCGCCGACCGCGCCTGCGTCATGGAGACCTGGCGCATCACTCTCAGCGGCACCGGCAAGGAAGCGGCCGCCGCTGTGGATGCGGAGACTATATTTGTTGACAAAGCATACCGAATAAGTTATAAATATATCAACAGGAAAAAAGCTGTATAATTAGTAATAAAGAAAGGACTGATCCTATGGCAAAACAACGCAGTCGCGCAGACAGACTCATAAAATTCCTGATCATGATTATGATCGCTGCCTCTTTTGCGCTCTTGTCACCGCATTCCTACGCTCTGGAATATGCCAGAAATGCGGTTTTGGGTGACAGTACGGCTTATCCCGGCGTATACCGGGTGCAGGCAATAAAGGGCGACACAGACGTGACCATCGGTATCCCTGCCATTGCCAAGCAGAATCTTGAAAGCGGGCCCACGACGGAGTCCCCGGCCATTATTATGGGCGCGGCGGTTCCCTATGAGGTAAAGACCGGCCCCACGGAATTTACGCAGATTGCAGGTGGGGCGCTCTACCCTCCCTACAGCTATTTCCGTTACAGCATTATTGAGGAACTGGGCGTAGACGGCACAATGCATAAAAAAATGTCCGGCTTTGACGGCACCTATTACATTATCCGTGTCGACGTCAGCGATCTGATTGCGAACGCCCCGGAGGGCAGCTTCCTCCATGTCAAGCAGGAGGGCAACAAGGCACTGATGGTCTCCCTGCTGCACGAGGGCTATACCGAAGACACCGGCAGGGCCACCTTCTCCGACGCCCTCGGCAATAAGGTGGGCGTCTACTCCGTCGCAGACGGCGGACTTTCCATGAAGGACAAGGAGGGCAGCGACGCCCAAACGCCCTATATCGACGTGATCCTCATGTCCTCCGGCACCCTTGTCGCGGGCGCAGACACGGGCAGCACCGACCCCAACGTCATGACCGCGGACGTCAAGCTGAGCTTCTATGTGGACCAGACACAGGACTATAATACGACTCTGGATTATGAGTCCATGGTCACCACCTACACCCCGGGAACCGGTGATCCGACGCTGGAGCAGATGATGCTGGACAAGTACTACAAGGCGCCCGCGGATGCTCAGGTCAACAACTACGTCGTGAAGGGCTCCGACCTGGAAATCGAGATCATGAACGACGATAACAGCCCCCGGGAGTTCTGGTCCCTGCGCAAGGCAATGTCCTGGTACAACGGAACGCCCATCAAGATGATCTGCGAAGTTCCCGTGCTGGAAGCCCTGCTCGTGGACGGCGGCCGTCATGTCATCTTCGACGTCAACAGCTTTGACATTCAAATCGCCAATCATCAGACAGACGCCGCGGCCCTCACGGTTCGAAACGCCACGCTGACCCTCATGGACAGCTTCAACACCACCGGCGCGGAGCTCGCCGTGGGCAACAACGCCAGAATGTCCATTGAGGAGGGCGGCACCCTGATCATCTCGGACACCTGCCAGGTGGAGGTCGAGTATGACGCCGCCTCCATCGCGCCCGGCTCCGAGAGTACGGCCCCGGCGCTCACCTACGGCGTCATTACCGTGGAAGACGGCGGCGAGATCATCAACAACGGCATCATCTCCATCGAGGGCACCGAGGGCAAGCCCATCGACCCGGCCGCGCCCGCGATCCGCGACATGCAGGCCGCGGAGCTGAACATCAAGCCCGGCGGAAAGCTCACCAACAACGGCGCCCTGCTCTGCTACGGCAGACTGTACAACACGGGCACGCTTGAGAATAACGGACGTTATCTTGACACAATCCGGTCCAACGATCCGGACAAGGGCATCTTTGACTACCACTGCGGCATTCAGGTCGCCTGGAAGGACGACGTGACGCAGCAGGGCGTCCAGATGGGCCAGCTCTACAACGGCGACGACCGCAACGGCGTTGTCACCGGCGCCACTCTGGTCAACAACGGCGATATCGTTCTGGTTCCCGGCTTCCTGGAGAACTACGGTACCCTGGAGAATGCCGCGGGCGGCAATATGTATCTCTGCGCCGTGACCGACGCGGTGATCCCGTACCAGGCTACCTATACGCCGCTTGTCCTGGAACAGCGCATCCAGTTTGAAAATCCGGTCTCGATCTACTTTACCAATAATCCGGGCGCCACGTTCACAAATGCGGGCGACGTTGTTACCGCGCAGGTGGAGATCATCGGCACCGGCCATACCGGGGAGCTCACCACACCGGCGGACGGCGATCTCATTTACGATATCTGTATCGACAATCTCGGTCAGATGACCAACAGCGGCACCATCACCCTGGACGGCGTGTATACCTTCGGCCCGATGACCAACAGCGGTGAGCTGAATAACAAGGTCGTGTTGTCTGCCAACAATGATCGTGTGGGTTCGCTGACTGACACGACCGGACTTACGGATGTTTACAACGGCGCAAAGAGTGAGCAGGGAGGCACGAATACCTGGACGCACGCCGCCAGCTCCGGGCTCACCATAACGCCGACGGTGCAGTACGGTACCGGCGGAGGCGTGGTGACGTGGACCGTCACGGCGACGACGGAGCAGCCCGAGGCCGAGGGGGTTCGGTATTTCCTTCGGGCCTACGAAGGAAACAGCACCATACCGGTCCAGCAATACGCAGTTGTGGGCAACGACCCCAATACCCTTGAAAGCCCGATCCTGCCTCTGGTCAACGGAAACACCGTTTATCGCTTCCATCTTCTTGACGGGTTGTCCAGCGTTTATGCAAACGCCACCGTCAAGCTGACGTCGGAGGTGTTTACGCCGCCGACCGCTGTCCCGGATCTCGTGTACAACGGCAAGGATCAGAAGCTGATTACCACCGGCGGCACGTCCGAGGGCACTCTGCAGTACAGGCTCGGTACGGACGGCGATTGGAGTGCGGAGATTCCCACCGCGAAGGATGCCGGAACCTATAAGGTATACTACAAGCTTGCCAGCGAGGGCGAAACAACAGATCTTGTGTCTGTCGACGCAGTGATCGGCAAAAAGCCCGTGACGGTTTCCGGCGTCGATCTGAACAAGAAAGTCGGCTCTGCTCTTGCCGAGCTCAGCTATACCGTCAGCGGCCTGGTGGAGGGCGAAACGCTCAACGGCGTTGAGGTCAGTACCAACGCAAATCCGAACGAGATCGGCGAATACAAGATCACCCCGACCGTGACGGGCGAGAACCCGAACTATGCGATCACCCTGCGCGAAGGAAAGTACAGCGTAACGCAGGAAGGCTTTGAAGTGATCGCAAAGGATAAATACGGCGTGTTCAGCGATGAGACCACCTATACGGGCTTCAATATTGAGCTTACCGTTCCCGCTGGAGCGACGGCTTATTACAGCACGATGGAGGAACTGACGGCGGAAAACTTTAAGACCAAGGGCGCCACCACGCTCAAGGTACAGCCCGCCACGGCCGGGACGCACACTGTATATTACTACGTGACAAACGCGGAGGAGACTTACGGCGTCGGCGGCAGCAAGCAGGTCATCATTGACAAGGCACAGCAGACCGCGCCCGATCCCGCGAAGCTCTTTACGCGCGCCGAGAGCTATCGCGATTCCTGGGACGGCTTTATTGAAGGGCTCACAGCCCATAAGATGGAGTATCGCAGGGCCGACAACGACGGTACTTACACACCGGTCTATATGGAGAAGGTCTACGTCAGACCCGGCACCTATCTGGTTCGCATGGTCGGCGACGAGAACCATTACGCAAGCCCCGACACGGAGGTGACTGTGGGTATAGGCGAACCCATCACCATCTGGTTTGACACCAACAGCGGCGGGCATGCCGTGCTCACGCCTCCGGCGGACAGCACGATCACTGTCGAGTCGGATCCCGATGGCTTCCTGGTGAGCGGGCTCTCCTGCGGAGACGTCCTCCCCGAGCTTGCGCCCACGCTGCAGGGTGTAAACTTCCTGGGCTGGTACGCGGACGGAATGATCTATGATCTGAATACCCCGATCACCATGCCCACTACCCTGACCGCTGCATGGAAGCCGGAATCCATCACCTTCAAGCTGCCCGCCGATACGACGATAATCGGAGAAAACGCTTTTGAAGGTCTTCCCATGATCTCCGTTGAACTCCCGGCCGCCTGCTCAGAGATTTATCCCGGCGCCTTCAAAAACTGCACGCAGCTTAAACAGATTGTTCTTCCGAACCCGGATATCCACGTCTATTCAGGCGCCTTTGAGAACTGCAGCGGCGTGTATGTCTTTGCTCCCGCGGCCAGCAACGCGCGTTATCTCTGCACCGAACAAAACGGCTTTGTCTTTATCTCCGACGTAACGAACTGATACTATTTCGTGATTTCGTTCTTTAGTCACGAAAGCCGCAGTTTCTGCGGCGTTTTCGGTACGAAACGCTGAAAACACGTCTCACGCAGAATCTCTGCGCGCCTATTTCCATAAGGCTCCGGTATAAAGAGACGCAGGTCTGTTTTGAATTGGTTCATAGCACGCTCCTTATCCCACCAGTTTCATGATGATCTCATCGACTGCATCGGTGTATCTGCCCCGGGCGATCAGCTTGCTGCGCAGGCTGTTCAGCGCCGGCAACATCATTCGCCATTCGGTATTGGTCAGATACAGATAGCATTTCTATACTCTCATATCATTCGGCCTCCTTTGCGTCCATTGTAGAGCAAGGCTTCCGAGAACTCGAATGTACCGATGAAAAAGTTTGGAATATGTGTGCCCGCTGCCGGGATTATTTCATTTCGATTGAGTCCGTTATGAACACTCGGACCACGAAGGACCTGACCTGTCCGCCGGACAAGCCAGGTCCTTTTCCAACGTTTCTATTGAACGCTCGTCTTACTTCTGGTACGCCAGATAATGCTCGGCGGTGTGGGGCCTGCCCTTTTCACGCAGGACCTCGGCCACGCAGTCGCGGACCTCGGCGGTCGTGATGATCTCCGAGCGGTCGGTCAGGCGGTCAAAGACCTCGCTTGCGTAGCGCTGCGCGGTCTTGCGCGTCATGGCCTCACTCGGCACCTCGGCATTGGCCTTGAGGATACTGGCAACAACCTTTTCGTCGTCGAACACAACGACTTTTCCGTTTTTCTTGGTAACTTGCATTTTGAACGCTCCTTTCGGATTTTGCGCAAAATCCCCTGCGGGCACAGGATACTGTGTCCGCAAGGGATTATCTGTTATGCTTACATGATGGGGATCTTGATCTTGAGGTCGGTCAGCGGCCAGGAGGAGCAGGCGTGGAACCAGCCCATCTCCTTGTCCATCATGCGCCGTCCGTCGCCCACAGGGGAGACAAAGATGTCGCCGGAGAGCAGGTGGCTGCGGCAGAAGCCGCACTCGCCGTTGCGGCAGTGGGTGTCGATGGCGATGCCCGCGCGCTCAAGAGCGACGGCCACGGGCTCGGAGGCCTTCGCGTCGATCACATCCTCATGAATGCCGCGCACGACCGTGATCTTGAAGGTCTTGGTCTCGGTGCCCTTGGGGTAGCCCGGCAGGGTGGAGACGTCGGCGGGGTTGTTGACCACATCGTGGCGGAAGCGGCGCACGGGGATGCCCATGTCGTCCAGGGCCTTCTTGACGAAGCGGAACATGGGCAGCGGGCCACAGAACATGTAGGTGCAGTCGGGGGTGGAGTACTTCTCGATGATCTCGCGGCTAATAAAACCCTTCTCGCCGGACCAGTCGGGCTCGTCGGAGAGAACGTGCACGACCTTCACATCGGGGCAGGCGGCCTCGATCTTGTCAAGCTCGTCCTTGAGGACGATGTCGTTTGCCTTGACGGAGCCGTAGAGGATGGTGAGCTTGACGCCCTTCATCTTGCCGTAGGCGATCTCCTTGGCCATGGAGTGGAACGGGGTGATGCCCGAGCCGCCCGCCAGGGCAACCAGCTCCTTGGAGTCGCGCAGAGGCTCCCAGTAGAAGAAGCCGAAGGGCAGCGCGCCCTCGAGGGTGTCGCCCACCTTGACGTTCTCGAACAGGTAGTCGGGGACGAGATAGGGGACGTTGCGGCGCACGGTGATCTCAAAGAAGGGGTGCTCGCCTCTGGCCTCAAAGGGGGCGGAAGAGATGGTGTAGGGTCTGGACAGGACGCTCTCGCCGATCTTGAGGCGGAAGTTCACATACTGGCCGCTCTGGAAGACGGGGATGTGCCCGTCGGCGGACTCAAAGCGGAAGATGCGGGAGCTGGGGGAGGCCTCGCGGATATCCACGACCTTGAAGGTCATGTGCTCCGGGTGCAGCAGATCCGCCACCTCGCGGATGGGATCATGGGGATCGGGGATCGGGGAGCCCTTGGCGAAGTTTTCCTCTCTGAGCTTGACGACGCGGGACGCGCCGCCGATGTCCTGGAAAAATCCTTTGACCGTGATGCTCATTTCTTCGCCTCCTTTTTCTTCTCCATATCTTCCTTGACGGCCTTCGCCGCCGCACGGCCGTTGGTGATCTGCGGGCCCATGCCGTCGCCGGACATGCCGTGGGCGCCGGCAAACTCAAGGCCGTCGATGAAGTGATCCTTCTCCTTCATCTGCAGTCTCGCCACCGCGTGGTCCTCCATGGAGTGGAGGTAGCCGTAGATATTGCCCTTCCACGCGCCCACATAGTGGGAGACGGTCATGGGCGTGGTGACCTCGATCTCGGTGATGCGTTTTGTGAAGTCCACTTTGGTGATCTTGATGCACTCGTCGATCATTTCCTTGGCAAGGCGGCGCTTGAGATCGTGGTACTCCTCCTCCTTGACGCTCTCAAAGGGCTTGGAGGGGACCAGAGCCGTGATGGAAAGCTGAGTGTAGCCCTCGGGCAGGCCGGGATTTGCGTAGTTTAAGCAGATGGTGGTGATGTAGTTATAGGGCTCGGTGAGGTTGGAGTAGTTCTCCCAGATCTTGTTGGTGTCCATGGTGGAGCCGGAGAAGGTGGAGTAGTTGATGATGCCGTTTTCCTCCGGCGTGCCCTCAATCAGCATGATGACGGACACGGGCACGACCGAGAGCTTGCGGTTGTTGATCATGCGGATGGCGCCCTCGGGCACTTCGGACTTCGGCTCGATCATCTGGCTGTAGACCCTGTTGGGGTAGGGGCCGGAGATGACGTAGTCGCAGTGGATCTCATCGCCGCGCGCGGTGCGCACGCCGCAGACCTTGCCGTCCTTGACCAGGATCTTCTCGACCTCCTGGTTGAACTCGTACTGCGCGCCGTTTTCCTCGCACTTGGCCTGGAGCTTCATGCTCATCTCATGGCTGAAGCCGCGGCAGACATAGGAGCCGGTGAAGTAGTCGGCCATCAGGAAAGCGTAGATGGTGAAGGGCAGATCGTCCATACGGTTGCCGACGTAGATCCAGTACGGGGTCAGCATCTCGACGGCCTTCTTCGGCAGGTCGAAGGTGTTGATGACCTCGGTGGCGGTGTAGCCGACGGTCTTGACAAAGTCCGGGTGCTTTAAGAGCATCATGGGCTTGCTCATCGGGTGGGTGGACAGGTAGTTCATGCTGTCGTAGACGCGGCGGCAGAGAAGCATCAGCTCATGTACCTTCTCATAGGTGCCGGGGCAGACCTCGTTGACCTCGCGGGCGACGGTGGTGTAGGTGTCGTCATAGTCGTGGTGCAGGATTTTGTCGATGCCGGAGTTCGGCAGCGCCACGCGGTAGCACTCCTTGACCGGCAGCCAGTCGACCTTCACGCCCATGTCGTCAAAGAACTGGCCGACCTTGAGGCGCTTGTTGGGCTGGCCGATGGACATCATCTCGTGCAGGGTGGCTTCGATCTCGAAGCCGTTGCGCACAAAGTCGGTGGCAAGGCCGCCGGGCATGTTGTGCTTTTCAAGGATGAGGATATCCTTGATGCCCCAGGCCTGCAGCTGCAGGCAGGCAGACATGCCCGCCAGCGCCCCGCCGATGATGACCACATCATAATGGTCTTTATAGAATTTCATGTTGTTGTCCTTTCAAAAGGATTTATGAAAATTCACTTGGCTCACCCCGACGTGGGGAGAGCCAAGAGTAAAACGCGGAATATCAGGGGGTGTCTCAGAAGAATCTCTCGACGAGCTCGCGGGAGTACTCGGCGGTCTCGTCCATGTCGCCGAAGCTCATGACCTCGCCGGCATAGAAGGTGTCGTACTTGCCCTGCATGGCCTCGACCTTGTCGTACCAGCCGTCGGCATAGTCGGCAGAGAAGACATGGGGGAAGTAGTACACGGACCACTCGTTGATGACCTCTTCGGCGGGGTTGTGCATGGTCTTGAGGTCGTCCTGCACCATCTGGCGGCAGGTCTCGTAGGGGATCTCGGCGCTGTTGCGGTGCTTGCGCAGGGCGTAGGTGGTGATGACCTGGTCGATCTCGTCTCTCCAGCGGCGGTAGTAGACCATCAGATGGCCGAGCTTCTCAGGCACCATGTTGTCGAAGACATAGTAGGAGATCTCGGGATGGTTCTCGGGCTTGGTGAGGAAGGCCTGCACATCGTAGCGCTCGTAGTCGATGCGGGAGAAGAGCTTCTTCTCGTCGTCACGGGCGTCGAAGTACTCGACCATGCCCTTCTGGCCGTCGGTGCGCTTGTTGGGGATGTAGAGGGGCGCGGTGACGATGATCTTGTCGTACTCCTCGACCTCGCCGTTGACGGTGACGTAGACCTTGCCGTCGCGGCGCTCGACCTTCTCGATGTTGGAGTTGAGGCGGGCGGGGTTCTTGAGGTGGTCGTTGAGCTGCTCCCAGATATACTGGGTGCCGTTCTTCCAGGTCCAGAGGTTGACCTTGACGAAGTTCATGGTGGTCTGGAAGTCCAGATACTTCAGCACGTAGGCTGCGGGGATCTCGTCAAAGTAGCCGTAGCCGAAGGAGGTGTAGGGTCCGATCCACACGTCCTGCACGAGGTCGACACCGTTCTTGGCGCAAAACTCCTTGAACGGCATAGCCAGATCCTTGAGGTTGGGGTTGATGCCCTGGACGCGCTCGCGGCCCGGGGTCACGGCATAGCCGTCGTAGCGGCCCTCGGCGACGCCGCGGTGGCCGTTGAGGTCATAGCCCTGGTACTTGGTCTCCAGCAGCTCGCCGAACTTCCGGATCTGCCTTTTCATTCTGAGCAGACGCGGGATCTTGAGGATGTTCTTCTTGGGCTCGAAGGGCTCGATCACGTCGCCCTTGGCGTTTTTGTAGTTGCGGTTGAGCTTCGGGCCGTCGTGGGTAATGCCGCAGAACTCCTCCACGTCGTGCACGGCGTAGTAGGAGGGTACGCCCATGATGGCGCCCATCTCGTAGCGGCGGCCCTTGTAGGTCGGTGACCAGCACTTGCCGCCCACGCGGTCAAGGCGCTCGAGGATGGTGTAGTTTAAGTAGCCCTTCTGTTCCAGGTACATGCCCGCGGACAGGCCCGCAGGGCCGCCGCCGATGATGCAGATGCGCGTATTCTTGTCCATAGCTGCCTCCAAAAAATGGTTTTGTTTTTTAGGTGTTTTCAGGGATTTTCCTTCTATGTTAAAGATACAGCAAAGGGCCGGAAATTGCATTATACAATTCGATCAAAATGTCAAATTTTTATAGACTTTGCTCAAAAAGCCCTTTGCAATCCGGCGATGCTATGATATATTATTATCAAGATTTTTTAAATGATCGAAACCGGTACTGGAGGTGAAAGCTTGCGCTTCGATTCTTTCCATCACATGCTCTGTTACTGGGCGGAGAAAACGCCCGACTCCCCTGCCCTGCTCTATGACGATCACGGGCAGAAGGCCCTCAGCTTCTCCGGACTGCTGCAGGCGGTCGAGCAGCGGGCCGGGCAGCTCAAAGCCGACGGCGGCAGCTGCGTCGGCATCCTCGCCGACGGGAGCAGGGACTGTATCGTGGAGATCTTTGCCGCCGCCTCGGCAGGGCTCCAGACCGTGATGCTCGACGCCTCGCTGCCGGACGAGACGCTGGGAAAGCTCCTGCAATACACAGATGTTGACCGCCTCTGGGGCGACGAGGATCTGTGCGAGGACCTGAAACCGTACCTCACAAACGGCGTACAGGACGGCGGCGGGAAGCTTCTCTTTTTCACCTCCGGCACGACGGAGCAGGCCAAGGCCGTCGTGCTGACCGATCACAGTCTGTGCCAGAGTGCCTATAACGGCGGGGCAAAGCTGCCGCTTTCGCCGGAGGATCGGCTTTTGTGCATCCTGCCGCTGGGCCACGTCTTCGGCTTTGTGTGCGGGCTTTTGTGGGGCTTAAGCTGCGGGGCCTGCGTCGCCCTCGGGCGCGGTGCGCGGCACTATGCCGACGACTGCGCGTTTTATAAGCCCACCGCCGTGTCGGTGGTGCCGCTGCTGCTGGGCTTTCTTTTGCAGCGCGGGCTTCTCAACGAGGAGCTCAGGCTCGTGCTGGTCGGTGCGGGCGACTGTCCCCCGGCCCTGCTGGACGCTGCCCGGGCAAAGGGCCTGCGCGTGAGCTTTGGCTACGGTCTCACCGAGACCAGCTCCGGCGTCGCCATCAGCATCGGCGGTGATCCCTTCGCCATGGAGGTATGCCCCGATGACACCGTCACCATTGCCGACGACGGGGAGATCCTCATCCAGGCCCCCACCTGCATGATGCAGGGCTACTACAAGCGTCCCGCGGACACCGAGGCCGTCTTGAAGGACGGCGTCCTGTACAGCGGCGATCTGGGGAAATTCGACGAAGAAGGCCGCCTTCACATCACTGGCCGCAAGAAGGACATGCTGGTTCTGCCGGACGGCACCAAGCTCTTCCTGCCGGAGTATGAGGGCGCGATCATGCAGGCTCTGGGACACGCCGAGCTTGCGGTGACGCTCAAAAACGGCAGACCCGCCCTCGTATTTTCCGGCGAGGCGGACGCAAAGGACATTGAACAGAAGCTTCGCCCGCTGATGGCCGCCCAGCCGCGCGGACGACAGCTTGCAAGCGTGTATGTAATCAGCCATCCCCTGCCGCGCACAGCCACAGGGAAGATCAAACGTTGGGAACTCCAACAGGAAATGGAGACATTATGACCAGAGAAGAAGTACTTGAAAAGATCCGCCAGGTCATCCGCGACTGCGTGCCGGATCTCGCCACCTCGGAGCTGACCGAGAACACCGTCATCAACACCGAGACCGCCATCGACTCCATGGGCTTTATCCTTGTCATCTGCAAGCTGGAGGCCATCTTTGACGTGCGCATCCCCGAGCGCCAGTGGCAGAAGCTTTCCACCATGGGCGACGTGGCGGACGCCATCATGAAGCGCCTGCCGAAGAAATGAGCGTCTTTTCAACCACGCTCCGTCTGCGCAACAAGGACGTGGAGCTGCACCGGAGGCTTCGCACATCGGTGCTCTTTGAGCTGATGCAGGAGGCGTCCATCCGTCACACGGAGGAGCTCGGCATGGGCCGCGAGATGACCCTTGACCGGGGCCTGCTCTGGATGGTCACGCTCCAGCGGGCGGTGATCGAACGCATGCCCGAATACGACGAGGTGATCGCACTCGAGTCCTGGCCCGGCGACACGATGCACCTGCTCTTTCCGCGCTATTACCGGGTGCTGGACGAGGCGGGCAACGCCCTCGTCAGCGTAAGCGCGCTCTGGGCCCTGGTGGATCAGGAGACACGCCGCATGGTCTTCCCGGACCGCTACGGCATCGTCATTGAGGGCGAGAAGACCGGCAATGAGATCGCCCTGCCCTCTCCGCCGCCGCGGGCAAAGGAGGGGCAGCTTTCCGCCTTTACGGTGCCCTACAGCTATGTGGACTTAAACGGTCACATGAACAACACCCGCTACTTTGACCTCGCCGAGGACCGCATCAAGTCGGCGGCAGAGGGCCGTCCCCTGCGCTCGATCGCGGTGGAGTACGCAAACGAAGCGCGCCTCGGCGACGAGCTGCGCGTCACGGTCGAGCACGAGGGCGATACCTACCGCGTCAGCGGCGACACGGAGAAAAAGATTTTCCGCATGGAGTTTGTATATCAGTAAGAAAGGAAGATACACTATGACACTGGAAGAAAGACAGGCTGCCGCCCCGCGCGAGGCCTGCGGCTACTGCATGGGCGGCGAGTTGCTGGGCGCCTTTGGCATCAAGATCTGCGATCTGAGCGTCAGCCAGCTCATCCTCTTCAAGGAGCAGAGCCACCCCGGGCGCTGCATCGTGGCCTACAAGGACCACGTCAGCGAAATCACCGACATTTCGGATGACGAGCGCAACGCCTTCTTTGCCGACGTGAACCGCGCGGCGAAGGCCATCCACGCGGCCTTCCATCCCGAAAAGCTCAACTACGGTGCCTACGGCGACACCGGCTGCCACCTGCACATGCACCTGGTGCCCAAGTACCGCGACGGCTTTGAGTGGGGCGGCGTGTTCGCCATGAACCCCGGCAAGGTCTTTCTGAGCGATAAGGAATACGCCGACATGATCGAAAAGATCAAGGCGGCGCTGTAAAAAGCTGCACTGAAAAAGCAGGCCCGGCCGGGCCTGCTTTTTGCGTTATTTTGCTTTGGGATACTCGGTACACAAAAGCCGGTAGGGCTCCTCGTCCTCCTCGATGGCGGGGAAGCGGCCCACGGGCGGGTTGAAGCGGTTGTCATTCTTGTCGTCGTTGACCTGGCTCACCTCGCCGAGCAGCACCGCGCCGGTCCCCTTCTCCACCTCAAAGTCATGGTAAAGGTAAGGGTAGATGGTGATGCTCTGGCCCGGGTGAAGCGCTACCTGCGCCCCTGCGGGGACAGTCATGGCGTGGCCGTCGATGTGGACGGTGACGGGGCTTTCCCTGTCGATCTCCTCGTCCGGCAGAGAGTTATACACCCGGATGAGCACCGTGCCGCCGCCGCGGTTGATGATATCCTCCATCTTGGCCCAGTGGAAGTGCATGGGGCTGTATTGTCCCTCCTTGAGGTACAGGAGCTTTTCGGCGTAGGGCTTGGGGTAGGTGTCGCGCATAGCGAGGTTGCCGTTTCGGATGGTAATGAGCGAGAAGCCCACCTCGTCGAATTTCCCGAGGCCGTAGTCGGTGATGTCCCAGCCTAAAAGGTTGTCGCGCACCTCGTCATATTCATGGCCCTTGCTCAGCCAGTCGGCGGGGGTAAAATGACAGAAGTCGGGCAAAAAGCAGCGGTATTCCCGAACCATCTGCTCCATCTCCCGGAGCGCCGCGTTGATCTCACTGCGTTTCATATGTGTTTCCTCCTTACGTCACCGCAAAATAAATTGATCCCACGGCCTGGCCGAACTGGGCCACCGTCGCGTCCTTCGACTGTGCCAGCGCCCGCATGAGCGGGGTATTCGCAAGATTTTCGTCCGAGGGGATGAGCTTCACATCCCCGACGCCCCGGTGAAAGCCCTCTTCCAGCAGCCGGAAGACCTTCGGTCTCTTGATGAAGCGCCCGAAGAGAAAGCGCGACTTTGCCGCCGGGTGCAGGAGGTATTCCATCTCCCTCGTGACCGCCGAGAGATTTTCCCCGATGTCGCGGAAGATCGCCGAGGCGTCCGCGTCGCCCTCCTCGGCAAGCTGCATGAGATGCTCGAGACAGGGCTTGCGCATGTCCTGCGGCTTCGTGGCGATGGTGAGCGCCTCGTCGTCACGGGCGGTGAAGCCCTCCAGCAGCGCGCTTTTTCGCTTATACGCCAGGCGATAGGCCGCCGCCTGCCCCATGTAGCGCAGCGCGCCGGGCAGGCCCGAGTTTTCGTTGCGCGTGCTTCTCAGATCCCGCGGCGCAACGGCCCGGGCCGGGAAGCTCCCCAGGTCCAGGATCAGATCGTACAGCTCCAGCGGCAGGGCCGGGATCGTCCCCGCCTCCGTGAGCCAGCCGGTCCCCAGATCGGTCCCCAGGCTGTGGGCAATCACCCCATCCCTGAGCGCGGCGGCATCGCCGCTGTGGGCAAGCTCCATCGCGGCGGTGAAGGCCGCCATGTTGCCGTCGTTTGTGATGCGCACGGCTCCGCCGGGCCTGCACAGCTTCTGAAGCTCTTCCCTGAGCTCCGAGAGCTTGTGAAACTCCTGCTCGTAGTCCAGCGCCGCATTGCGGCGCAGGCCCTCCGTCTTCGGCGTCTCACCGCCGAGGATGCGGTCGCCGATGACGATGTCGGGATAGCTCACGCCAATACCGTCAAGAACGTTCACCGCAGCGCCGAGCACTGCTTCCGCCTGCTCCGCTGCCTCCCGGATGAGCGGCAGCGGCGCGTCCTTCTCCATCGCCGCGGCCAGCATTTTTTTGAACGCCGGCGGCGCGGGCGGAATACAGGCGCGCATGAGCCGGGCCAGCAGCAGGATCGGCTCCATGATCTCCTCCGCCGTGGAATAAGCTGCGGGGTTCCAGTCGTACTCCTTCGTCCGGACAAGCCGCCCGTTTACGGCCAGTGCAAGCTTGATGTCCGTACCGCCCACATCGACGCCGCAGAGGGTGAGCCCGGAAGCCCTTTCGCATACTGCGCGAAGCCGCCCGTCCAGCCGCCCGCTCTCCTCCTCCGTCTTTGCCTCGGGAAGCGGCACGTACTCTGCGAGATCGGCCTTTTCAAAGCGAAACTCCCCGCCGCCGCAGCTTGCCGCAATGCGCGCGGCGATGCTCACGACCTTGCCATAGCCGCGCCGCCTTGTCTCACGAAGCTGGAACACGTCCGCAAGGCTTTCGTAAAAGGCGCAGAGCTCCCCGTCGGCTGTGTCAAAGAACAGCCGCAGCGCCCGACCGCTGTACACGGCAAGGATATTGTACACGCAGGCATAGAGATATTCCGCCGCAAAGCGCTCTTCCTCCTCCGTCTCCCAGCGGGGAACGGCGCAGGCAAAGTCCCGCATCGATCCGTCGTGCAGCGTCAGACGCAGCTTGAGGGGTCTCGCGCTTTCATCCGCGAGAAAGGCCGCGCGCAGCTCCGGCAGCCAGAGCGGCTCGTCGGCGTGGGCCCGGTCAAGATATGCAGAGAGCATATTTTGCTCCTTTCATCTGTTTTTATCTATTATACAGCATTTTTCTGCCTTGTAAAGCATCGCCCGCCATATACTTTTCAAACGGGACGGGCTATGATATAATCAGAAAAACAAGCAGGAGGTGAGAGTGCATGGAAAGCGTCCGGCCCTATGAGGGCACAGAGCCTTATATTTTCCTCAGCTACGCCCATGCCGACGCCCCGGCGGTCATGGACATCGCCGCCCACCTGCAGCAAGCCGGCTGCCGGGTGTGGTACGATGGCGGGATCGAGGTCGGCAGCGAATGGCCGGAGTACATCGCCGCCCACCTGAAATCCGCCTCGGTGATGCTGGCCTTCCTCTCCAACGCCTATGTCCGCTCGGACAACTGCCGCAAGGAGATGCACTTTGCCCAGACGCACAGGATCAGCACCGTCAACATCTTTCTGGAGGAAACTGCCCTCACGCCGGGGATGGAGATGCAGATCGGCCCGCTCTTTGCGCTGATGAAATATACCATGGGGGAGGACGCGTTTTATGAAAAGCTTCTCGCCGCGCCCCAGCTGTCCCCATTCCTGGGCAGGGAACAGACTTCCTTCACGCCGAAGACCGAGCCCGTCAAAAAGAAAAGGCGCTGGACGCCCGGGCGCATCGCCGCGCTGTGCGTATCCCTTGCGCTGCTCATCACCGTGGTGACGCTCGGCATCGTGGGCTGGTCCACGGGTATAGTGCAGCGCATATACATTGAAAAGAGCCAGCCGGAGCTCCTTTATCTGCCCGGCAGCACGGAGCTCAGCTTCACCGATTCGCAGTTGGACAGCGCCGCGCGAAAATACGCCGGGAAAGCGGCAGGGACGCTTACCGTCTCCGATCTCGCGGGCCTGAGTGAGCTCAATCTTAACGCGCCGGATGAAAACACGCTTTCCGAACTGCGGTTTTTCCCGGATCTCAAGCGCCTGACTCTGACGGGCATGGAAGCGGAAAACCTGAAAGGGCTGCCGCTTTGCGCCGTAGAGAAGCTCACGCTGCGCGACTGCCGTCTGACGAGCCTTAAAGGCATTGGGAAGCTCATGCTGCTGCGTGAACTGGACACGGAGGACTGCCCCATCCGCTCGCTGGGCGATCTGTCCCACTGCCTGCAATTAAGGTGCCTTCGCCTTGCGGGGGCGGACGTGCGCTCCTATGCCCCGCTCAAGACGCTGACATATCTGGCCGAGGCGGAAATCCACAATGCCGCGCTCAACGAGCTGAGGCCCCTTATGCGCCGGAGCAATCTCACCGATCTGCGCTTTGTTAGCTGCGATCTTCGCGGCCGCTTCTTCCTGCGCTTTGACCGGGAGTGGAACATCGTGACTTTGAGCCTCACGGACTGCGAGCTCAACTCCACGAAGAACCTGGAGGACTTCCGTGGGCTGAGGGAGCTGACGCTGATGCGCAGCGGGGACAAGCTCGACTGGTCGGCGCTGGCGGGGCTCCCGGCCCTGCGCACGGTCACGGCGGACGCGAGCATGGAGCCCGTCCTGCGCGAGGCGCTGGCAAAATCCCCGAATCTGACGGAGCTGATCGTTGTCGAGTAATCTGACACAGGCGGAAACGCCATTTTTATTTTCTTTGTGCTTTTCTTGACGAACCCCCTGTTTATGTGGTAAATTATTTTAGGCAATACCGCACAATGCGGCAAGAGCAGATTCCGGGAAAAGTTGCGTTCTGATGATGGCGCTTTTTCGCAGATGTACTTTGTGTACCTCAAGAAAAAGTGACGAAATCGGGGCACAAATTTCCCGGAAGATGCCGCAGACGTATTGTGCGGTGTTGCCTTAAGGTTTTAACAGTATCCGTGTGTCAGAAGGGATGCGCGGAATATCACGAAGAAAAGAGTTGATTTTTATGAACCGCAGCAGCGGCGTCCTCATGCCGTTAAGCTCTCTGCCCTCCCCCTACGGCATCGGCACCATGGGAAAGAGCGCCTTTGCGTTTGTGGACTTTCTGAAGGCGGCTGGTCAGCGTTACTGGCAGCTTCTCCCTCTCGTCCCCGCCGGCGCGGGCGACAGCCCTTACTCCTCCTATTCCACCTTTGCGGGAAATCCCGATTACATCGACCTGGATCTGCTGACCAAGTACAAGCTGCTCAAGGCCAAGGAGATCGACGAGACCGGCTGGGGCGACGACCCCGAGCAGGTGGATTACGAGACGATCCATCAAAAGCGCGCCCCGCTCCTGCGTCTGGCCTTCAAGCGCGGCTGGGAAAAGCTCGGCAACGAGATCGAAGCCTTCCGCAAGAATAACCGCTGGGTGGAAAACTACGCCCTCTATATGGCCGTCAAGGAGTACTTTGACATGCTGCCCTGGACCGAGTGGCCCGAGGAGGATATCCGCATGCACCGGGACAACGCCCTGCGCTACTGGGCGGACAGGCTGCGTGACGAGGTCAATTACCACGTTTTCCTTCAATACATCTTCTACTTCCAGTGGGAAAAGCTCAAGGACTACGCCCACAAGCAGGGTGTGAAGTTCATCGGCGACATCCCCATTTACGTGGCGCTGGACTCCGCCGACGTGTGGAGCGAGCCGCAGTTTTTCCAGCTTGACGAGAAGAATGTGCCGAAGGCCGTGGCCGGTGTGCCGCCCGATCCCTTCACCGCCGACGGCCAGCTCTGGGGCAACCCCCTCTACAACTGGGAGGCGCTGGAGCGCGACGGCTTCGGCTGGTGGATCCGCCGCGTCGAAGGCGCGCAGAAGCTCTACGACGTGATCCGCATCGACCACTTCCGCGGCTTTGAGAGCTACTGGTCCGTGCCCTACGGCGAGACCACCGCGAAAAACGGCACCTGGCGTCCCGGCCCCGGCATGAAGCTGGTGGGCGTGCTGACGAGTTGGTTCCACGACCTGGACTTCATCGCCGAAGATCTGGGCTACGTCACCGATGGTGTGCGCAGACTGGTACAGGATTCCGGCATGCCCGGCATGAAGATCCTGGAGTTTGCCTTTGACGCCCACGGCGATTCCGACTACCTGCCCCACTGCATCCCCTACAACAGTGTCTGCTACCTGGGCACCCACGACAACAACACCGTCCTGGGCTGGGTCAAGGAGACCGGCAAGCGTGACCGGGACTTTGCCGCCCGCTACATGCACATCACCGAGGACGAGGGCTGGTGCTGGGGCATGATCCGCACCGGCATGCAGACCTGCGCCGATCTCTTCGTCATGCAGATGCAGGACATCCTGGAGCTCGACGGCAGGGCCCGCATGAACACGCCGGGCGTGCCTCTCGGCAACTGGCGCTGGCGCATGCTGCCGGACGCGGCCACCAAGGAGCTCGCCAAGAAGCTCCAGCTCTACACCCGCACCTTCCGCCGCTGCTGATATTCTCAGGGAGCTGTCTCAAAACTCCGTGTCATTCTGAGCGAAGCGAAGAATCTTTTCTCAAAAGTTTGTAAAAAATCTTCAAAAAGAGAAATCCTTCGTCACTTCGTTCCTCAGGATGACAATAACGGTAAACATTTTGAGACAGCCTCCTTTTTACGTTTGATCGTTAACCTCGCTTATCATTAACGGTTGACAATCGGCCGCGGTCTGTGTTATGATCCCGCCATCGAATGTTTTGGAGGCAGCCATGAAAAATTCCTTCACCACCCGCGATCTCGCGTATATCGCCATGGGCGTGGCGCTCATCGCCGTCTGTTCCTGGATCTCCGTGCCCATGACCATCCCGTTCACCATGCAGACCTTTGCCGTCTGCCTCGTCACAGCCCTCTTCGGGCTCAGGCGCGGCATGTGGACGGTGCTCTGCTACATCCTGCTCGGCGCGGTGGGCGCCCCGGTATTCTCCGGCTTCAAGGGCGGCATCGGCGCGCTCTTGGGCACGACGGGCGGCTATATCGTGGGCTTTCTGTTCACGGCGCTGATCGTAGGGCTTGCGGTGGAGAAGTTCGGCCGCAGCCTGCCGGTGCTGATCGTGTCGATGGTCCTCGGCATCCTCGTCTGCTATGCCTTCGGCACGGCCTGGTTCATGGTCGTCTATGCCCGCAAGACCGGCCCCATCGGCCTCGGCACGGCGCTGGGCTGGTGCGTGTTCCCCTACCTGCTGCCGGACGCGGTGAAGATCGCGCTGGCAAGCGTGCTGACCACGCGGCTCTACCCGCTTCTCAGCCGTGAGGTCAAGGCGGCATGACCAAGGACGATCTGCTTGCCCTTTTGTGGCAGAACGCGGACAGCTATATCTCCGGCGAGGAGCTGGCAAAGCGCCTCAGCGTGAGCCGCACGGCGGTCTGGAAGGCCATCGGCCAGCTGCGCGAGGCGGGCTACAGCATCGAGTCCGTCTCCAACCGGGGCTACCGCCTTTTATCCGAAAGCGACGTGCTGAGCGAGGAGGGCATCCGCCGCCATCTGCGGCATCAGGAGCTGGAGCTTAAGGTGTACAAAACCATCAGCTCCACCAACACCGTGCTCAAAGCCCTCGCCGCCGAGGGCGCGCCCGCGGGCCTTGCCCTGGTGGCCGGGGAGCAGACCGCGGGGCGCGGGCGCATGGGACGCAGCTTCTACTCCCCCGCCGACTCCGGACTGTACCTGAGCCTGCTGCTGCGCCCGGACATGAGCGCCGTGGAGGCCACGCGCCTGACCGCCTGCGCGGCGGTGGCGGTGGCGGAGACCATCGAGGCGCTTTCCGGCAGGCAAGCGCAGATCAAGTGGGTCAACGACATTCTCGTGGACTCCCGCAAGGTCTGCGGCATCCTGACGGAGGCCAGCGTGGACTGCGAAAACGGGATGATGCGCCATGTCATCATCGGCATCGGGGTCAACACCCATGTCCCGAAGGCGGATTTCCCCGAGGAGCTGAGAAGTATCGCGGGCGCGGCCTTTGACGCGGAGAACATCCCGGAGCTGCGCTGCCGTCTCGCCGCGGGCATCCTCGACGCTCTCGCGGAATACACGAAGGCGCCCGGCGCGCCCGCGGTCTTTGAGGGCTACAAACGCCGCTCCTTTGTGCTGGGCAAAGCCGTCAACATCCTCTCCCCCGGCAAAGCCCCGGTGCCCGCCGAGGTACTGGACCTGCTGGAGGACTATTCCCTCCTGGTCCGCCTCCCCGACGGCAGCACAACAAAGCTCAATTCCGGCGAGGTAAGCGTTCGAGTAGACGATAAGCATTGACGCATGCGTTTCCGTGATGCTATACTGAAATCACGAAAGTGAAGGGAGCGCACAAACATGAACACCACACTTGACGATATCCTGACCCGCCGCAGCATCCGCAAATTTAAACCCGAGCTGCCGGACCGCAAGGACCTGGAAACAATCATCGAGGCCGGACTCTATGCCGCCAGCGGCCACGGCATGCAGTCGTCCATGGTCATCGCCGTCACCGACAGGAAGCTTCGCGACCGGCTCATGGAGATGAACCGTCTGATCGGCGGCTGGCAGGAGGGCTTTGATCCCTTCTACGGCGCGCCCGCCGTGCTGCTGGTGCTTTCCAACCGGGAAAGCCCCAACCACATCTATGACGGCAGCCTCACCATGGGCAACATGATGCTGGCCGCCCACGCGCTGGGCCTCGGCAGCTGCTGGATCAACCGCGCTCTGCAGGAGTTTGACTCCGACGAGGGCAAGGCCATCCTCCGCGACCTCGGCATTGAGGGCGACTGGGAGGGCATCGGCCACTGCATCGTGGGCTTCCCGGACGGCGAAGCGCCCGCCCCAAAGCCGCGTGCGGAAGGCCGCGTTTACTGGGTCGAATAAGTGCAAAAACATCGGCAGATCGTTTTGATCTGCCGATGTTTTTATGTCTCGGGGCCTATTTCCCGCCCAGCTGCTCGCGCTGCTTCATCTGGGCGTCGACGATGCTGATGCCGATGATGATACGGTTGCCGCCCGGCATGCGGGTGATCTTCATGGTGACGTACATGGGCGCGCCGGTGTCGATGAGGCGGTAGGTGGTGGTGAAGACCCCCTGGGCATCCAGCTCACGCAGGATGTTCTCCTTGGAAAACCAGGTCAGGAAGGGCTCTCTGTCCGCCTCGTAAATGCGGACCATGGTGTCGCGCCGGGCCGAGGCGAAGAAGTCCGTCCCGTGCCGCTCGACAGCCAGCTCCTCGCCGCCGACCTGGGAGGAGTACTCGATGAAGCGGTCGCTGTCCAGGTCCACGACATAGATGTTGTAGTAGTCCGCCGCCAGGGCCCGGGCGATGTCCGCGTAGCTGGTGCTCTTGTCGGGCTCCACGATGGACAGCACCGCCGCGGCGACGGCGTAGGCCCCGGTTTTGGGGTTTGCCCCCACGGGGTTGAGGACCGTGTGCGCAAGCGAGCCGTCATTCAGCCGCCCGTCGTAGAAGATGCGGGTCATCTCCGTGCCGCACCTTCTGACCTGCTTCATGAACTCGGCAGCGTAGCCCTGGGGGGAAGCGGGGTAGCCCCCGTTCTGCGTGTCCAGATCGAACTGGAAGAACTGCTTCAGGAAATCCCGGTAGGCCCGGTTCGTGCGCACATAGGAGACCTCATCCCCCCTGATCTCCAGGATGCCGGCGGGCAGGGTGTCGAAATAGTCCTGACGCCCGCTGTCCTTGTCGGCGATGACGGTGAGGTCATACAGGTTCACCCTGCCGATGGCGGCGTAGTAGTCGCTCTCCTCCGGGTCCTCAAAGCCGATCTGGATGCCCTTGCGGTTGCGCTCCAGGATCTCCTCGTAGGGGATGGGGCGGCAATAGTAGAAGCCCTGCAGCTTGTTGCAGCCGATCTCCCGCAGGAAGGCGGCTTCCTCGGCGGTCTCCACGCCCTCGCATATCGTGTCGACGCCGAGGTCGATGGCCATGCGGATGAGGTCAGTGAGGATGATCTTGCTCTCCTCTCCCTCGCCGAAGCGCTTCATAAAGCGCATGTCGAACTTGAGCAGGTCAAAGTGGATATCCTGCAGCACGTCCAGGGAGGAGTAGCCGCTGCCGAAATCGTCCATCCACACCCGGAAGCCCAGGGACTGGAAGCGCAGGATCTGCTCCTTCATGAAGTCGAAGTCGCTGCCGATGATGCTCTCGGTGATCTCAATGGTGAGCCTGTCGCGGGCGATGCCCGCCTCGTCGACCCGGCGGCGGATCTCCTCGACGATGTCGCAGGCGTCGAAGTCCGCGCGGGAGAGGTTCACCGAATGCGGCACGACCCGGAGCCCCGCCAGCTTCTGGGCCTGCATCTTCTCCAGGATCTGGTCGAGCACGTAGAGGTCCAGCTTGTAGATGAGCCGCGCCCGCTCCAGAATGGGGATGAATACCGCCGGCGAGAGCATTCCGCGCACCGGGTCCACCCAGCGCGACAGCGCCTCCTCGTCGCACACGCGCCCGTTGACCGCGCGGATGATGGGCTGGTAGCAGACCTTGATCCAGTGCTCGGAGAGAGCCTGGTCCAGATGGTTGATGATATAGCGCACCCCGTCGAGCTGGGTGAGCATTTCCTCGTCGAACACGTACCAGCCGGACTCAAAGGTGCCGCGGTGCTTGTCACAGGCGTATTTGGCCCGGTCACAGGCGATGCTGATGCTGACGGGCTCCATGCTGTCGCGGTAGATGCCCACGCGCACGGGCAGGCTGTTGCCGCCGTTTGCCTTCTCGCAGTCCCGGAAGACGGCCCGCAGGCGTTCGTCCAGGTTCTCGTCGTCACTGATGGCGGCGAAGTGATCCTCGCTGAAGCGACACAGGCACGGGAAATGCTTTGCCAGGATCTCGCCCACCTCGCACAGGAGCTTGTCGCCCTCGTCGAAGTTGTACTGGCGGTTATAGTACTTCATGCCGATCATGTCAAAGTACAGCAGCACCGCGTCCTTGCCTTCGCTCTTGAGACGGTCCCGCTCGGTCGGGGCAAGTTTGAAGAAATACCGCATGTTCGGCAGACCCGTCAGCATATCCGTGTTGACCCGGCGGTTGAGGTCGGAGATCGTGTCCCTGAGCTGGTCGCGCATGCGCAGGAACGCCTTGGTCAGCTTGCCGATCTCGTCCCCCGAGCGGTAGGTCAGCGCAACGTCGTAGTCCCCGTCGGCCAGGCGCTGGGATGCCGCCGTCAGCCGCAGCAGCGGGTTTGTGACGTAACGCATGACCAACAGGATGAGTACTGCCGAGACGGCGATGATGATAAAGGCGATGATCGAGACGGCGCGAACCTCATGTAACCAGGAAGCGTTGATCTCCCTGACGGGGGCGGTGACAATGAGCTTGAGCCCGTTGCGCAGGGTAGTGAAGGCCATCTGCCGGGGCTCGTTGTCGATGGTATAGCGGATGAGGGCGTCGCCGCTGTCGTCGGCGTAGAGAAGCTCCTGCGGCACCGACAGCTTTGAAAGCTCCGGGATCCGGTGCCTGGTCTCGTCGGGATGGTAGAGAATTTTTCCCTCTTTGTCGTAGAGACTTGCAAAGCCCGTGTCATAGACCTTGACGGCGCTGACATGGGAGGTGATGGTCTCCAGGGCAATATCCATGCCCAGTACGCCGATGAGCTCGCCGGTGGAGTAGATCGGGATGAGGTAGGAGCAGGTGGGCATTTCGTCCAGGAAATGCGCCGTATAGGGGCCCACCCAGGAGGGCCTGCCGCGTTGGATGGGCGTATAGTACCAGGTGGTGTGCTCGGTATCCTCAGGATCGAGGGTGCGGGCGTCCAGCGGCTCACGCTCCACGAAGCCGGCCTTGCCGACCCGGGAGTAGAAGAAGCCGTGCACGTTTTCACTGATTTCGGGATTGATGCAGTAGTAATAGGTGATGACGCCGTTTGTGTGCCCGGCGGAGCTTTCAAAAGCCTTGAGGACATACGCGCAGTGCTCTGCGAGGTAGGCGTCCAGGCGTTCGGTCTGCTCGGGGCTGCGCGTCTGCTCCTTTGCGTAGCTTCCCGCCGCGCCGCACTCAACCAGAACCACGCTGTCCAGCGAATCCACCGCCATGTTGGCGGCCAGGCTCACCGACTGCTCGATGCTGGCAAAGTATTCATCCAGGGTGTCCCTGGTGTTTTCGCCGATCAGGCGCATGATCTCCACCGAGCGGCGGTCCGTTTCGGTGTGGATGGAGTAATAGCTCGCGCCGAAGACGGCGAGGATGGCGAACAGGATCGCGGTGACGGTGATCGCCGTGATCTTAAAGCGGATCGAATTGAATTTCATTGCAGTCAAGCCTCACGGATGGACATCTCCCGGTACATGTTCTTGACAGAACCGTTCCAGGACGACTGGAAACCCTCCAGCCGCTCAGATGTCACATAGGTGTACTGTCGGGAGAACAGGGGGATCCAGGCGGCATCCTCCTGCACGATGATCTCCTCAAGCTCACGGTATTCCCCGATGCGTGCCTCGGGGTCTGCGATGGTGCGGGCATCGCGCACCCGCTCCATGATCTCCTCCCTCGGATAGCACAGAGAGCGAAAACGCGTGTTTTCTCTGTCTCCGAAGAAGGTATAGAAGAAATTGTCCGGGTCGTTGAAGTCCGCCGTCCAGGTGGCGGAGTAGCAGGCGAGCTCCCCGCTCTTTCTCAGGCGCATGAACTCGCTGTCGGGCAGGATTTTGATTTCGGTGTGCACGCCGATCTTTTCCCAGGCCGAGGCCGCCGTGCGGATCAGGGCCGTCTCGCCGAGGCTGGAGGCGGCGCTGACCGTGAAGCTCAGGTCAAAGCCGTCGGGGTAACCCGCCTGCCTTAAAAGCGCGCGCGCCCGGTCCCGGTCAAAGGGAATCTCCGGCAGGTCGGGGTTAAAGCCGTACACGCCGTGGGGCATGATGCCGTTTTCCAGATACCCGCGCCCGCTGTACGCAGCGTCCAGCAGCAGCGCCCGGTTGAGCCCGAGCTGCAGCGCCTTTCTTACGCGTACGTCGGAAAGCGGTTCCATGGATTCGTTGAGGGCGATGTAGGTGGTGCTGATGCGCTGCACCGTGTAAAGCCGGTCCTGATAGATGTCGCCGTGCAGGAAAAACTCCGCCGTCTTGCCCACATCGTCCAGGTTCAGAAGATCCAGCCCGCCCCTTTCAAACAGGAGCCTTATCTCCTCCGCGTCCGTCATGAAGCGCAGGTCCAGCCCAGCGCAGCGGGGAGGCCCCTGCCAGCAGTCCTGATTGGCCGTGAGCAGCATGCCCTTCCCCGGCTCCCAGCTTTTCAGGATGAAGGAGCCGGTGCCGACCGTCCATTCCGGGTCAAGGCCGAAGCGGTCCCCGGCCTGTTCGGTGGTCTCCCGGTCGAGGATGGAGGCCCCGGGCATGGACAGGCAGGCCAGGAAGGCCTCGAAGGGATCGTTCAGCGTGATGGCAAAGTCCAGGTCACCGAGTACCTCGAAGCCCAGCAGTCTGTTGGCAATCCCCCGCTCCAGGGAGTCGGCCCCCAGGATCATGTCCGCGATATCCCGGTTGCAGGAATCGGGATGGGTCAAAAGCCTTGTGAAGGTATACTGCACGTCCGAGGCCGTGAGCGCCTCACCGTTTGAAAAGCGCACGCCCTCGCGCAGATGAAAGGTGTAGGTGCGCCGGTCGGGGGAGATCTCCCAGCTCTCGGCAAGCTCCGGCAGGATAACCGCGTTGCCGTCCTTGTCATTCTCCATCGCCACAAGGCGGTTGAAAACATTCTGGGCGATGGTATAGTGGATGGAGGTACACTGGAAATCCACCGTGTCCGGCTCGTCCTCCACGGCGATGAGAAAACCGTCGGTGCTGTCTTCCGCTTCCGGCAGCGCGTTCTGTGTCCTGGCCCCGCCGCCCGCGCAGGCGGACAGTGTCAGCAACAGCGCAAGCGCCAGCAAAAGGCCCAGCGCTCTGCCGAGTCGTGTGTTGTTTTTCATATCCGCACGCTCCTTGTCCGTTCCGCCTTCATCTTTTTGTGTATCCGTTTGATGCGCCGCCAGGCTGCCCTTATATACTTATTCAATTTCTATTATACGGTATTCCATATATTTCTTCAAGCTGAAATTTTTGGAAATTCAGTGTTTTTTCAATAAAAAGGAACAGAATTTTGAACGAATCAGCACAATTCTGTCCCAATAAGGTTTTATACATTTTTAAGTCCCGCAAGCATCAGACTTTCATTTCGATATAAGGCATCTCCTCAAAGCCGTTTTTGCGGTAGACATGCATCGCGCGGCGGTTTTCCGCCTCCACTTCCAGGCGCATGATCGCCTCCGGGTACTTCTCTTTGACGAAGCGCAGGAATGCCGAGCCGAAGCCCTGATCGCAGTGCTCCGGCTCGAGGTACAGCTCCTCGATCCAGATGCATGGGCAGCCGTACTCGGTGGAAAAGCTTTTGGCCACCATCGCGTAGCCGATGAGCGCCGCGTCCTCCGTCAGCACATAGCCCTCCAGATAGGGGCTCGGGCCGATGCACGCGTCAAAGTCGGCGCGGAAGATTTCCTCCGAGCCGTCGGTCGCCACCGCGGGCGAGGCGTAAAAAACGCGCATCATGCTGAGCACCTCCTCCCGGTGCCTGTCCGTCATGGCTTCAATCTTCATATTGTCCTCCTTGAAAGCAAAGCCCCGGCCCGTCGGAGGCCGGGGTGTATATCGTTTTGCTTATCTCTCCACCGCCACGATCAACAGGCGGTTATCAGGCCGGTCGGTGATGCCGGTGGACAGCGTGAGCAGCCGGTCCCGGCCCGCGTCCACGCCCATGTCATCCAGCAGGATGGTTCCGGGCAGACCGTCGGTCTGCAGGGACTGCAGGAAGGCCCACTGGTCCAGAAGTTCCCCGTCGGTGTAGGTGTCCGTGATGCGCCGGTCGTCATACACCACCACGGCGAAGACCTGATACGTGTGCTTTGCGTTCACGCCGTAGACGACAATCTCCCGGTGGGCGTCCAGATACTCCACATCCAGGTATTTGTTCAGCCCGCCGAAGTAGCTGCCGTCGGCCATGTTGCGGCCGTAGACCACGGTGTTGAAGGTGTCAAAGGTCTTGCCGTCGACCTTGTTGACGTAGACCGAGCCGGGCAGGCCCGCCGCCCCGTCAAAGCAGACGTTGAGATAATAGTCGTCGGTCGCGCTCTGCATGATGGGGTAGTTGACGGCGGTGCCGGGGATGGACAAGCCGCCGATCACATCGTGATTGAGCTCCCACAGGGCTTTCAGCGCCTGGGGCGGCTCATAGTCCGCGTAAGCCTTCAGGGTGAACGCGGAACCGGTCAGCACGGTGAGGCAGAGCATGAGCGCAAGGCCGGCGGAAAGTGCAAGGCGCAGCGCTCTTGTTTCAGAGTATCTGTTCATAACTTCCTCCGTTCTCCCTTTTATATTTGCCTGCGCACGCCAAACTTTGCGTTTTGCAGGCAGTGATACCCGCGTTCTGCGGGCAGGGGTTTACTATGGAGGTATTATAACACAAGTTTCTAAAAATTGCGATAGGGTTACAAATAAATTTCACCAAAATTTCAAAAAGCGTTTTTGGTTACAATCACGAATCCGGCTCCTTGTTCTCCGCCGCCACGATCAGCAGACGGTTGTTCGGCATGCCGCCGACGCATGTGGACAGCGTGATGATGTGCCCATCGGTGCTGACGGGCACGCTCTCGTCGATCACCGCGCCGAAGTCCCGCAGCGAACGCAGGAAGGCAACGCGGTCGGCCTCGAATTCGTCAAGGTAGCGCTCGGTGATATAGCGGTCGTCGTAGGTCACGACGGCACAGAGCGTGTAGCTGTGCTTTTCGGTTGGGGTGTAGATGTCGATCTGGCGGTGAGATGCGCGAAAGTCCGCGTCGTTATAGTTCTTGAGGCTGCCGAAGTAGGTGCCGTCCGCCATGTTGTGGCCGTAGATGACAGTGTTGAAGGTGGCAAAGTCCTTCCCCTCCATGCTGTTTGTGTAGATGCAGCCGGGGTAGCCGTAGGAGCCGTCGATGTTGATGTTGAGGTAATGGTTGTCCTCCGTGGGGTGCAGGAGGATGGGGTAGCTGATGTCGGTGCCGGGGATGTCCAGCCAGGCGATGACATGGTGGTTGAGCTCCCAGCTCTTGTAGAGCTCCTCCGGCGGGGTGTAGGGGATGGGCGTCGGCGTCGGGGCGGGAGTGGGGACAGGGGTCGGCACGGGCGTCGGCGCCGGGGTCGGGCTCGGTGTCGGTGCGGGCGTGGGTGTCGGCTTGAGGCTTACAAATACGCTCTTGCCGACCATCACCGCCGACACCACGATCAGCACCGCGCACACGCATAGGAGCGCGATCAGGATTTTTCGTTTTTTCATTGGTTTGTCCTTTTGCATGAAAACCTCCCCGAGGCGAAACCCCGGGGAGGCTGATTTTTATACGGTTTTCGCGCTGTGCGTTCTTACTTTGTGTCGCCGCCCCTGAAGACCATCTCGCTGTAGTCGAAGGTGCAGGAGATCATGGCATAGTCGTCGTCATCGCAGATATAGGTGCCGGGGTACAGGCCGCTCTTGCCCGGGAAGATAAAAGTGTGATAGAGTACGTCCTCGGGTCCGATCTCAAAATTCTCGATAGCGGTAAAGCTGCCGGAGGCGATGAGAACGTTGTCCATGAAGACAGCCATCTCGAAGTTGCGGAAGTTGGAGACGGAGCAGTCGGGGTTGAGGTTCGTGAAGTAGCCGTAGACCGAGACAGCATCCGCGTCGATGGAGACGGCAACCGGGATATAGCGCAGCAGGTCGCCGCGCGTGGGCAGCACGGCAAAGGCGCCGGGCGCGGCCAGCGCAAACACCAGC
>CADBYZ010000010.1 GCA_902799075.1 Oscillospiraceae bacterium | reverse complement strand
TTTATTCCTTGATCGGCTCCGGGTACTCCGTGCCGAAGGTTTCCACCGTGACCTTCTTCATGACCTGGGGGATGCGGGGCTTGTCGTTGTAGTCGGTGCGCACCGCGCAGATCTTGTCGACCTCCTCGATGCCCTCAATGACCTTGCCGAAGGCGGCGTACTGGCCGTCGAGGTGGGGGGAGTCCTCATGCATGATGAAGAACTGGCTGCCGGCGGAGTTGGGGGCCATGGTGCGCGCCATGGACAGCACGCCGCGGTCATGCTTGAGATCGTTCTTGAAGCCGTTGGCGGAAAACTCACCGTGGATGGTGTAGCCCGGGCCGCCCGTGCCGACGCCCTTGGGGTCGCCGCCCTGAATCATGAAGCCGGGGATGACGCGGTGGAAGATCACACCGTCATAGAAGCCCTTTTTCACGAGGGAGATAAAGTTGTTGACGGTGTTCGGGGCGATCTCGGGGTAGAGCTCGGCCTTCATGATGCCGCCGTCTTCCATCTCAATGGTGACAATGGGATTGCTCATCGGTAATTCCTCTCTTTCATGGCTCTGTCTATATCGCGCTTGGCCTCGCGGTCGGCGGCGCTGTCGCGCTTGTCGTGGAGCTTCTTGCCCTTGCACAGGCCCAACTCCACCTTGACGCGGCTGTCCTTGAAATACAGCGACAGCGGGATCAGCGCGACGCCGTCCTGCATGACGCGGGCCTGGAGTTTCAGTATTTCCCGCTTGTGCATCAGCAGGCGCTTGGGGCGCATGGGGTCACGGTTAAAGATGTTGCCGTGCTCGTAGGGGCTGATGTGCATGCCGCGGGCGAAAAGCTCGCCGTTTTTGATGGTGCAGAAGGAGTCCTTGAGGTTTACCTGCCCGGCGCGGACAGACTTGACCTCGGTCCCGAAAAGCTCGATCCCGGCCTCAAAGCGCTCGAGCACGAAATATTCATGAAACGCCTTGCGGTTGGCTGTGATCTGCTTGGTTCCCGTCTGCTTCGGCATGCCGCTCACTTCCTCTCACGGAACACAGCTTATTATAACACAGAGCCTTAAAGAAGAAAAGAAAAATTTGTAAACACCATTGGCGTGCCTTCCCCAGCCGCTTGCGGCGATATGGGGCCTCACAATGCCCCGCCGCCGGTGGCGGAAGAAGGGGCAATGTGAGTTCCGCAGCCGCACCGTTTTCGAGCAGGCTGTGATGCCTGCACGGAAACGGTAATGGCGGCAAGGCGGGACAAGGGGGACCGCTTCGGCGGGGGAAGGGGTAAATATGTTGACGCATACTCCCTCCGTCATCCGGCTTGCGGGGGACGCCGGATGCCACCTCCCTCAGAGAGGGAGGCTGTTGGGAGCCTGCCGCACCCGCCGCTGCCGCATCCCCCGTGACCTGAGCGGCGGGCGCGGCCTTGCCAGCAGCAGGCCCACGCCGCCGCGCTCGTAAAACTCCGCCTCCAGGTCCCTCCAGGGCTCGAGTCCCGCGCTTTCCAGACTCAGGCACACCGCCGCGCGCACATCCCGCAGCTCCTCCTTCGTCAGCAGCAGGGCCAGCGCCTCCGATGAAACACACACTGTAACCATATCGAAATCAAACGCCTCCATATATAAACTTTTTCGACACAAAAACGCCGCTTTAAGCCGATTATAAGCAAAAGTTTTTTGAAATTCCACGCAAAAAATATGGAAATTGCAAAAGTCTTATGGTATACTGCACTTGCGCAAATTATGTAAATCCGATTAACGTCAACAAAATTACGACACCGCTCCGGCGGGGAAAGAGGATCGTATGGACCTTACGGAAAAGAAGCTCAGCGGTGAGCTCAAATATACCGGCGTGATCGTGAGCGTCACGCTTGACAAGGTGGAGCTGTGCGACGGGCACCAGACCCTGCGCGAGGTGGTGCACCACCCCGGCGGCGTGGGCGTGCTGCCCCTGGATACCGACGGCAGCTGCTACATGGTGCGCCAGTACCGCTACCCCGTGGGCGCGCCGGTGCTGGAGATCCCGGCGGGGAAGATCGACCACCACGACGATCACCTCTCCACCGCCGTGCGGGAGCTTTCGGAGGAGACGGGCTTTACCGCCGACGAGTATATAGACCTGGGCTGCTGCTACACCTCGCCCGGCTATACGGATGAGATCATCCACGTCTACCTGGCCCGCGGCCTGCACCGGGGCAAGAGCCACCTGGACGAGGGCGAATTTCTCAATGTCGAGAAGTTTGCCTTTGAGGAGGTCCTGGGCATGGTCATGCGCAATGAAATCATCGACGCCAAGACCGTCATCGCCTTCTCCAAGGCCAAGCTCTGGCTGGAGGCAAATCAATAAGGGGCTTGCCATAACCCGATCTGTATGATATTATCTATGCTCGGCAGCTTGTCGTTTGACACTGCCGGACTGACGGAAGGTGTAGAAACGTGGAAAAATATGTGATCAACGGCGGTGCCACCCTGCACGGCGAGGTGGAGATCAGCGGCGCGAAAAACGCGGCGGTCGCCATTATCCCCGCGGCGCTCATGGTGGACGGCGTTTGTGTAATAGAGAACATGCCCCAGATCAGCGACACCGAGATGCTGCTGACCATCCTGCGGGAGCTGGGCGCGAAGATCCGCTATCTCAACCGCTCCACGGTGGAGATCGACTGTACGAATGTGTGCATGCAGGATGCCCCCTATGACCTGATGCGCAAGATCCGCGCGTCCTATTATCTCATCGGCGCGATGCTCGGGCGCTTCGGCCATGCCAAGACCACCATGCCCGGCGGCTGCAACTTCGGCGTGCGCCCCATCGACCAGCACATCAAGGGCATGAACGCCCTCGGCGCGGACGTGGACGTGAAGTCCGGCTTTGTCTATGCCGACGCGCGCGACGGCAAGCTCCACGGCGCGAGGATCTATCTGGACAAGGTCTCCGTCGGCGCGACGATGAACATCATCCTCGCAGCCACTCTGGCTCAGGGCCGCACCATTATCGAAAACGCCGCCCGCGAGCCGCACATCGTTGACCTTGCAAACTTCCTCAACTCCATGGGCGCGGACATCCGCGGCGCGGGCACCGACACCGTCAAGGTCAACGGCGTGGAAAAGCTCCACGGCGGCAGCTACGCCATCATCCCCGACCAGATCGAGGCGGGCACCTACATGGTCGCGGCCGCCGCAACCGGCGGGGAAGTGCTCATCAAAAACGTCATTCCCCGGCACCTTGAGTGTATCAGCGCAAAGCTTAGAGAGACCGGCACGATCGTGCTGGAAAACGGCGACTCGGTCCTTGTCAAGGGCGCGAGCAGCCTGCGGAAAATCAACGTGAAGACCCTGCCCTATCCGGGCTTCCCCACGGACATGCAGCCCCAGATGTGCGCGCTGCTGTGCGTGGCAAACGGCACCTCCGTCATCACGGAGGGCGTGTACGACAACAGATTCAAGTATGTAAACGAGCTTCGCAAAATGGGCGCCGAGGTCCAGGTGGACGGGAGAGTCTGCGTGGTCGAGGGCGGCAGACGCCTCAGCGGCGCGCCCGTTCTGGCCTGCGATCTGCGCGCGGGCGCGGCGATGGTCATTGCCGGCATGTGCGCCTCCGGCACCACGGTGGTGGAGGATGTGCGCTTCATCGAGCGCGGCTATGAGAATTTTGTGGGCAAGCTCAACGCCCTCGGCGCGGACATCCGCATCGTGGATGAGCGCGACGAGTACGACGGGAGAGAGAAGATCCTCTCCATCATGGGATGAAGATAAAGGTTTTTGCCAGCGGTTCCGGCGGCAACTGCATGTTATGCAGCGAGAGAGATACGCATATCCTCATCGACGCCGGGATCTCCATGCGCAGGCTGCGGCAGTCGCTGCGGGCCTGGGACCTGGATATAGACGATATCGGCGGAGTGCTCATCACGCATGAGCACTCCGATCATGTTTCGGGGCTGAAAATGCTGCTGAAATATTATGATCTGCCGCTTTACGCTCCGCACACCGTGGCATCCAGGCTTTGCGGCATGCTGCCGGACGCGGAGGAGACCATGCACATCATCCGCCCGGGGGAGGTCTTCCGCCTCGGCGCGGTGACAGTGCGGGCTTTCCACACGCCCCACGACACCGACGAGAGCGTGGGCTATCGCCTCGAGGGCCGCGGCACCTTCGCCCTGGCCACCGACATGGGCCATGTGACGGAGGATGTGCTCGCGGGGCTGACCGGCGCGGACACGGTGCTCATAGAGTCAAACCACGATCCCGACATGCTGATAAACGGCCCGTACCCCGTGCCGCTCAAGCGCCGCATCCTCTCCGACCACGGGCACCTGTCGAATCCCGACTGCGCGGCCCTCGCCGTAAAGCTTGCCGAGGCGGGGACAAGAACGGTGATCCTCGGGCATCTGAGTAAAGAGAACAACCGCCCGGAGCTCGCCCTGCGCGAGGCGGAGCATGCGCTGGAAGGCCGCAATGTGCGACTCTTCTGTGCGCCGGTGTACGGGTGTTTGAGTCTGGAAGTGGGGGAGGGTGTCCGATGCTGAACGTCAAACTCATCTGCGTCGGGAAGATGCGGGAAAAATTCTATATCGACGCCTTCGAGGAATACCGCAAGCGCCTGCAGGCGTACTGCCGCCTGGAGCTCACGGAGATCACGGAGCAGCGCCTGAGTGACCGCCCGGCGGAGAAGGAGATCGCCGCCGCCCTCGAGCGCGAGGGGCAGGAAATATTAAAGGCCGTCCCGGCGGACGCGTACCTCGTGGCCCTGTGCGTCGAGGGCAAGCAGATGCCGAGCGAGGGCATGGCGGCGCTGATCGCCGCGCGGGAGAGCTCCGGCAAGCCGAAGCTATGCTTCGTCATCGGCGGCTCGTATGGCCTTGCGCCCGCGGTGAAGGCGCGGGCGGACAGAAGGCTCAGCATGTCCGAGATGACCTTCCCGCACCACCTGGCCCGCGTCATGCTCATCGAGCAGGTCTATCGGGGCTTCAAGATCAACGAGGGCTCGCAGTACCATAAGTAGCGCTTGAAAGAAACCTGATAGAATGCTATAATCAAAACAGGATATGATACGGAGGTCCAAAACATGAGAGACGAAGGAGAATGGGGCAAGACGATTCGGGGCGAGCTGTACGAGCGCTGGCCGAAGGATGAAAACGGCGAACCGGAGGAGCCGGTGCGTCTGGGCACCCTCATCAATCTCAACATGGTCGACGAGCTGACCGTCAACATGCTCGAGGCCTGCGGCATCCCCTGCCTGTGCATGTACCCGGGCGACGGGAGCTTCGGCAAGCTGATCATGGGCATGAGCGGCCAGGGCACCGACATCTATGTGCCCAGGAGCCTTGCCGCCGACGCCGCTGCCCTTTGCAATTATAAAGGCGACTATGAAATAGAAGACTGAACAGCAGCATCTGCTTTTCGGAAAGGAAGAGTCTGTTATGCCTAAATCGTATAAGGACGAGTTTCTGCACTGGCTCAACAGCCCCGCGCTGAGCGAGGAGGAATGGCAGGAGCTTAACAGCATCAAGGACGATGAGAAGGAGATCAAAAGCCGCTTCTTCTCACCGCTGGAGTTCGGCACCGCGGGCCTGCGCGGCACCATGAAGCTGGGCCTGCACCACATGAACATCCACGTCATCCGCCACGCCACCCAGGCCTTTGCCAATGTCATCGCCGCCGAGGGCGAGGAGGCGAAGCAAAAGGGCATCGTTATTGCCCATGACTGCCGCCTGCACGGCGTGGAGCTTGCAATGGAGGCCGCCTGCGTCATGGCGGCAAACGGTATCCATGTGCGCATCTTCGACGCCCTGCGCCCCACGCCGGAGCTGAGCTTCGCGGTGCGGTACTACGGCGCCACGGCGGGTCTCAACATCACCGCCAGCCACAACCCCAAGGACTATAACGGCTACAAGGTCTACTGGTCCGACGGTGCCCAGCTGCCGCCCCAGAAGGCCGCGGCCATCGCCGCGCAGATGGCGGCCATCGATGTCTTCGACGGCTTCAGGACCTGCGACTTCGACAAGGCCGTCGCCGCCGGAAAGATCGAGATCATCGGCGCCGAGACCGACGAGGCCTTCCTCGGGCGTGTCCTGGACCAGGCCATCGACAAGGATGTCGTGGCCAAGGTGGCGGACGACTTCAAGATCGTCTACACCCCCTTCCACGGCTGCGGCTACAAGCTGGTCCCCGAGGCGCTCAGACGCCTCGGCATCAAGCATGTCTACCCCGTCGAGGAGCAGATGGTCATCGATGGCAGCTTCCCCACGGTGGAAAGCCCCAACCCCGAAAATCCCGAGGGCTTCTATCTGGCGGTGGACCTGGCCAAAAAGGTCGGCAGCGACCTCATCATCGGCACCGACCCGGACTCCGACCGCATCGGCACCATGGTCCGCGATGGGGACGACTACGTCACCATCACCGGCAACCAGCTCGGCGTGCTGCTCATCGACTACATTATCCGCGCGAGAAAGGCAAAGGGCACCATGCCGGAAAACCCCGGCGTCGTGACCTCCATCGTCACCACCAGCATGGCCCGCGCCGTGTGCGAGGCAAACGGCGTCCACTTTGAGGACACCTTCACGGGCTTCAAATACATGGCCGAGCGCGTCGCCGCCTGGGAGGCCGCCCACAGCTACAACTACATCTTCGCCTATGAGGAGAGCTACGGCTACATGATGGGCGACTACGTGCGTGACAAGGACGCCGTGACCGCTGCCATGCTGGTGGCGGAGATGGCCGCCTACTACCACGATCAGGGCATGACGCTGCTCGACGCGATGAACGCCCTGTACGAAAAATACGGCTGGTTCCAGGAGTACACCATGAACCTCGTCATGCCGGGGCTTGACGGCCTGCAGAAGATGAAGGATCTGATGGCGCGTCTTCGTGCAAATCCCCCGAAGGAGATCGGCGGTCAGAAGGTTATCCGCACCCGCGACTACGCGGACGGCAGCGTCTCGGTTGCCGGTCTCGGCAAGGTGGGCAGCACGCCCTTCTTCGGCTCGAACGTGCTGTACTTCGAGCTTGCCGACGGCTCAAGCTTCATCGTCCGCCCCTCCGGCACCGAGCCCAAAATCAAGATCTATCTCCTTGTGCGCGGCGACAGCCGTGAGCAGTGCGAAGAGCGCATCAAAAAATACACGGAATTTGCGGAGACTCTCAAGAAATGAAGCAGCTTTGGAAGCTTTTCCTGGCCTTTGCCAGGGTAGGGGTCATGACCTTCGGCGGCGGCTACGCCATGATCCCCATTTTGGAGCGTGAGATCGTGGACCGCCACGGCTGGGCGACGGAGGAGGAGCTGATGGACTACTACGCCGTCGGCCAGTGCACCCCCGGCGTCATCGCCGTCAACACCGCCACCTTCATCGGTTATAAGGTCGCGGGCACGGTGGGCGGCGTGGTCGCAACCCTCGGCATGATCTTCCCGTCCCTTGTCATCATCACCCTCATTGCGGGCATCCTTACGAATTTCGCGGATGTGCCCGCGGTGAAATCGGCCTTCGCGGGTATCCGCGTGTGCGTGTGCGTGCTCATTTTCAACGCCGTGCTGAAGCTATGGAAAAAGGCCGTGGTGGACAAAATCACGCTGGTGCTGTTTCTGGGTGTGTTCCTGCTGTCCGTGTTCTTTGACATCTCGCCCATCGTGTTTGTGGTGTTCTGCGCGGCGGCGGGCATTGTGCTTACAAGAATGGGGGTGAAGGGCAAATGATCCTCCTGCGCCTGTTCTATGAATTTTTCAAGGCCGGTCTCTTCGCAGTCGGCGGCGGCATGGCGACGCTGCCCTTCCTCTACGATATCTCCACCCGCACGGGCTGGTACACCCACGAAAAGCTTGCGGACATGATCGCCGTGTCCGAATCCACCCCCGGCCCCATCGGCGTCAACATGGCGACCTACGTGGGCTTCGAGACCGCCGGCATCCCCGGCGCGGTGGTGGCCACGCTCGGACTTGTGACCCCCAGCATCATGATCATCATCCTCATCGCCCGCGCCCTCAAGGCATTCCGCGAAAACCCCTACGTCGAGGCGGGCTTCTACGGCCTGCGTCCCTGCTCGGTGGGGCTTATAGCGGCGGCGTGCTTTCTCGTGGTGAAGATCGCGCTCTTTCGCACCGACGCCTATGCGGCCAGCGGGCGGCTTATCGACCTCTTCAACTTCAAGGCCATCGCCCTTGCCGCCGTGCTGCTTGTCTGCACGCGCTGTGTCAAGAAGCTCAAGGGCCTGCACCCCATCGTGTTCATCCTCGCCTCCGCCGTGGTCGGCGTCGTGTTCTGCTTCTAAAATACCCACAACCCCACAACATAGGCCATCACGGCCGCAAATACAGCGCTCAGAAGGCGTCCTGTCAGGTGCAGGGCGCCTTTCGCCTTGCTCTCCGCCAGCACCGCGAGAGTTTGAAAATGCACCGACAGCCCGCCCCAGCCGAGCAGAAACGCAGAGAGCGCAAAGCTCGCGGGACCGGGCCGCAGCCCCCGCATGGCGGCGGCCCCGCTGCCGAGCTCCAAAAGCCCCGTGAGCATGGCGCGGACAAAGCGCGGCTCAAAGCCGAAGCGCGCGGCAGCAGCGCCGCAGAAAAGCGACAGCGCCCCGTTTGCGTCCAGCACCCGCAGCGAAACCGAAAAGCACACCGCAAAGCCGCACACGCTCAGGATCGACGTCGTCGCCTGCCGCACAGCCCCCACGAACGCGAGCGCGGGATCGGCGGTATCGAGCTGTACGTCCTGGATCTCCCCACAAGGCTGCTTTCCCCGGAACACCAGCCCCGTCAGAAACGCGGCAAGCGCGTGGATGCCGTACAGTACAAGACCATAGCGCACCGAGCCGAAGACGCCGAGCCCCACCGCGCCCACGATGAAGGCGGGGCCGGAGTTGCTGCAGAAGGCCAGCAGCCGCTCCGCCTCCCGCGCCGTGACGCTGCCGCTGCGCTCCATGTCCGCAATGTAGGCCGCCCCCGCCGGGTAGCCGCCCAGAAGCCCCATCACGAAGGCCGAGGCCCCCGCGCCGCTCACACCGAAAAGACGCGCGGCAAAGGCCGCGAAAACTCTGCCGATAAGCCCCGGCAGGCCCACCCGGTTGAGATAGCCGGACAGCACAAAAAACGGGAACAGCGACGGGATCAGAAGCCGCGCGCACATCTCCAGCGCCTCCCGGCAGGCGTCGCCCGCCGCCTCGGCGTTATAGAGCATAAGCCCCAGCAGCGCGAGCCCCGCAACAATCGGAAAACCCCGTCTCCACAGATCTTTCATACGCCCCTCCTTGTCCATCCTCATGTATCAAACTATGTCCGGGCGCATAGAGTTATACTGCGAGTTTGGAGTTAGGAGTTTGAAGTTTGGAGTTATGGAACAAATATGAAAGCTTATTATGCGTCGTCATTGCGGCGCATTTTATAATCCTTGCAGAGCGTTAATATTTCTTTTTCAACTCCACACTCCACACTCCAAACTCCACACTGTCTGAAAGTGAGGTGCTGCGTTTGAAAGCGGACAGAGAGCTGCCCGCCGCCCTCGAGGAGCTGCTGGAACTGCCGGGAGATGTCCTGCCCGGCGGGGGACGGCTCACGCTCTGCGGCGGCAGACAGGCGCTCATCGAGGGGCAGCGGGGGATTTTGGAATATACGCCCGAGCGCATCGTGGTGAGCTTCGGGCGGGAAAAGCTCAGCCTGAACGGGGACGGCCTGCGCCTTCGCGCCATGAACCGGGGAGAGCTTCTGGTGACGGGCCGCATCCGCGCGGCGGAATGGGAGTGAGCATGGAACGTATCAGTGACCGCATGCGCGGAAGCGTGGAGCTGGAGCTGTTCGGCGCGTTCCCGGCGGGGGTGCTCAACAGCGCGGTTTCGGAGGGGATCGAGCTTTGGGACGTGCAGAGCCGGGACGAACACAGCCTGCGCCTGAAAACCTTTGAAAAAAACCTTGCGCGCCTTGAGCGGCTTGCCCGGCGGGCCGGGTGCGAAGTGGATATCAGAAAGCGCGTCGGCGGGCGGGAGGGTCTGCGCCGTGTGCTGCGCCGCCCGGTGCTGCTGGCGGGGCTTCTGGTGACGGCGCTGCTGCTCACGGCCTCGTCCCTCTTCGTATGGGATGTGGAGGTACAGGGCACCCGCCGTCTCAGCCGCGGTGAGGTCCTGCGCGCGCTGGAGGACTGCGGCTTCGGGGTGGGGAGCTTCTGGCCCGGCGTCAAAACCGATCTCTTGCGCAGCGAGGTGATGGTCCGCCTGCCGGAGCTTGCCTGGATGGCGGTGAACGTCAGCGGCTCGCGGGCCACCGTCGCCGTCGCGGAGCGGCAGCCGAAGCCGGAAATGTACGATGCCGCCGACGCGTGCAGCCTTGTCGCCGCGCGGGACGGCCTTGTGCGCCGGGTCAATGTCCTCGCGGGCAGCGCGCAGGTGAAGGAGGGCGAGATCGTGACGGCGGGGCGGGTCCTGATCGCGGGCAGCAGCGATTCCATAAACGGCATGCCCCGCGCAGTCCGTGCCCGCGGCAGCGTCATGGCCGATACCTGGTATGAGCTCAGCGCCGTCTGCCCGGTGCGGGAGCGGCTGAAAACCCCGGCTGGGGTGCCGCACAGCCGTTTTGCGCTGGTGTTCGGAAAAACGCGGCTGAATTTGTATATTGGTAGTGGAAAAACTATTGACGGATGTGATAAAATCATTTCGGAGTATACCCTCGGGCTGTCAGGGCTGTTTTCCACACCGCTGCGCCTGGTGCGTGAGCGCTTCGTGCCCTACCGCCTGAGCACCGGGGACGACTACGATCCCGAAGCTGCCGGGCAGCGGCTTTACGCCCTGCTGGAGGGCCGCACGGAGGGACAGATCCTGGAATCCGCCCTCACACCCGGCAGGGCGGGGGAGCTCCATGTGCTCACCCTGCGGGCACACTGTACAGAGAATATCGCCATAGCCGACGGCTAAGGCCGAAAGGAAACCACATGATCGATAAAAGCATCGAAGTCGAGCGCATGGAGCACGTCATCAGCGTCTTCGGCTCCTTTGACCAGAATCTGCGCATCATCGAAAACGAACTGAGCGTCAAGGTCCTGGACCGCGAGAACATGATCCATATCTGCGGCGAGGCGGAGAACGTCATGCTCGCCGAAAAGGCCATCAACGGCCTGCTGACTCTCGCCGCCAAGGGCGAGAACATCGACGCACAGAACGTGCGCTATATCTTAAAGCTCGTCTCCGAGGGCAAGGAGACCAAAATCAACGAGCTTGCCGGGGATGTCATCTGCATCACCGCCAAGGGCAAGCCCATCAAGCCCAAGACCCTCGGCCAGAAGACCTACTGTGAGGCCATCCAGAAAAACACCGTCACCCTCGGCATAGGCCCCGCCGGTACGGGCAAGACCTATCTCGCGGTCGCCGCCGCCGTCGCCGCCTTCCGGGCCGAGGAGGTAAACCGCATCATCCTCACACGCCCCGCGGTCGAGGCGGGGGAGCGCCTTGGCTTTCTGCCGGGCGACCTGCAGAGCAAGGTGGACCCGTACCTGAGGCCCCTGTACGACGCGCTCTTCGACATGCTGGGGGCCGACACCTACCAGAAGTACTTAGAGCGCGGCAATATCGAGGTTGCGCCGCTTGCCTACATGCGCGGCCGCACGCTCGACGACAGCTTCATCATCCTCGACGAGGCACAGAACACCTCGCGCGAGCAGATGAAAATGTTCCTGACCCGTATCGGCTTCGGCTCCAAGGTGGTCATTACCGGCGACATCACGCAGATCGACCTGCCCGAGGATAAGACCAGCGGCCTCAAGGTCGCCATGAAGGTGCTGGAGGGTATCGACGACATCGCCATCTGCACCCTCACGGGCTCGGACGTGGTACGTCACCGCCTGGTGCAGAAGATCATCGAGGCCTACGAGGTCTACGACAAGAAAAACCCGGCGCAGCCCGAGCAGCCGAAAAAGCAGCCGCCGCGCCGCACGTATAAGAGGGGATAAGCCATGGAGCATGAGGTATATGTTTCCCGGGAAAAGACCGGCCTCGGCCACCGCGAGGCGGCGGGCCTCATCAAGAAGGCGGTCAAGATGGCGCTCGACGCGGAGGGCATCGGCGTCCCTTGCGTCATCAGTGTTATGTTAACCGACGACGAGGGCATCCACGCCGTCAACAAGGAATTCCGGGATGTGGACCGTGCCACCGACGTTTTAAGCTTTCCCTTAAACGAGCTCACCCCCGGCGAATTTGATCCCGACGCGTGCGAGCGGGACCTGGACACCGGTGCCGTGATGCTGGGGGACATGATGATCTCCCTCGAGCGCTGCGAGGCCCAGGGCGCGGAATTCGGCCACGGGTTTAACAGAGAGATTCAGTATCTGACGGTACACTCTGTTCTCCACCTTTTAGGCTACGACCATGTAGACGAGGGCGAAATGAAAAAACAGATGCGGGCAAGAGAGAAGGCCATCATGGGGGATGCGTGATTGCCTCCCTCAGTCAAAGCGGTAAACCGCTGTGCCAGCTCCCCCCAAAGGGGAAGCCAAACATGTATATAGGAGATTCAATATGACAAAATCAGCCATGATTACCATATGCGGACGGCCCAACGCGGGCAAGTCCACGCTTACAAACGCCCTGGTCGGGGAGAAGGTCGCCATCGTCTCGCCCAAGCCCCAGACCACCCGTAACCGCATCACCGCGATCGTCAACCACGGGGATACGCAGTTTGTCCTGCTCGATACCCCGGGCTTTCACAAGCCCAAGACCCGCCTCGGCGACTACATGGTCAACGTCGTGCGCGAGAGCGTCTCGGACGTGGACTGCGTGCTTTTGATGGTGGAGCCGGTGGCGTCCCTCGGCCCCCAGGAAGAGGCGCTGATCGAGCGCATCAAACAATCGGGCGCGCCCGCGATCCTGCTCATCAACAAGATCGACACCGTGGACAAGGCGCGTCTTCTCGAGGTCATGGCCGTCTACAGCGCGGCCTGTGACTTTGACGCCATCCTGCCCATCTCCGCCAAAACCGGCGACGGGCTGGACGAGCTTTTGAATGAACTTGAAAAGTACGCGATCGAGGGCCCGCACCTGTTTCCGGACGACATGATCACCGACCAGCCCGAGCGCCAGATCTGCGCCGAGCTTGTGCGTGAAAAACTGTTGAAATGCCTCGATAAGGAAATCCCCCACGGCACCGCTGTGGAGGTCACAAAGTTCTCCGAGCGCGATAACGGCATCATTGACCTTGAAGTCACGATCTTCTGCGAGAAGGACAGCCACAAGGGCATCATCATCGGCAAAAAGGGCGCCATGCTCAAGAAGATCGGCGAGCTTGCGCGGCTTGATATCGAGGCCTTCATGGGCACCAAGGTCAATCTCCAGACCTGGGTCAAGGTCAAGGAAAACTGGCGCGACTCCATGGCGAGCCTTCGCAACTTCGGCTTTACCGAACAGTAATAATTACCAGTGTTTCTTCTGAGCTTCCACGCATACTAAAACCGAGGTGGTATGCGTGAGCAAAGAAGCGATCTGGAGAGCCTTCGCCGAGACCGGTGATGTCGTGTACTATCTGCTGTACAAGGCGATAGACGCGGGGGAGCGGACCCCCTCAGTCACCGCCGCAGACGGCGGCGACAGCTCCCTCATGGAGGGAGCCTGATTGCCTCCCTCTTTGAGGGAGGTGCCCCAGTGCCGCAGCACTGGGGCGGAGGGAGTCGATACATAGATGTTCAAAACCCTAAACGCGCTGGTGCTGCGCGAGGTGCGTTACAAGGAGGCGGACCGCATCCTGACGCTGCTGACCGACACGGACGGAAAGCTCACCGTCAAGGCGCGCGGCGCGCTCAGAAAGAGCAGCCGCACCGCCGCCGCCACTCAGCAGCTCACATATTCGGAAATGACCCTCTTTGGGAATCGGGGCAAGTATACGGTGAACGAGGCCACGGTGAAGGAGGGCTTCGAGGGCCTGCGCGGCGACATGGAAAAGCTCGCGCTGGCAGCCTATTTTGCCGAGTGCATGGAGGCTTTGAGCGTGGAGGACCAGCCGGAGCCCGCCCTTTTGCAGCTCGGCCTCAACTGTCTCTACGCCCTGAGCCGTGATCTGCACCCGCAGGAGAAGATCAAGGCCGCCTTTGAAACGCGGCTCATGTGCCTTGCGGGCTACGCGCCGGAGCTCGGGGCCTGTCCCGTTTGCGGCAGGGAGCCGGAAGCCCCCGCCCTGAGCCTGGACCACGGCTGCGCCTGCTGCCGCGGCTGCCCCGGCATGGGGGAGAAGGCGGAGCTCGGGCCCGCCGGACTTGCCGCCATGCGGTTTTTGAGCGAAGCGCCCGCAAAGCAGCTTCTGTCCTTCAAGCTGCCGGACGCTGACCTTCTGCGCCTTTCCGACGCCAGCGAGCGCTATTTACTGCGCCGCACGGAGCGCGGGTTTTCCACGCTGGATTACTGGAAGAATCTCAGAAACTATACACATATGGGGAAAAAACTATGAGTTTTTTTGAAAAATCTCTCAACACCCTGGAGCTGCCGGCCGTGCTCAATATGCTGGCCGCCGAGGCGGTGAGCGAGCCCGCAAAGGAGCTGGCCTTGAAGCTCACACCTTCCGTCGAGGAGGGCGAGGTGCGCCATCGTATCGCCGAGACCACCGCCGCCAAGTCCATGATGGTCGTGCGCGGCAGCCCGTCGTTTTACGGCGTGAAGGACGTGCGCTCGTCGCTTGCAAGGGCGGACCTCGGCGGCGCGCTCAACACGCGGGAGCTTTTGGACATCGCCCATGTGCTCCAGTGCGCGCGCCTGGTGCGGGGCTACCTCTCGGACGACACCGTGGGCAAGACGCCCATTGACTACCTGTTCTACGCCCTGCACGCAAACCGCTTCCTCGAGGAGAAAATCACAAGCTCCATCACCGGCGAGGACGAGATCGCGGACGCGGCATCATCAGACCTTGCCAACATCCGCCGTCAGATGCGCGCGGCGGCGGCGCGGGCCAGGGACGCGCTGCAGAAGATCATCTCCTCACCGAGCTATGCAAAGGTTTTGCAGGAGCCCATCATCACCCAGCGCTCCGACCGCTACGTGGTGCCGGTGAAGGCCGAGCACAAGGGGGCCATCAACGGCCTCGTGCATGATATCTCCGCCTCCGGGGCCACCATCTTTGTCGAGCCCATGGCCGCCGTCAAGGCAAACAACGAGCTTCGTGAGCTTGCCGCCAAGGAGCGGGCGGAGATCGACCGCATCCTCGCCGAGCTCTCCGCCGACTGCGCCGAGCACCGCGACGGCATCAACGCCGACTATGAGATCCTGGTACAGCTCGATCTGATTTTCGCCAAGGCCAAGCTGTCCTATAAATTAAACTGCGAGGAGGCCGCCATGGAGGGCCGCGGGATCGTCCTGCGCAAGGCGCGCCACCCGCTGCTCGACCAGGCCAAGGCCGTGCCCATCGACGTGGAGCTGGGCGAAAACTTCGACACCCTCGTCATCACGGGCCCCAATACCGGCGGCAAGACCGTCTCTATTAAAACCATCGGCCTGCTTGCCGCGATGCACCAGTGCGGCCTGCACATCCCCGCCGCCGACGGGAGCAGCCTGCCGGTCTTCACCCACATCCTCGCCGACATCGGCGACGAGCAGAGCATCGAGCAGAGCCTTTCCACTTTCTCGGCCCACATGAGCAACATCGTGAGCATCATCGACGAGTGCGACGACCGCTCCCTCGTCCTCTTTGACGAGCTGGGCGCGGGCACCGACCCCACCGAGGGCGCGGCCCTCGCCATCGCCGTCATCGAGCATGTGCGAAAATGCGGCGCGATCATTGCCGCCACCACCCACTATGCCGAGCTCAAGGTCTACGCCACCAACGAGCCCGGGGTGCAGAACGCCTCCTGCGAATTCGACGTGGACACCCTGCGCCCCACCTACCGCCTGCTGGTGGGCATCCCCGGCAAGTCCAACGCCTTCGCCATCTCCAAGCGCCTGGGGCTGTCCGACGAGATCATCAAGGATGCCAAGGGCCGCGTCAGCTCCGAGAGCCAGTCCTTTGAGCTGACCATCGAGAAGCTGGAGCAGACGCGCCTGCTGCTGGAAAAGGACCGCGAGGAGGCGGCAAAGAAGCTGCGCGAGGCCCAGGAGAACGCGAAGAAGGCCGCCTTCATGAAGGCCGAGCTCGAGGTGCGGCTTGACAAAGCGGACACCAAATCCCGCCGCGAGGCCGAGCGCATCCTTGCCGACGCCCGCGCCACCGCCGAGGAGGTTTTCCGGGAGCTGGACGAGATGCGCAGGATGGCCGATCAGGACGAGGACGCAAGCCGTGTCAACGAGGCCCGCGCCCAGCTCCGCCGTCAGCTCAACCTCTCGCAGGAGGCCCTGCAGAAGGAACTCAATCCCGAGGCGGGCAATCAGGTCTCCGCCAGACCCGTCAGGCCCGGCGATACCGTACAGATCAAGTCCATGGGCATGAAGGCCACCGTTATCGACAAGTCCCCCGACGGCACGCTGAGTCTCCGCGCGGGCATCATGAATGTGACGGCGAAGGAGGACGAGGTCCTGCTTTTGGAGAATGAGCAGGCGCCCAAACAGAAGTCCGCGCCCAAGGGCGGCGGGGGAGAGCTGCGAAGCCTCTCCATCAAGCCCGAGGTCGATCTCAGAGGCATGGAGGCCGTGGAGGCGGTGCTTGCCGCCGAGCGCTACCTCGACGCCGCCGTCATGGCAAAGCTCAAGACCGTCACCATCATCCACGGCAAGGGCACCGGCGCCCTGCGCACGGCCATCCAGCAGATGCTCAAAAAGAACAAGTTTGTCAAGTCCTTCCGCCTCGGCCGCTACGGCGAGGGCGAGAGCGGCGTGACCGTCGTGGAGCTGAAATGATCCCCTATGCCGATTTACAGGAAATGACACCCGACACCCGCTTTCGTTGATAAAAGCGCCAGAAAGATTCCTATGATTTGTTTATGCGTTCGTATAAAATAACGAAACAGTCGAAAGCTGTTGACGATTGTGCGAAAATTTGATAAAGTAGGTATACAGTTTCCTGTAGGGATAAGGATTTAAGCATTAAGGATTAAGGGGTGGCGACTATGATAACCAAAGAAGTAGTCATTAACAATCAGGTCGGCCTTCATGCCAGACCCGCAACCTTCTTCATTCAGAAGGCCAATGAGTTCAAAAGCAGCATCTGGGTGGAAAAGGAAGAGAGACGTGTCAACGCCAAGAGCCTTCTGGGCGTGCTTTCCCTCGGCATCGTGAAGGGCACCGCCATCACGATCATTGCCGACGGCTCCGACGAGGAAGAAGCGATCGCGACGCTTTCCGCTCTGATCGACTCTGACTTCTCCGAGTAATCGTACATTTCGCAGAGGCGTGTGTTTTACACACGCCTCTTTTTTTGTGAAGGGGTACTGTCATGTCCAATCCCGTGCTTGACAATTTAGCCGACAAGGCAAACCGTCTGCCGCTGCTGCCGGGCGTGTACATCATGCTCGACGAACACAATGAGGTCATCTACGTCGGCAAGGCCAAAAAGCTCAAAAACCGCGTCTCGAGCTATTTCCACGGGGACCACCTGCCCAAGGTCGCCGCCATGGTGGACAAGGTGCGCGACTTCAACGTCATCGTCGCGGGCAGCGAGTTTGAGGCCCTGGTGCTGGAAAACTCCCTCATCAAGCGCCACAAGCCCCACTACAACATCCTGCTCAAGGACGACAAGGGCTACCCGTTCATCAGGCTCGACATGCGCGAGGAATACCCCTCCATGTCGATTGCGAGCCGCGCCTTGAAGGACGGGGCCAAGTACTTCGGCCCCTTCGGCGGCAGGAGCCAGACGAGGGATATCATCGCAACCGTCTCCAAGGCTCTGCTGCTGCCGGACTGCTCCCGCAAATTTCCGCGGGATATCGGCAAGGAGCGGCCCTGCCTCAACTACCACATGGGCTCCTGCGCGGGCTGGTGCCTGCGGGACAGCAACGCGGAGGACTACCGCCGCCGCATGATGCAGGCGGCCCTGATCCTCGACGGCAAGAGCGGGGAGCTGATAGAAGATCTCACCAAACAGATGGAGCAGGCGGCGGAGGAGCTTCGTTTCGAGCGGGCAGCCGAGCTGCGCGATCGCCTGCGCGCCATCGAGGGCCTTGCCAATAAGCAGCGCGTCATCGCCACGGCCTTTGCCGACACCGACGCCATCGGCTTCATCCGCGGGGCCAAAAGCTGCTTTACGGTTTTGCACTTCGTGGACGGCAACCTCGTCGGCAAGGACCTTGAAATGATGGACGAACCCCTGGAGGACGACAGCGAGGCCCTCTCCGGCCTTGTGCGCCAGTACTATACCGCCCACCGGGGCGGCTGGCCCAAGTCCATCCTGCTGCCCGTGGAGATCGAGGATGCCGCCGATCTGGAGGAGCTGTTGAGCCAGACCTCCGGCAGGCGCATCTATATCGAGACGCCGAAGCGCGGCGAGCGCATGCGCCTCATCGAAAGCGCCGCCCTCAACGCCCGCGAGGAGATCCAGCGCCGCACCACGCTCGCGCAGCGCCGCAGCAAGACGCTCGAGTGGCTGCAGAAGGCGCTGGAGCTGGAGCATTTCCCGCGCCGCATCGAGGCCTTCGACATCTCAAACCTCGGCGCCACGGGCATCGTCGCGGGCATGACCGTCCATGTGGACGGCAAACCCTTGAAGCGCGACTACCGGAAGTTCCGCGTCCGTGACCTCGACGGCCCGGACGACTACGCCAGCATGTACCAGGTGGTGTACCGCCGCTTTGCCAGGGCGAAGGACGGGGACGAGAAATTCACCGAGCTTCCCGACCTGCTGCTCATCGACGGCGGCGACACCCACGCCGCCACCGCCGAAAAGGCGCTATCCGACCTCGGCCTCACGATCCCGGTCTTCGGTATGGTCAAGGACGACCGCCACCGCACCCGCGCCCTCATCCGCTCGGACGGGCGGGAAATCGGCATCAAGGGCAACCAGGCGGTCTTCTCCCTCGTGGGCAACATCCAGGAGGAGACCCACCGCTTTTCCATCGAGTACCAGCGCTCGCTTCGAAACGAGGGGCTGGCCTCGCGCCTCGACGAGATCCCCGGCGTGGGGGCCAAGCGGCGGGGCGATCTCATCAAGAGCTTCAAATCCATCAAGGCCATCCGTGAAGCGAGCATCCCCCAGCTGGAACTGGTAGTGCCCCGCAATACGGCCCAGGCGATTTACGATTACTTCCATCAGGAGGAAGACAAATGCGAGTCATCACCGGAACAGCCCGCGGACGCAGACTGAAAACACCCGAGGGCATGGACATCCGCCCCACCACCGACAACGTCAAGGAGGCGGTTTTCAACATCCTGCAATTCGACATCGAGGGCCGGCGCGTGCTGGACCTCTTCGCGGGCACGGGCCAGCTCGGCATCGAGTGTTTAAGCCGCGGGGCCAGGGAGGTCGTGTTCATCGACCGGAGCCGCGACGCCGTGAAGATCATCAAAGAAAACCTCAGGGCATGCGGCTTCTCCGCCCCGGTTTTGCAGCAGGACGCGCTTTCATACCTCGGCGCCTGCGGGAAGTTCGACCTCATCTTCGTCGATCCGCCCTACGACGCGGGGCTTTATAAACCGGTGCTCGAAAAGATCAATTCAATTGACATCCTGTCGGAAGGTGGTATAATATTATGCGAATCCCGACGGGAGACCGAAATGCCCGAGATGCAGGCCCCTTATTATAAGCGCAAGGAGTACCGCTACGGCAAGGTCAAGCTCAGTCTTTACAGCAAGGAGAGTCCCGCATGAAAACCGCGATCTGCCCCGGCAGCTTTGATCCCATCACGCTCGGGCACCTGAACATCATTGAGCGGGCCGCGCAGATTTTTGACCACGTGGTGGTCTGCGTCGCGGCCAACGCCACCAAGACCCACCCCATGTTCACCGTGGAGGAGAAGGTCGAGATGGTGAAGCTCGCCATCGCCTCTATCCCGAATGTGAGCGTGGAGGTCAACACCGGGCTCCTTGCGGAATTTGCCAGACGCTATGAGGGCGCGGTCCTCATCAAGGGCCTGCGCGCGGCGTCCGACTTTGATTACGAGTTTCAGATGGACTCCATCAACAAGCGCCTCAATCCGGAGCTGGAGACCATGTTTCTCACAGCGGATCAGCGCTACACGTTTTTAAGCTCCTCCATCGTGCGGGAGCTTGCCCATTACGGCTCGGACCTGCACGGCCTGGTGCCGGAGGAGATCATCGGCCCGATAGAAGAGAAAGCAAAAAGGAGATAGACCCATGGCCAACAATGACATTATCGAATTGCTGGACATTTTATACGGCATGGTCACCGAGGCGTGGAGCGTGCCGCTCGGCAACGACAAGTGCATCATCGAGCGGGAGAAGGCCATCGAGATCATCAACGAGATCAAAAACAGCCTGCCCACCGCCATAGCCGAGGCGCAGCGCCTTGTCTCCGCGCGCGATGAGTTCATCGGCAACGCCAAGCGCGAGGCCGAGGCCCTGCGCAAAAACGCCGAGGAGCAGGCCCACCAGATGATCGAGGAGCAGGAGGTCGTGCGCGTGGCGAGAGCGAGAAGCAGCGAGATGATCTCCGCGGCCGAGGCCAAGTCCAAGGAGCTTCGGCGCGTTGCCAGCGAGTATGTGGACGATCTCATGCGCCAGACCGAGCAGAGCATGAGCGAGGCGCTGAACACCATCCGCGGCGCGCATGAGTCCTTCCAGGCTCTCGGCGGCGGCATCGCCCGCCAGCAGGAGGTCCAGGCCCAGGCAGCGCCCCAGCCCGCGAGACAGACCGGCACCCCGGTCAAGCAGGCCATCCCCCAGCGCCAGCAGCCCCCGCGCCGTGAACAGCCGGCGCCCCAGGGCAGGCCCGATCCGGTTTCACCCAAGATCCAGCGCATCGAGCGCGAGAGCGAGTAAGTTAATTATGTAACACAAGATATGGTCATGGTTCCCACCCAAAACGCAAGAACTTGGGTGGGAACTTTTTGCTTTAAAAAGTGCAAGAAAAAGTCAAAATATAACAAAAAGTTTCTCTTGATTTTTCCAGTAGGGCCACATATAATAAAAATCGAAGTGGATGAAAGTGGGGCAAAATGGGTCATAAACCCACGCTAAGGGGGCGAATGGAGATGACAGGGGAATATCAGCACTCTCTTGACAGCAAGGGGCGTCTGTTTATACCCGCCAAGCTCAGGGATGAGCTGGGCGAGGTCTTTTTTATCACGATCTCCATGGATCGCTGCCTCTGCGCCTACAGCAGCGAGAGCTGGCAGGCGCTGTCCGAGCGCGTGAGCGCCATGCCCTATGTCAAGCAGCGCAAGATGCGCCCGCTCTTTGCCCACGCAGCCCGGTGCGAGCTCGACAGCCAGGGCCGCGCCCTCATCCCGATGAACCTGCGCGAGTACGCGGGCTTTACCAAGAACGTGACGGTGGTGGGCTGCAACAACCATGCCGAGCTCTGGGACAGCGAAGCGTGGAGCGCGGTCTACGCCCTTGAGACGACGCCGGAGAATATCGCGGCGGTCATGGAGGAGCTGGAGTTTTGACCATTGAAAACGTAGAGCAGACCCCGAAACATATCTCCGTCCTGCTGGACGAATGTATAGAAAACCTGAATATTAAGCCGGACGGGACCTATCTCGACGGCACGCTGGGAATGGGCGGCCATTCCTTTGAGATCGCCTCCCGGCTCTCCACGGGACGCCTCATCTGCATCGACAGAGACGAGACGGCCATTGAGAGAGCCGGAAGGCGTCTTGCGCCCTTTGGGGACAAGGTGAAGCTTGTCCACGGAAATTTCTCGGACGCGGCCTCCATCCTCGACTCCCTCGGCATCGAGGGGGTGGACGGGATGCTCTTTGATCTGGGGGTGTCCTCGCCCCAGCTCGACGAGGCTGAGCGCGGCTTTTCCTACATGGTACAGGCGCCGCTCGACATGCGCATGGACCAAAGCGGAGGACTTTCGGCCTATGAGGTGGTGAACACCTGGGACGAGAATCGCCTCAACCGTATCCTGTGGGACTACGGCGAGGAGCGCTATGCGCGGCGCATCACCGCTGCCATCATAAAGCACCGCGCGGAAAAGCCCATCGAGACCACCCAGGAGCTGGTGGACATCATCCGTTCCGCCATGCCAGCCGCCGCCCTGCGGGAAAAGCAGCACCCGGCCAAGCGCAGCTTCCAGGCCATCCGCATCGCGGTCAACGACGAGCTGGGGGCCATCGCCTCCATGATGGAGACAGCGCCGGACAAGCTCAAGCGCGGCGGAAGACTCTGCGTCATCTCCTTCCACTCGCTGGAGGACCGGATCGTCAAGTCCGGCATCCAGGCGCGGGAGCACGGCTGCACCTGCCCGCGCGAGGCCCCGGTGTGCACCTGCGGCTTCAAGCAGACGCTAAAGTCCGTAAGCCGCAAGCCGATCCTGCCGACGGAGGAGGAGATCGCGCGAAACCCCCGTGCCAGAAGCGCCAAGCTCCGGGTGGCGGAGCGCGTATGAAGAAAGCCTCCGCGCTGGCCTTTCGCGTGATCTGCCTGGGCTTTTCGGCCCTGCTTCTGGTGATGACGCTCTTTACCCACATCCGCCTTGTGAGAACGCAGAGCCGCATCGGGGAGCTGGAAGAAGCGATCACACGCGCAGAAAACGAACAGATACAATTGCAGATCAAAACCGCCTCGGCCCTGGACCTGTCGGAGCTTGAGCGCAGAGCCGTGCAGGAGCTCGGCATGCGCCGCCCCGAGCCGGGACAGATCGTGGAGATAGAGTACCTGGGATAAAGAAACAAGCCGCCGAATAAGCTGATGATAAGCTTGGTTTCGGAGGCGGTTGATATGGCAGCTCAGACAGAAGCCCCGGCGCTTGCCGGGCGGCAGATGCTCAGGCGGTGCGCGTTCCTGGCAGCGGTGTTCGGCATGCTGTCGCTTGCCGTGCTGCTGGCAAGGCTATACAAGCTTCAGATCACGGACCACGGCTTTTATGAGCAGCTCGCCATCTCCCAGCAGCTGCGGGAGGCCCCGGGCACGGCGGCGCGCGGCGTCATCTATGACCGCAGCGGGAACCTGCTCGCGGTCAGCGCCTCGGTGGATAACGTCTATCTAAGCCCCGCCGAGATCGAAACAAACGGCGAGGACCGCGCCCTCATCGCGCGGGAGCTGTCCCAAATCCTGGGGCTTGACTATCGGGACATCTATGAAAAATCCGGGCGGCGGGGCAGCTGGTATGTCACTGTTGCCCGCAAGATCGAAAGCGACAAGGCCGACGCGATCCGCCGCTTCAAGGCCGAGAACAAAATCAGCGGCGTGCGCCTTGAGACCGACACCAAACGCTACTATCCGAACGGGCGGCTCGCCTGCCACCTCCTGGGCTTTGTCGGCACCGACAACTACGGCCTCGAGGGCATTGAGGCAAGGTACAACGACGCCCTCTCGGGAACCGCCGGCAGGAGTCTCCGGGCCACCAACGCCTACGGCGGGGAAATGCTCTTAAGGCGCTATGAGGAGTACCGCCCCGGCGAGGACGGCTGCGACCTTGTGACCACCATCGACGCCAGCATCCAGTACTACGTGGAAAAGCACCTCCGCCAGGCAGTGCTGGACTACGACGCCTTAAACGGCGCGGGGGCCATCGCCATGGATGTGAACACCGGGGCCATCCTCGCCATGGCGTCCCTGGGGGACTACGACCCCAACGACTTCCTCGCGGTCAGCGCGGACGCGCAGGCGCTCATCGACAGCGCCGCGACGAAGGAGGAGGCCGCCGCCCTCCTCGCTGAGGCTCAGGCCCGCCAGTGGCGCAACAAGGCCCTGTCCGACACCTACGAGCCGGGCTCCACCTTCAAGATCATCACGCTTTCGATGGCCCTCGAGGAGGGGAAGGTCAGCCCCGGCGACGCCTTCTATTGCGGCGGCAGCACCATGGTCACGGGGCGCGGCACCCCCATCCGCTGCTGGAAAAGCGGCGGCCACGGCAGCCAGACCCTCACCCAGGCGGTGCAGCACTCCTGCAACGTGGCCTTTGTGAACATCGGCCTGCGCGTCGGCGCCGAGCGCTTTTATGACTACTGTGAGGCCTTCGGCTTTTTAAAACTTTCGGAGGACCCGGACGCAAACCTCACCGCCCGCACGGGCATTGACCTGGCGGGCGAGAGCGGCAGCATCTGGTGGAGCAGGAACACCTTCTGCTCGAAAAAGAACCTGTCGCAGCTTGCGGCGGCGTCCTTCGGCCAGACCTTCACCATCACGCCTTTGCAGCTCATCACCGCCGTCAGCGCCTGCGTAAACGGCGGCAGGCTCATGGAGCCGTATGTGGTGCAGCGCCTGCTTGCCCCGGACGGGAGCGTCAGCTTTGAGCATGAGCCGAAGCTTGTGCGCCGCGTCATCAGCGAGAGCACCAGTCAAAAGGTGCGCCAGATCCTCGAGCAGGTGGTGGGCGACCCGACGGACGGCACCGGGCGCAACGCCGCCGTCCCCGGCTACCGCATCGGCGGCAAGACCGGCACCAGCGAGAAGGTAAGTCTCGAGGCCCGCACCGGGCAGAAGGAGTACATCGTCTCCTTCATCGGCTTTGCCCCGGCGGACGATCCGAAGATCGCCGTCCTGGTCTTCCTCGATACCCCGTCGGACAAATCCGGCATTTACATCAGCGGCGGCCAGATGGCGGCCCCGGTCGTGGGACGCATGATGGCCGATATCCTGCCCTATCTCGGCGTGGAGCCGGCGCGCGAGGACAGCGCCATGGCCGAAATGCCCGCCTGCGTGGGCCTCGACCTGCCCGAGGCGTCGGAAAAGCTTCAAGACGCGGACCTGCGCTATCGCACGCGCGGGGAGGGGAGCACCGTCACCGCGCAGCTCCCGGCCCCCGGCACGAGCATCGCCGCCGGGACGGAGATCATTCTGTACTTTGACGCGCCCGTCTCCCCGGATCTGGAGACCCTGCCCGATCTCACGGGCATGGACCTCGACCGGGCGCGCGATACACTTTCTTACTACGGCCTCTACCTCACCACCCTGAGCAGCGTCACCGATCCCGCGCGCCAGACCGTCAGCAGCCAGAGCCTGCCCGCGGGGACGGAGCTTCCCCACGGCACGGTCGTGGAGGTCACGCTCATCGACAGCAACGAGGAGCTGCTGGGGAGATACTAACAATTTCGGAGGGAAACACCATGAAGCTTGCGCAGCTTCTCGAGCATATCGACATATTGGAAAGCACCGCCGATCCCGCGCTTGAGATCAGCGGCATCAGCTACGATTCCCGCAAGACGAAGCCCGGCGACCTCTTTGTCGCCATCAAGGGCTTTGAGGCCGACGGGCACCGCTTCATCCCCAAGGCCGTGCAAAACGGCGCGGCGGCGGTACTGTGTGAGGACGCGCCGACGGACGGCACGCCCTATGTGAAGGTGAGCGACTGCCGTTACGCTCTCGCGCTTGCAAGCCGGGACTTTTACGGCAATCCGGCCGCGCGCATGAAAGTGGTGGGCTTCACCGGCACCAGCGGCAAGACCAGCTCCACCTACATCCTCAAGCACGTGCTGGAAGCGGAGCTGAATGCAAAAGTGGGCCTCATCGGCACCAACGGCAACATGATCGGCGAGCGCCTTCTGCACACCGAGCACACCACACCCGAGAGCCTCGAACTGCATGAGCTTTTTAAGCAGATGGCGGACGAGGGCTGCACCCATGTGGTGATGGAGGTCTCGTCCCACTCGCTGGAGCTGAGGCGCGTGGCGGGCATCGACTATGATGTGGCGGTGTTCACCAATCTCTCCCAGGACCACCTGGACCTGCACGGCACCATGGACGCCTACGCGGCGGCAAAGAAAAAGCTCTTCTCCCAGTGCAAAACCGGCTGGGTCAACGCTGACGACGAGCGCGGCGCGTTCATGATGGAAGGGGAGCGCTGCCCCATGCTGCGCTATTCAACTCGGCAGGACGCGGAGCTGAAAGCGTCCGACATTTCTCTGAGCGCGGACGGCGTATCGTTCACGGCAGCGTATAACGGCGCGAGTGTGCCCGTAAAGCTCGCCATCCCCGGCATGTTCTCGGTCTATAACGCGCTCGGCGTGATGGCGGCCTGCCTCTCCCTCGGCATGAGTCTTTCACAGACCGCCGACGGCATCAGCAGCGCAAGCGGCGTCAAGGGCCGCATGGAGCCCGTCCCCACCGACGGGGACTACTCCGTCATCATCGACTACTCCCACAAGCCCGACGCCCTGGAAAAGGCCCTCAAGGCCCTGCGCCCGGTGACAAGGGGGCGGCTCATCGTCCTCTTCGGCTGCGGCGGGGACCGGGACCGCGGCAAGCGGCCCATCATGGGCAGGGTAGCCGCCGAGAACGCCGATCTTGTCATCGTGACCAGCGACAATCCCCGCACCGAGGAGCCCATGGACATCATCAATGAGATCCTTCCGGGACTTGAAAATTCGCAAACACCCTGCAAAATGATCTGCGACAGGCCCGAAGCGATATGCTGGGCTATTGACAACGCACGCTCCGGTGATGTAATATTGCTTGCCGGCAAGGGCCATGAGGATTATCAGATCATCGGGCACGAGAAGCACCACATGGATGAGCGCGAAATCGTCAGGGACTTTCTGGAAAAGAGAAAAGAGCGGCCTTGAGCCCTCGGAACAACGGAGACTGGTATGACCATTAAGCTGATAACCTCCTTCGTGCTGGCGTTTCTGTTCGTCAGCGCCTTCGGAAAATACTACGTGCCCTGGCTGCGCCGCCAGAAGGCCGGCCAGCAGATCAAGAGCCAGGTGGACTGGCACAAGTCCAAGGCGGGCACGCCCACCATGGGCGGTGTGATGTTCATTCTCGGGGCGATCCTCGTGTGCCTCACGGTGGGCGCGGACGGGATGCTCCACGGCAGGTTCGAGCATATCTTCGTGCTGCTCTTTGCCTGCGTGTTCGGCCTGATCGGATTTCTGGACGACTGGGAAAAGCTCAAGAAAAAGGAGAACATGGGCCTGAGCAGCCGCAGTAAGTTCCTGCTTCAGCTCGCCGCCGCCCTGGTCTTCATCCTCATCATGCGGCAGATCGGCTTTGTGCACCCGCACCTGTATGTGCCCTTCTCCCACCGCGTGGTGTATATGCCGGAGTGGCTGTATCTGGTGTTCGCCGTGTTCGTCATTGTCGGCACGGTCAACGCCGTCAACATCACCGACGGGGTGGACGGCCTTGCCACCGGTACGAGCCTGCCGGTGTTCCTGTTCTTCGTGGCGGTGTCCGTCGCCTGGGGCAGACGCTATCAGGAGCTCGGCATCTTCGCCTCCGCCATGGTGGGCGGACTTTGCGGATTCCTTATCTATAACTTCAATCCCGCCAAGTGCTTCATGGGCGACACGGGCTCGCTCTTCCTCGGCGGGGCGATCGCGGCCCTGGCCTTTGCCTACGACATGCCGCTCGTCCTCATCACCCTGGGCTTTGTCTTCATCATCGAGACTCTGTCCGACATCATCCAGGTGGGCTACTTTAAGCTCACCCACGGCAAGCGCGTGTTCAAAATGGCGCCCTTCCACCATCACCTGGAAATGGGCGGATGGACGGGAAAAAAGTGGAAGGAAAAAGAACTCTTTTTCCTTTTTACCGGAATATCTCTTGTCATGGCGATCATATCCTTTATAGGGGTGTATCAGCGCTACCCCTATTAAGCTTTGAGGCCGGGGAGGTGGGAATATGCGTTACGACAGCGCCCGCCTCACCGGCCTTCAAGATTTCCCGGATACAACGCGCAGGCCGCACTTTGACGGGCCCTTCTTTACCATCACCGTGCTGCTGCTTATCGCCGGGGTGGTGATGGTCCTCTCGGCAAGCTACCCGCGCGCCTGGTACGATCCGGGCCATGTTACCGGCGGGAACGCCGCGTATTATTTTGTGCGGCAGCTGGTTTTCGCTCTGCTCGGCCTCGCGGCGATGCTCTTTGCCTCGCGCGTGCCGATGGCGGTATACCGCCGCTGCGCCTTCGCGTTTCTCGGCTTTACGCTGGTGCTTTTGATGCTGGTGCCGGTCATCGGCGTGAAGGCCAACGGCTCCAGGCGCTGGCTCGGGGTAGGGGGCCTCACGCTCCAGCCGTCGGAGCTTGCAAAGCTCGCGGTGATCCTGTCCTTCTCGGCGCTTATCTGCCGCTACCGGGCCAGGATGCGCACGTTCCGTTTCGGCATCCTGCCCTTTGCGGGCATCCTCGGGGCGATCATCGGCCTGCTTGTGCTTGAGCCGCATTTCTCCGCCTCCATCATCATCCTCGCCATCGGGGCCGTGATGCTCTTTCTCGGCGGGGTGAGGCTTTTCTGGTTCGTGGGGGCCTTCGGCGCGGCGGGCACGGGTATTGCGCTTTTGCTCACGCTCTTTCCCTACGCGTCTTCCCGCATCAACAGCTGGCGTGATCCCTTCGGCGACAGCTCCGATCAGGGCTATCAGATCGTACAGTCTCTGTACACCATCGGCTCGGGCGGTTTGAGCGGCCTCGGCCTCGGGGGCAGCCGCCAGAAGTTTTTGTATCTGCCCGAGGAGCACAACGACTTCATCTTCTCCGTCGTGTGCGAGGAGCTGGGCTTTATCGGCGCGGCGCTGATCCTGTGCCTGTTCGCGCTGCTCATCCTGCGCGGCTACTGGATCGCCATGCACTGCCGGGACCGCTTCAGCTTTCTTGTGGTGGGCGGCGTGACGAGCCTGCTTGCCATCCAGGTCTTCCTGAACGTGGCGGTGGTGACGAACCTGGTGCCCTGCACCGGTATCTCGCTGCCCATGTTCAGCTACGGCGGCACGGCGCTGCTGATCCAGCTCTTCGAGCTCGGCATCGTGCTCAGCGCGTCGCGTGATGTTCCCGTCCATTAGACAGAAAGGAAATCAAACTATATGAAATTCGTCTTCACCTGCGGCGGTACCGCCGGACATATCAACCCCGCCCTGGCGGTTGCGGGCAGACTCAAGGAGCTCATGCCCGACAGTCAGTTTCTTTTCATCGGCGTCAACGGCAAGATGGAGATGCAGCTTGTCCCGCGCGCGGGCTATGAGATCCGCGGCCTTGACATGACCTACATCGTGCGCGGCCATGATCTGCACGCCATCGCCCAGAACCTCGAGACGATCCGCAACGTGGCGCGCTCGACCCGCGAGGCGAAAAAGATCATCCGCGACTTTGGGGCTGACGCCGTGATCGGCACCGGCGGCTATATCTGCTACCCGGTGCTCTCGGCGGCGCACGAGCTTCACATCCCCACCTTCGTGCACGAGAGCAACGCCGTCCCGGGCCTCACCACGAAGCTCCTTGCGGACAAGGTGGACCGCGTGATGCTGGGCTTTGAGGAAAGCCGCCAGTACTACCGCCACCCCGAGCGCGTCACCGTGACGGGCACGCCCGTGCGCGGGGAGTTCGACCTCGTGACCAGAGAGGGCGCGAGAGACGAGCTGGGCTTAAAGCCCGGCGAGAAGCTGGTGCTGTCGGTCTGGGGCTCTCTGGGCGCAGAGCACATGAACAAGGTCATGGGCGAGATGATGGAAAAGCTCGACGGCAGACAGGGCTTTCGCCTTGTGCACGCGGCGGGCAGCCTCTACTATCCGCGCCTGACCGAGAAGCTCAGGGACAAGGCGCTGGAGGAATGCGGCATCGAGGTGCGCGAGTACATCCACGACATGCCCCGCCTCATGGCGGCGGCGGATCTCATCCTGTGCCGGGCAGGGGCCTCGACCATCTCCGAGCTGAGCTATATGGGAAAGCCGGTCCTCATGGTGCCGAGCCCGAATGTGACCAACAACCACCAGGAGAAAAACGCCCGCGTCCTCGAGCACGCAGGCGGAGCGGTGGTCCTGCTCGAGGGCGAGTTCGACGCGGACTCCCTGCTGAAAGAGGTACAGACCCTCCTTGCTGACGAGCAGCGATTGGACAGCATGGGCGCCGCCATGCGCACCCTCGCCGTCCCCGACGCCTGCGAGCGTATCGTGGGGATCATATTGGATGTTTGTAAATAAGTATAGATAACTCCACACTTCACAAAAAACCGCCCCTCCGCATAGACTGGACTGATTCCAAATGCGGGGGGACTTTTTTATGGACATCTGGCGAATCAGGGGCGGGAAAAAGCTTGCGGGCGTGTGCTTTGTGCAGGGCTCGAAAAACGCCTCTCTCCCCATCCTGGCGGCCTCCATCCTCGGCCCTGCCGAGTCAGAGCTTCACAATGTGCCGCAGCTCAAAGACATCGACGCGGCGCTGCGCATCCTGCGCCACCTCGGCTGCGTGGCCGAGCAGCGGGACAATGAGGTTTACATAAATGCAAACGGCGTGACGAACTGCTCCATCTCGCACAAGCTGATGCTGGAAATGCGCTCGTCGGTGATCTTCATGGGGGCGCTTCTGGCCCGCTGCGGCGAGGCGCGGCTGAGTCCGCCGGGCGGCTGTCAGCTGGGAAAGCGCCCCATCGACCTGCACCTGGACGCCCTGCGCAGGCTCGGCGCCGAGATCGACGACAGCGGCGGCGAGATCATCTGCCGGGCGGGGGACCTGCGCGGGACGGAGATCGCCCTGCCTTTTCCGAGCGTCGGGGCGACCGAGAACATCATGTTGGCGGCGACCGCCGCGAAAGGGGAGACCGTCATACGCGGCGCCGCCCGGGAGCCGGAGATCGGGGCGCTGCAGGACTATCTCAGGCGCATGGGCTGCGAGGTGCACGGCGCGGGGACCGACACCATTGTGATCGGGCAGCGCCGCCCGGTGCGTCACATCGACCACCGCATCCTCTCGGACCGTATCGTGGCCGCGACTGTGGCTTGCGCCGCCGCGGCCTGCGGGGGCAGCGTGGAGCTGCGGGGCGTGGAGCCGGGGCATTTTTCTACGGTTCTCCACTTCCTAAAACAGGCGGGCTGTGATATAATGTGCCAAAACCGCAGCGTGTGGCTGCGCTCGGGCGGAAAGCTGCACGCGGTGGGGGAGATAAGCACCGAGCCTTACCCCGGCTTTCCCACCGACGCCCAGCCGGTTTTGATGGCGGCGCTTTTGAAGGCGAAGGGCCGCACGCTGATCCGCGAGACCATCTTTGAAAACCGCTTTCGCCAGGTGCCGGAGCTTGTGCGTCTCGGCGCGGACATCACGCTCCATGACCGGACCGCCGAGATCCGGGGCGTGGACAGTCTCAGGGGGACGGCGCTCAGCGCGACCGACCTTCGCGGCGGGGCGGCCATGATCGTGGCGGGCCTCAGCGCCGAGGGCGAGACCCTGGTTTATGACGCGGGCCACATCCGCCGCGGCTATGAGCGCTTCGATACGCGCCTGCGCGCCCTTGGGGCGGACATCTGCCTGGATCAATCGTACGTATGAGAGGATAACAATATGGCAAGAAATCTGCTGAAAAGAAGAGCGCGCCGGAATGACGAGGAGGGCTTCAGCCTTCGGGAGCTCACGGCCAGCGTGAGCGGACCGATCATGTTCTTTCTCGTCATCGTGGCGGTCATCTTTGTGATGAGCGTCTTCTTCCGCGTGTCGGACATTCAGGTGCGCGGCAACACCCACTATACCGATGAGGAGATCATCCGCGCCATTGATATCGAGGAGGGCGACAACCTGTTTTTCTTCGACAGGTTTGCCGCCCTGAGCCGCGTTTTCGCAAAGCTGCCGTACATCGACGAGGTCACCGTCGAGCGCAGCCTCCCCAACCGCGTTATCATCACCGTGTCCGAGAGCCAGGCTCTGGCCTACATCGTCCTCGGTGAGGAAAACTGGACCATCGACCACAACTGCAAGGTCCTCGGCAAGGCAAACGACGACGAACTGCAGGGCCTCATCCCCATCATCGGCATCTCCCCGGGCACCCTCATGATCGGCGAACCCCTCCAGACCGCGGACGGGGACGAGCGCATCGTGAATTTCATCGCCGAGGTGCTTGACCAGCTCGAGGGCCGCGGCCTCTACACCCGCGTCGGGCGCGTGGATTTTTCCGATGTGAACAATGTGGAATTCACGCTGGACAACAAATATGTCGTGCGCATCGGCAACGGCAGCAGCGTCGAATACAAATTCGGCATGCTGATTTCCGTACTCTCGCAATTATTGGAGGGAGATGTGGGAATAATCAATGTAAGCGACGGAAACACCGCGCATTTCAGCCCAACCTGAGCGTAAATTACAAACCATTTACAAAAGTTTTCGGAAAATTAAAATTTGCACTTGACTACTGCGGGGAAATGTAATAAAATACCGACTGTAGACAAAGTGAAAAGAATTTGTAATTTACGCGTTAACAATAGATTGGAGGCAGTTCTATGGATTTTAAAGCCGAAGTACCGGAAAATGTTGTCAATATAAAGGTCATTGGCATCGGCGGCGCCGGCAATAACGTGGTCAACCGCATGGTCAAGGCGGGGACCCAGGGCGTCGAGTTCATCGCCGTCAATACAGACAAGCAGGCGCTGGCCGTCTCCAACGCGGATCAGAAGATCCAGATCGGCGAGAAGACCACCCGCGGCCAGGGCGCAGGCTCCGACCCCGAGATCGGCAAGCGCTCCGCGGAGGAAAGCCGCAACAACATCGCCAAGGCGCTCGAGAACGCCGACATGGCCTTCATCACCTGCGGCATGGGCGGCGGCACCGGTACGGGCGCGGCACCTATTGTGGCTGAGATCGCGCGCGACGCGGGCCTGCTGACCGTCGGCGTCGTGACCAAGCCCTTCAAGTTCGAGGGCAAGCGCCGCATGGATCAGGCAAACGCCGGCATCAAGGAGCTGCTCGGCCGGGTCGACTCCCTGCTCATCATCCCAAACGACCGCCTGAAATTTGCCACCGACCAGAAGGTTACTTTGGCAAACGCCTTTGAGATCGCGGACGACGTGCTGCTCCAGGCCGTCACCAGCATCTCCGACCTCATCAAGAACACCGGCTTCATTAACCTGGACTTTGCCGATGTCACCTGCATCATGAAGAATGCCGGCTTTGCCCACATGGGCGTGGGCCGTGCCGCAGGCAAGGGCAAGGCCGAGGAGGCCGCCCGCATGGCCGTTGCAAGCCCGCTGATGGAGACCTCCATCAACGGCGCGCGCGGCGTGCTCATCAACATCACCGGCTCTGCAGACATGGATCTCGAAGATGTCGAGACCGCCGCGAGCCTCGTCCAGGAGGCCGCGCACCCCGAGGCCAACATCATCTTCGGCGCCACCTTCGACGACACGCTCGAGGATGAGATCCGCGTCACCGTCATCGCCACCGGCTTTGAGGACGCAAGCCTCAACGCCGAGGCCGGGGTAGAAGTACAGATCCCCGCCCAGCCGGTCAACGCTCCCGCCTTCACGCCCGTGCGTCCCGCCTCGAACCGCGAGAGACCCCAGGGCCTCTTCACCGGCGCCGCCGAGAAGGCCGCCGCGGCCCAGCCCGCAGCCCAGCCTGCCGCTCCCGCGGCCCAGGCTCCGGCCCAGGGCACAAAGTCCGGCACAGAGGAAGACCCCTTCGACAGCATCTTCAAGATCTTCAACAACAAATAAGCTATTTCTCCGTCCTCCGACCGCCCGGCGATATTCGCCGGGCGGTCATTTTGCGTTGGGAAAAAACAAAACAGCAGGGGCCAGCTGGCCCCTGCTGAATGATTTCTTAAAACACGATCTGGTTGCGGCCGTTCTGCTTGCCGCGGTAGAGCTTCCGGTCGGCGCTCTCGATGAGCTCGGTCAGGCTGGAGCGGTAGTCGTTCTCCTCCACTCCGGCGGTGAGGGTGATGGAAAAGCGGTGCCCCTCGTAGGCAAGCTCCATCCGGCGCACGTCGATGAGCAGCCCCGTGATGATCTCGCCCGCCTCGTCGATGTTCACATTGGGGAAGAAGAAGCAGAACTCCTCGCCGCCCCAGCGGCCAACGGCATACTTCTCCTCAGCCTTCTCGGTGAAGAGCTCGGCCAGCCGCCGGAGAGTATAATCGCCGCAGTTGTGGCCGTAGGTGTCGTTGACCCTCTTGAAAAGGTCGATGTCCGCGATGGCGATGCAGTACATGGCCTCGGGGTTAGCGCGGACGAAATTGTCCATGATATCGTGCAGGCCGCGGCGGTTGATGAGCCCAGTGAGGGGATCGGTCTCGGCCTCCTGCTGGAGCTTCTCGTTGTTGAGCAGCAGCTGCCGCTCCTTCTCCTGGAGGTTTGAGCTGTAGACGATGCACATGCCCGCGAGGATCAGGAACAGGGACACGGAGTTGACCGTCTGCATCAGAAAGAGGCTGAAGCTGTCGAGGACGTAGCGGGGCGGGTGCATGGAGATATAATGGAACAGCAGCATGCGCAGGCCCAGCAGCAGGCACAGATAGCATGTTTTGATGACCGGCGTCTCATACAGGCAGAAGAAGACCAGCAGCACCAGCACGATCAGCATGTGCTGCCCGCCGACGCCCCAGCCGAAGCTGAGCACATACCACACGGTCCAGCCGCAGATGATGAGGGCGTTGAGCAGCAGATTCACGCGCGCAGAGATATGCTCCGACCTGTAATACTTCAGCAGCAGCGCGGCCTGGAACAGGATGGGCAGCCAGAACAGGCGCTTTGCCGCCGCGGAGACAAGCACGAAGGAGACAAAGAAATAGATGGCCAGCATCTGGTCGTTCAGGCGCATGCTCTGGCGGTAGTACAGAAAGGTCCTGCCGCTGCTTTTGGGCACCTCTTGTCGGAAAAAGTCAAGAAAAAGTTTCATCTGTCTCACCGTATTGTATAAATGTAAAAATCACCCATACGAAAACCAGACATTTTCTTATATAATACAAAAAATAGAAGCATAATACAATACCAAATTGAAAAAGAATAAAAAAACGTGACCCGCCTTGCGGCAGGTCACGAAAGAGCTTATGAATGGGTCAGCGCTTACAGCTGGGGACCGGCGGCGACGAGCGCCTTGCCCGCCTCGTTGGACTCGTACTTGACGAAGTTCTTGATGAAGCGGCCGGCCAGATCCTTGGCCTTGGCATCCCACTCGGCGGGATCGGCATAGGTGTCGCGGGGATCGAGAATGCCGGTGTCAACGCCGTTGAGCTTGGTGGGGACTTCAAAGTTGAAGTAGGGGATGGTCTTGGTGGGAGCACCCTTGATGTCGCCATTGAGGATGGCGTCGATGATGCCGCGGGTGTCCTTGATGGAGATGCGCTTGCCGGTGCCGTTCCAGCCGGTGTTCACGAGATAGGCCTTCGCGCCGCTCTTTTCCATCTTGCGCACCAGCTCCTCGGCGTACTTGGTGGGATGCAGCTCGAGGAAGGCCTGACCGAAGCAGGCGGAGAAAGTGGGGGTGGGCTCGGTGATGCCGCGCTCGGTGCCCGCGAGCTTGGCGGTGAAGCCGGACAGGAAGTAGTACTTGGTCTGCTCCGGGGTCAGGATGCTGACGGGAGGCAGCACGCCGAAGGCGTCGGCGGACAGGAAGATGACGTTCTGGGCGTCCGGGCCGGAGGAAACGGGGTGGACG
>CADBYZ010000009.1 GCA_902799075.1 Oscillospiraceae bacterium | reverse complement strand
TGGCGGACAGGGTGGGATTCGAACCCACGAGCCTCTTGCGAGACTACCTGATTTCGAGTCAGGGCCGTTATGACCACTTCGATACCTGTCCATATACAGTTTTAAGTGCGTTGCTATTATAGCGGATACGGCGGGAAAATGCAAGGATTATTGCTCCTCGAAAGATTTATATTTTTCGTAATTAATTTTATATAAAATACTTGACAAAATAGATGCGCCGCGCTATACTGTGTTCAAGATAAACGGAGGACCGGATGCGGCGCGCGGAAGCGATGCCTGCAAATGGCTCCGGAGGAAAGAGATGGTCAGTATGAAAAAGACCCTGTACAGCCTGATGCTCAACGATGAGGTCGTGCGTGAGATCGACCGGCTCGCCCACCGCACAGGCTCCAACCGCTCGGCGCTGATTAACCAGATCCTCGCCGAGTACGTCAATTACACCACACCCGAACGCAGAATCAACGACGTGCTCTCCGCCATCGACGCGCTGATGCAGCCCTCGCGGGAGCTGGTGCCGTTCTTCGCGCCCAACAGCCTTTCCATGTCGCTCAAGAGTTCGCTGGAATACAAGTACCGCCCGACGGTCAAGTACGAAGTGGAGCTTTACCGCGGGCTGGAGGAATCCATCGGGCAGATTTCCGTGGTGTTCCGCACCCAGTCGATGGCGCTCATTCAGGCGATGACGGAGTTTTTCCGCCTGTGGAAGCGGATCGAGGACACGCACCTCAAGCCCTTGACCGGCGCAAAGATCGACTATGCGCTGTACGACGGCAAGTTTGTCCGTTCCATCTCGGCCCCGGACCGGGAATGCACCACGGACGAGCTGGCGGCGGCCTTGTCGGAGTACATCAAGCTCTTTGACAAGCTGATGAAGGCTTACCTCGCGGGCAGGCTGGACGACCACGACGTGGAGGCCGCCTACTTCTCCCAGATGAGGAACGCACCTGTGCATATCTGAACGCTAACCTGGCTTCCCCTCGAGGGGAAGGCAATCAAATTCCCAACGAAAAGAGGGATAACATGAACGAATACAACTACACCCAAAATTCCATAAAGGCCCTGCAGACCGCGGAGGCCATGGCCCAGGAGAACAGCAACAGCTACCTCACGCCCGAGCATCTGCTCTACGCCCTGGTGGACCAGGACGGCGGCACGATCCCGACGATCTTCCAGAAACTCGGCGCGGACTGCAACGCCATCCTCTCGGAGCTTGATACCGCCATTTCCCAGCTGCCGAAGGTGAGCGGCCAGCCCCAGGTCTACGCGTCGAACGAGACGAGCCGCGCCATCAACGCCGCCGCCAAGGCTGCCAAATCCATGGGCGACGAGTACATCTCCGTCGAGCACCTGATGATCGGCATCTTCGCCAGCGCCACCCCGGCGGTCAAGCGCATACTCGCCGACCACAACATCACCAAGGCGGGCTTTTCCGCCGAGCTGAGCAAGATCAAGTCCGGGCCTGTGACCTCGGATAACCCCGAGAGCACCTACGACGCGCTGACCAAGTACGGCACCGACCTCGTCAAGCGCGCGCGGGAAAATGAGCTGGACCCCGTCATCGGCCGCGATACCGAGATCCGAAACGTCATCCGCATCCTCTCCCGCAAGACCAAGAACAACCCCGTCCTCATCGGCGAGCCCGGCGTCGGCAAGACCGCCATCGCCGAGGGTCTGGCCCAGCGTATCGTCAAGGAGGACGTGCCGGAGGGCCTCAAGGATAAAACCATTTTCTCCCTGGACATGGGCGCGCTCATTGCGGGCGCCAAGTACCGGGGCGAGTTTGAAGAGCGGCTCAAGGCCGTACTGGAGGAGATCAAGAAGTCCGAGGGCAGGATCATCCTCTTCATCGACGAGCTGCACACCATCGTCGGCGCGGGCAAGACCGAGGGCAGCATGGACGCGGGCAACCTGTTAAAGCCCATGCTGGCCAGAGGCGAGCTGCACTGCATCGGCGCGACCACGCTCGATGAGTACCGCAAGTACATCGAGAAGGACGCGGCCCTCGAGCGCCGCTTCCAGCCCGTGCAGGTGGATGAGCCGACGGTGGAGGACACCATCGCCATCCTCCGCGGCCTCAAGGAGCGCTATGAGAACTACCACCATGTCACCATCCACGATAATGCCCTGGTTGCCGCGGCGACCCTCTCCGACCGCTACATCACCGACCGCTTCCTGCCCGACAAGGCCATCGACCTGGTGGACGAGGCCTGCGCCATGATCCGCACGGAGATGGACTCCGTGCCCGCGGAGCTCGACGACATCCGCCGCAAGGTGACCCAGCTCGAGATCGAGGAGCGGGCCCTCAAGAAGGAGGACGACCGCCTCAGCCAGGACAGGCTCGCAAAGCTGCGGGAGGAGATGGCAAACCTCAAGGAGACCGAGCATGAGATGACCGCCCGGCTTGAGAGCGAAAAGGAGGCCGTGGCCGAGATCACCCAGCTGCGCCAGGAGCGTGAGAGGCTGAACTTTGAGCTCGAAAATGCGCAGCACCGCTATGACTATGAGAAGGCGGCCAAGCTCCAGTATCAGGAGATCCCCGAGATCGAGGGCAAGATCCGCGAGGCGGAGGAGCGCGTCGCCCAGAGCCGGGAAAACACCCTGGTCAACGACTCCGTGACCGAGGACGACATCTCCGGCATCGTCGCCAAGTGGACCGGCATCCCCGTGTCGAAGCTCATGGAGAGCGAGCGCGAGAAGATCCTGCACCTGGACGAGCAGCTTCACCAGCGCGTGGTCGGACAGGATGAGGCCGTGCAGAAGGTGACGGAGGCCATCCTCCGCTCCCGCGCCGGCATCTCCGACCCCAACCGCCCCATCGGCTCCTTCCTCTTCCTCGGCCCCACGGGCGTCGGCAAGACCGAGCTTGCAAAGTCCCTGGCCCAGTGCCTGTTTGACGACGAGCACAACATCGTGCGTATCGACATGACGGAGTACATGGAGAAGTTCTCGGTCTCCCGCCTCATCGGCGCGCCTCCGGGATACGTGGGCTACGACGAGGGCGGCCAGCTCACCGAGGCTGTGCGCCGCAAGCCCTACAGCGTGGTGCTCTTTGACGAGATCGAGAAGGCGCACCCGGATGTGTTCAACATCCTGCTGCAGATCCTCGACGACGGGCGCATCACCGACTCCCAGGGCAGGACGGTGGACTTCAAGAACACCATCATCATCCTGACCTCGAACCTCGGAAGCTCTTACCTGCTCGACGGCATTGAGCCCGACGGCAGCATCAGCGAGGACGCGCAGGCGGCCGTCATGGCGGAGCTCAAGCGCTCCTTCCGGCCCGAGTTTCTCAACAGGCTCGACGAGACCATCCTCTTCCGCCCGCTCACGAAGGACAACCTTAACGGCATCATCGACATCATGGTGGCCTCCCTGCGCAAACGTCTTTCCGATCGCGGCCTGGGGCTGGAGCTCACCGACGAGGCCAAGAGCCTCATCATCGAGCGCGGCTTCGATCCCCTCTACGGCGCGCGGCCGCTGCGCCGCTACCTGCAGAGCAGCGTGGAGACTCTGATCGCCCGCCGCATCCTCTCCGGCGAAGTGGCCCCCGACAGCACCATCGTTGTCGACGCCGAAGACGGCGAGCTTGTGTGCAGGTAAAACAGCATAAAACAGCGCATCCCCGGTGGACGTAATCGTTCACCGGGGATGCGTTTTCGCTTATTTCCCCATCAAATAAGAAAATATGAAAAACGCGGTTTTCATGGCGTCGTGGCGGACGCTGGTGCCGTCGAGGCAGACCATATCGTCCTCGATGATGCGCGCGCCGAGCGCGGTCACGGCCTCACGGTCGAGATCGACCACCGTTTTGTTCTCCTGCGTCAGATAGACATCCACGACTTCGGGGGCGATCTCGCCGTTGTTGGCCAGCACGATGTCAACCCTGCGCGTGCCGAGATACTGATTGAGCACCTTCAGATGGTCGCTCACATTGTAATGGTCCGTCTCGCCCGGCTGCGTGACCATGTTGCACACATACATGATCGGCGCCTTGGTGCGGCTGAGGGCATCCACCACCTCGTCGGCAATCAGGTGGGGGAGGATGCTGGTGTAGAGGCTGCCGGGGCTGAAGACGATGAGGTCACAGTCCAGAATGTGGGAGACCACCTCCTGGCTCACATGCACATTGTGGTCGTAGTTCAGGCGCGCGATATGGCGAATGTTGTGGCTTACCTCCACCTGACCGAAAAATTTCCACTCATGTTGGGAATTTTCCCCCACCAGTTCCACCTTTTCCTCGGTGAGCGGGAGCACAGTCCCCTTTATGTTGAGAAGGGAGCACATGTAGCGCGTGGCCTCGGTGAGGCTGCCCTTGAGGTCGATGAGGGCGGCGAGCATGATGTTCCGCACCGGATGGTTGTGCAGGCTCCCGTCCTTGGAAAAGCGGTAGCCCAGGAGCTTTGTAAAGTCCTCGTCCACGTTTGCCATGGAGATGAGCACCTTGCCCACATCGCCTACCGCGGGGATATCCAGCTCCTTTTTCAGAACGCCGGTGCTGCTGCCGTTGTCACTGACGGCGATGACGGTGGTCACATCCACCGGGAAAAGCTTCAGGCCCGACAGCAGCAGGCTTAAGCCCGTGCCGCCGCCGAAGACAACGATCTTTTTCATGGGAATCAGGCTTCCTTTTTGCGCTGCTCAAGGGACAGCAGCAAGATCTGTTCACAGAGCTCGGCATAGCTCATGCCCTCCGCCGCCGCGGCTTTGGGGATGAGGGAGGCGGGCGTCATGCCGGGCAGAGTGTTGACCTCCAGACACCAGGGGCGGCCTTCGCCGTCGAGGATGAAGTCCACCCGGGAATAGACCGAGAGACCCAGCGCCTTGTGAAATTTCAGCGCCGCCTCGCCGATGGCCTTCTGCTCGGCCTGGGTAATACGGGCCGGGCAGATCTCCCGCGCGCCCTCGGCCCCGCTCTGGTACTTGGCGACATAGTCAAAGTAGGTCCCCTCGGGCGGGACGATCTCGATGGCGGGGGTATAGTGGTCGTTTATAATGGGCTGGGTGATCTCCCGGCCCCGGATCTTTTCTTCCACGATGACGCGGGTGCGGAAGGCGCACAGCTCATGCAGGGCTTTTTCCAGCTCCTCGCGGGTGTCCGGCAGGGCAACGCCGATGGACGAACCGCCGTTTACCACCTTCATTGCGCAGGGGACGGGCAGCTCGTCGAGAAGGCGCGGGATATCCGCCTCGGTATAGCTCAGCTCCCGCCACGCGGGTGTACGGATACCGGCACTCTCCATGATGCGCTTGGCCACCGCCTTGTCCATGGCCATGGCGCTGGCAAGGGGGCCGGAGCCGGTGTAGGGGACACCCAGCAGGTCGAGCGCAGCCTGGATCTTGCCGTCCTCGCCGTCGGCCCCGTGCAGGCCGAGGAAGACGCAGTCGGAGAGTCTGCAAAGCTCCAGCACGTTTTTGCCGATGCGGCTGGGGCCCTGCATTTTCCGCGCGGCCTTCACCGCTTTGAGATCCGGCGCGGTCTTGCCGATAGCGACCTGGCCGACAAAGCCGTCGGGCGCGTCAAAGGCGTCGGCAAGCTCTCCGTCATAATCCTCAAGGCCCATGTACAGGTCCACAAAAACGGCCTTGTGGCCGAGAGAACGCAGGGCCTTGCACACCGCGGTGCCCGTGACCAGGGAGACATGGCGCTCGGTGCTGACACCGCCGCCCAATACAACAATTTTCATGCAGGAAACGATTCCTTTCAAGCCTTAATCAAAGTTTTTCCAAACCCGCGGCACGCGCTTGGATACACTGCACAGAAGCTCATAGGGGATGGTCTGCGCCGCGCGGGAGAGGACGTTCAGGTCGGCGCCGGGACCGAAGATCTCCGCCTCATCGCCGGGCTGCACGTCCGGCAGATCGCTGAGATCGACCATGCACATGTCCATGCAGATGCTGCCGCGCTGGGGCGCCGTGCCGCCGGGGAAGGCGACGGAGAAATGGTTGGAGCACAGGCGCGGCAGGCCGTCGGCATAGCCGATGCCGAGTACGCCCATGCGCGTTTCGCGTGCTGTGGTGTAGCGCCGCCCGTAGCTGACGGTGGTGCCGGGGCCGTAGGTCTTGACGGTGAGCACCCGGGTCTTGAGACGCATGCAGGGCCGCAGGCCAAGCTTGCCCGCGTCGTCCCCATAGCCGTAGAGCAGCAGGCCGGGGCGCACCATGTCCAGCGCCGTCTCCGGCAGGCAGTGCAGCACCGCCCCGGAATTGGCGCAGTGGCGGAGCCGGAAGCGAAAGCCCGCGGCCTCGACCCTTGCAATCGCCTCGGTGAAAAGGCGAAACTGTTCGCGGGTGTAGCGCTCGTTTTCCTCGCCCGGCTCGTCGGAGACGGCAAAATGGGTAAAGATGCCCTCGGCGTCAAGGCCGGGGAGCCGGCAGGCGCGCGCAAGCTGGGCTGCGCCCCGCTCAAGCTCCGCGCCCGTGCAGAGAAAGCCGAGACGGGACATGCCGGTGTCCGCCGCCATATGGACCCGCAGGGTGCCGCCGAAGCTCTGTGCCGCGGCGGAGAAGGCCTCCGCCTCCTTCAGGCCCGTGACGGCCTGGGTGATGTCGTTTCCGATCAGCAGCGCCGTGTACCGGGCATCGGTGTGGCCCAGGATCAGGACCGGCATGGTGACGCCGCCCTCTCTGAGCTCCAGCGCCTCGTCAAGGCAGGCCACCGCGAGATAGTCCGCGCCCGCCTTTTCCAGCAGACGCGCCGTCTCCAGCGCGCCGTGGCCGTAGGCGTCGGCCTTCACCACGCCCAGAAAGCGGCAGCCCCCGGGCAGCGATGAGCGGAGGACGTGATAGTTGTGCAGCAGGTTTTCCGGGCTTACCTCGGCCCAGCAGCGTTTGTCGGGGATTTTCATAAAATCACTCTTTTCCTATACTATGCAAGAAAACAGTCAAAGATGTGTCGGCTCACTTTCGCGCGCGTGCAGCCAGCTGCGTACCCGGTTGAGGGGCGTGAGGCGGCGGATGAAAAGCTTGCCGGTCTTGTTCTGTATAAAGCGGCGGAAAGCATCCTGCCGCTCTCCCAGAGCCTCCTTCGGCACACGGTAGCCGCCGTACTGGCTGCGGAAGAGATACAGCGCGTCCCGGTCCTCACCCAGCCCGAAGACATCGCCGTAGGCCATGGGCTCAAGCTCCTCGCCGCTGTTGAGGTCGATGATGCGCATTTTGTTCTTTTCAAAGATATAGCGCGACGCGGGCAGGGGCTGGCCCGCCTGCTCAAGCTGATCGGCAATACGCCTGGCCGTGCGGTTGGAGGCGGCGTAGGTGCTGGTGGTCAGATAGCAGGCATAGGCGATGATAAGCAGGCTCCACCAGCTGCCGCCGCCGTAGAAGATGGCGATCACGATCAGCAGCAGGCTCAAAAAGCCGCGTGCCATGCGGTTGCGCTGGCAGAACAGATCGTACTGCATGTGGGACAGCGCGGTCAGCGACTGCCTGTCGTGGCGCATTTCCACCTCGAATGTCTCCATACCGCGCCTCCTTTCCAAGCATCGGACATATTTTGGACGTATTGTATCACGCCGGGCTGAAAAGCGCAAGGCGGAGCGCAAATCCGGTTTCGACAGGTGTTCTGACAAATACCGGGACGCGGGCTCACGGAAAGACGGATTCGGAGCGTTACAGCCGGATGCGGGAAATCCCTTCTCCGGATAAAAATGCCGGTTCCCCCAAAACTTGTAAACATTGTGTGAATGCCGGGAACATTCAGAAAGCGTGCAGCGTCAAGGCTTATGATCGCAAACCGAGAAGGAGGGACCGCCTCATGAAACTCAACACAAAATCATGCGCGCTCATCGCGGCGCTTTTATTGCTGGCAGACCGGGGACTCACCGGCTGCACCGCCGCCCAGGCGGCGGATCTGTCGCCTGTGCCGGCTCTTTACAGTCCCGCACCCACCGCCGGCGAAAGCCTCGTAGACAGAACAGACGGCGGCCACGCCATCACGGCCGACGGGGAGACGGCCTTTTACTCCAACATCACCGTCACCAAGACGGGCGATGCCGAGGGGGACGAGGCGGACTTCTACGGCGAAAACGCCGCCGTCCTTGCCGAAAACGGCGCGGCGCTTACGCTGCGCGAGGTCTCGGTCATGACCGACGGCAAGCACGCGAACGCCGTGTTCAGCTGCGGCGAGGACACCGCCGTGCATATTGCGGACTCCACCGTCGTGACGAGCGGCGACTGCTCCGGCGGCCTCATGACCACAGGCGGCGGAACCATGAACGCCAACAACGTGGTGGTCCACACGACGGGCAGATCCTCCGCCGCCATCCGCTCCGACCGGGGCGGCGGCACCGTGACTGTCACGGGCGGCACTTATGACACCGCCGGGGTCGGCTCGCCCGCCGTCTACTCCACAGCCGACATTACCGTCACCGACGCCGAGCTGAGCACCACGGCCTCCCAGGGCGTGGTGGTGGAGGGGAAAAACAGCGTGACGCTGGAAAACGTCGCGCTCACCGCCGCCAATACACAGAAGAACAGCGGAAAGTCCCCGTGGTATCAGGCGGTCATGCTCTACCAGTCCATGTCCGGCGACGCGGATGAGGGAGAGGCCTCCTTCACCATGCGCGGCGGCAGCATCACGAACCTGAACGGTGATATTTTCTTTGTCAATAACACCCGCGCCGTCATCCAGCTCACCGCTGCCCGGATCGTAAACGACGATCCCGACGGCGTCTTCCTCCGCGCAGCCGCCGCGGGCTGGGGCAGGGAAGGGGCAAACGGCGGACACGTCGAGCTCTATACCGCGGCCCAGACCCTGGAGGGCGATCTGCTTGTTGACTCCCTGTCCACGCTGAACCTGCACCTCTGGGACGGCAGCGTGCTCACCGGCGCGGTCAATCCCGCGGATGAGGGCGAGGTTTACGTGGAGCTCACCGACGGGGCCAGATGGGTCCTGACCGGGGACTCGCATGTCAGAAGCCTCAAGTGCGACGCGGACAGCATCGACTTAAACGGCCATACCCTCAACGTGGACGGCGAGGTGTATGTCGAGGGCAGCGCAAGCGAGGGCAGTCCTGTGGAACATACGCCTGCGGTCGCGGCGGAGCATCCGCACGGCCTGCCGGGCGGGCACGGGAAAGCGGAGAAAAAGTAAGCCTGATATTATGGGCCTCTGCGGCGTTTGCCGTGGAGGTCTTTCCTTTTTCGATTGCCTGAATATCTGGAGATAATCAACAATAATTACGCAGATATTTGTAGAATATTACCAAAAACATCGTCAGTTTCTTGGCAGTCTATTAGAAATAACGCTTGTAAAGTTTAAACAATCATGGTATAGTAATTCCTGTAAATCGGAGACAGAGAGAAACTCCGTGACGGAAAACGGACGCGCTTTCCCACGTCCGGCATTATGAAAAAGGAGGAAAACCCATGAAAAAAATCTTTGCCCTCGCGCTCGTCCTGTGCATGATCTTTGCGCTGACGGCCTCCGCATACGCGGACTTCGCGCCCACCGGCCCGGTAACGATGATCGTGTCCTACAAGGCAGGCTCCGGCACCGACAACACCGCCCGTATCCTCGCCAAGTACGCCGAGAAGTACGTCGGCCAGACCATCGTCATCGAGAACGTCGAGGGCGGCTCCGGCTCCATCGGCTGGTCTCAGCTCGCCGACGCCGACAAGGACGGCCAGACCATCGGCTTCATCAACCTCCCCAACTTCTCCAGCTCCATCGTCAACGAGATGGGCACCTACACCGTTGAAAGCTTCGCCCCCATCTGCAACCACGTGACCGAGACCTCCATCGTCATCGTCCGCGCATCCGACGACCGCTTCCCCGACCTCAAGGCGCTGGTTGAGTACGGCAAGGCCAACCAGGGCGGCAAGGACGAGCTGAAGGCCTCCACCAACGGCCCGCAGGCATCCAACCACATCGGCGCCCAGGCCTTTGCCAACTCCGCCGAGTTCATGTACATCGACATCCCCCAGGGAGGCACTGCCGACCAGCTTCTCAGCCTGCGCGGCGCTGAGGCCGACTTCGCGGTCGTCAAGCTCGCCGACATCGCCGGCCAGGAGAGCGAGTACAAGATCCTCGGCGTGTTCAATCCCGAGCGTCTGCCCGAGCTGCCCGACGTTCCCACCCTCGGTGAGCTGGGCTACTACCCCGATTGGCTGGGCTCCTCCCGCTGCATCGTGGCCCCCGCCGGTGTGAGCGAGGACGTGGTCAAGTTCTATGAGGCTGCCTTCAAGGCCGCCATGGAAGATCCCGACTACATCGCCGCTGCCGAGCAGGCCGGCATGGCCACCGATTTCAAGGATGCCGCCGCGACCGGCGAGCTCATCAAGCAGCAGCAGACCTTCGCCGAAGGCCTCGCCGAGGGCTTCTGGTACGATTACTAAGCTGATTCCTGGAGAGAATATCGTAGGGGCCGACGCCCTCGGCGGCCCGCACGATACATATTGACGCAATGAAAAATCCCCGGCGAAAACGCAAACACTGACACGGTTTCGCCGGGGATTGATGTATAATTTCCGTTTTAGCTGCCGGGCCGCGTGATAAGCGTCGGCCCCTACAGTGAGAAGAGAGAGCTATAAAGGAGGGATTGTCCCTTGAAAATGAAGAAGACGGACATAGGCGTGGTACTGTTCATGTACGCCGTCTGTGGCTTTTTCTATTACCATATGACGAAGCTCAAGGCTTCGAGCCAGACCTATCCCCGCTTCACCATCATTCTGCTGTTCGGCCTGACCACGCTGTACCTTGTGCAGATGCTGGTCAACGCCAAGAAGTACGGTGTGGAGAGCGGCGTGGATGAGGTGTTCGCGGGCTTCCAGCCCAGGCAGTTCTTCTTCTGCCTGGCGGCCACCATCCTGTATCTGGTGGGCATCCATTTCTTCGGCTTTTATATCTCCACCGTGGTGTTCATGGTGGCGGTGCTCATGTTCCTGAAGGTCCCGCCGCTCTACACCGCGATCACCGTGGTCGTCATCGTGGGTCTCATCTACTTTGCGTTCCAGAAGTTCCTGGGCGTGAAGCTGCCGGTGGGCACCGTGATGAAGGCGCTCGGCAAGTAAAGGAGGGCTTGAAAAATGCTTGATACCTTATCTCTGATGGGCGCGGGCTTTCTCAATGCCCTGACTCCCATCAACCTTCTGATGATGGCGGGCGGCGTCGCCATGGGCATCATCATCGGCTGCATGCCGGGGCTTTCGGCCGCGATGGGCGTGGCGCTCATGCTGCCCATGACCTTCACCATGAAGCCCGAGACCGGCCTCATCGTCCTCGGCGCCATCTACTGCGGCGCCATCTTCGGCGGCTCCATCTCCGCTATTTTGATCCACACCCCCGGCACCCCGGCCTCGGCGGCCACCGCCATCGAGGGCTACCAGATGACCCTCAAGGGCAAGGCGGGCAAAGCGCTCTTTACCGCCTGCTACGCCTCCTTCTGGGGCGGCCTTTTAAGCTGCGTTTCTCTGTACTTCTTCTCCCCGCTGCTGGCAAAGCTGACGCTCAAGTTCATGTCGGCGGAGTACTTCTGGCTTTCCATCTTCGGCCTGACCATCATCGCGGGCGTGTCGTCCAAGTCCATGATCAAGGGCCTCATGTCCGGCGCGCTGGGTCTCCTGCTGTCCACCATCGGCCTTGACCCCATCACCGGCGTCAAGCGCTTCATGCCGAGCTCCTACTTTGCCGAGGGCATCAACACCACCTGCGCGCTCATCGGTCTGTTCTCCATGTCCCAGGTCTTCATCCTGGCCGAGAAGAAGATCAAGGCCCGCGCCCAGGCCACCAAGTTCTCCGACAAGATGAGCCTGACCCGCGAGGAGCGCAAGATCCTGCGTCCGACGATCCTGCGCTCCTGGATCATCGGCAACCTCATCGGCATCCTGCCGGGCGCGGGCGCGTCCATCGCGTGCTTTTTGGGCTACAACACCTCCCGGCAGTTTTCCAAGCACAAGGAGCTGTTCGGCAAGGGCTCCATCGAGGGCGTGGCGGGCTCGGAGGCGGCCAACAACGCCGTCACCGGCGGCTCCCTGATCCCGACCCTGACGCTCGGTATTCCCGGCGAATCCGTCACGGCGGTGCTGATGGGCGGCCTCGTCATCCAGGGCCTTACCCCCGGCCCCGAGCTCTTCGGCAAGTACGCCCCGATGACCTACACCTTCTTCGCGGGCTTCGTGCTCGTCCAGTTCTTCATGCTGGGCATCGGCCTTCTGGGCTGCCGCGGCTTTGCGCAGATCTCCCGTCTGTCCGACGCGATCCTGATCCCCTGCGTGACGGTCCTCTGCTTCGTGGGCTCCTACGCCATCCACAAGAACATCATGGACATCGTCGTGATGCTCTCCTTCGGCGTGCTGGGCTATCTGATGCGAAAGCTCGATCTCAACACCGCCGCCGTGGTCCTGGCCCTGATCCTCGGGCCCATCGGCGAGAAGGGTCTCAGAAACGCGCTGCGTACCTCGCGCGGCAATATCTCGGTGCTGTTCTCCTCCGTCGTGTGCTGGGTGCTGATCGCCCTGTGCATCGTCGGCATCCTCTCCCCGATCTTCATGAACAAGCTGGAGAAGAAGGCCGAGGAGGAGGCCACCGGCGTCGATCCCGACGACAAGAAGCCGGTCGACCTCGACATCGACAACGACTGATCATCGCTTCCCAAAACAGCAAACACCCCCGGCGGTTTATTCCGCAGGGGGTGTTTTGTGCTTCTATGACCTGCACGTACCGCAGCCGCGGCAGGCGCCGCAGTCGGCGCAGTTCCCGCCGCAGCCCGACCTGCCGCTCTTGCGGTCGCGGATCATGCCGCGCACGATCAGCGTGACGACCAGCGCGATCACCAGGATCAGAACGATATTGATGAGATTTGCCGATAACCAGGTCAGCATGGGATCAACTCCTTATAAGGGGCGGCGCCGGGTTAAACAGGAGGAAGTCCCGGCGCCGCCAAAGAGAAAGAAAAGGGGTACTGTCAGAATGGGAGAATTACTTTACGGTTAATTTCTGCGACTCCTTGTAGGGCTTGAACAGCTGCCAGCACAGGGCCGCGAGCAGGGCGATCGCCGCGATCAGGCCGAGCACATGCGCGCTGCCTGCGATCACGCAGCCGATCTGCCAGACGATCAGGGAGATCACATAGGCAAAGCCGCACTGGTAGCAGATGGCAAACCAGGTCCACTTGCGGCTGTTCATCTCGCGCTTGATGGCGCCGATGGCCGCAAAGCAGGGGGCGCAGAGGAGGTTGAAGATCATGAAGGAGTAGGCCGCGAGCTTGCCGTGACCGCCGGAGAAGCGCTCAAAGTCCTCGCGCACGTTCGGCCAGATCTGGTCGCCGTTTTCCTCCAGCTCCTCCTCGCCGTCCTTGTCGTCGTAGTTGTACAGGACGCCGAAGGTTCCGACGACCTCTTCCTTGGCCACAAGACCGGTGACGGTGGCGGTGGTGGGCTTCCAGTCGCCGAAGCCCAGGGGCTTGAAGATCACGGACACAGGCTGGGAGACGCGGGCCAGGATGGAGTCGTCCATGGGCTCGACCTCGTCCTCGGGGATGCCCATGCGCTCGGCCACCTGGCTGACATAGGCGTCGTTGACGAGCTCCTTGTCCTCGTAGAGCTCCTGGACCATGCCGAACTTGCCGTTGACCGTGCCGAAGCCGGAGAGGAACCAGATGATGATGGAGGCGATGACGATGACGGAGCCGGCGCGCTTGATGAAGGACCAGCCGCGCTCCCAGGTGCCGCGCAGGACGTTGCCCCAGGCGGGGACGTGGTAGGGGGGCAGCTCCATAACGAAGGGAGCCGGGTCGCCGGCGAACATCTTCGTCTTCTTGAGCATGATGCCGGAGATGACGATGGCCGCAATGCCGATGAAGTAGGCGGAGGTGGCGACCAGGGTGCTGCCGCCGAAGAGCGCGCCCGCAATGAGGCCGATGATGGGCATTTTCGCACCGCAGGGGATGAAGGTCGTGGTCATGATGGTCATGCGGCGGTCTCGCTCGTTTTCAATGGTGCGCGAGGCCATGACGCCGGGGATGCCGCAGCCGGTACCCACCAGCATGGGGATGAAGCTCTTGCCGGAAAGCCCGAAGCGGCGGAAGATACGGTCCATGATGAAGGCGATGCGGGCCATATAGCCGCAGTCTTCCAGCAGGCACAGCATCAGGAAGAGGACCAGCATCTGGGGCACGAAGCCCAGCACCGCGCCGACGCCGGCGAGGATGCCGTCGGAAATGAGGCCCACAAGCCAGGGAGCCACGCCCCAGCTCTCCAGCAGGGCGCGGGAGCCGTCGGTCAGCCACGCGCCGCCCAGCACGTCGTTTGCCCAGTCGGTGAGGAAGGTGCCGATGGAGATGCCGCCGTCGGCGATAGACTTGCCCATGGACAGGGCGTAGACCAGGTACATGACCAGGGCGAAGATGGGCAGAGCCAGCCAGCGGTTGGTGACGATCCGGTCGATTTTGTCCGAGGTGCTCAGCTCACCGTGGCTCTTTTTCTTATAGCAGGCCTTGATGACCGAGCCTATGTAGATGTAGCGCTCGTTGGTGATGATGCTCTCGGCGTCGTCGTCCAGCTCCTTCTCGGCGGCCTTGATGTCGTTTTCGATGTGGGCCACCGTCTCGGCCGGCAGGTTCAGCTTCTGCATCACCTTCTCGTCGCGCTCGAAGAGTTTGATGGCGTACCAGCGCTGCTGCTCCTCGGGCAGGTGGTGGACGGTGACCTCCTCGATGTGGGCCAGGGCGTGCTCCACCACGCCGTTGAACTTGTGCATGGGGATGGTTTTGACCCCCTTGGCAGCCTTCACGGCGGCCTCGGCGGCGGCCTGTACGCCGTCGCCCTTCAGGGCGGAGATCTCCACGACCTCACACCCGAGCTGACGGGACAGCTCCTTGATGTCGATCTTGTCACCCTTGCGGCGGACGATATCCATCATGTTGATGGCGACCACCACGGGGATGCCCAGCTCGGTCAGCTGGGTGGTGAGATAGAGGTTGCGCTCCAGATTCGTGCCGTCGACGATGTTCAATATGGCGTCGGGGCGCTCGTCGATGAGGTAGTTTCTCGCGACCACTTCCTCGAGCGTATAGGGGGAGAGGGAGTAGATGCCGGGCAGGTCCGTGACGATGACGCCGTCAAACTTCTTGAGCTTGCCTTCCTTCTTCTCCACCGTGACGCCGGGCCAGTTGCCCACAAACTGGGCAGAGCCGGTCAGGGCGTTAAAAAGCGTCGTTTTGCCGCTGTTGGGGTTGCCGGCAAGAGCAATGCGTATATCCATGGCTGTAAGTCCTTTCTTTCCCAGTTAGAAATGCCTAACCGCAGAGCTTGAAGATACGGGGCCGCCGCCCCGGAACAGATACGTCTTTACTCGACCTCGACCATCTCGGCGTCGGCCTTGCGCAGGCTCAGCTCGTAGCCGCGCACGGTGACCTCGACCGGATCTCCCAGCGGCGCGACCTTGCGCACATAGACTTCGACACCCCTGGTGATGCCCATGTCCATGATGCGGCGCTTCACCGCGCCCTCTCCGTGGAGCTTGACGACCTTGACGGTCTCGCCGATTTTCGCGTCCCGCAGTGTTTTCATTCCGTTTCCTCCCTCAAATCATTATCCGCCGGGCCATGTCGGCGTCCAGGGCGACCCGGGACTCCTTGACGTTTACGATCACATTGCCGCCCAAAACACTCAGCAGCGTGACCGTGCCGCCCACCACAAAGCCCAGATCCGCCAGATGCTGCTTTACCTCGGGGCTGCCGCCGATCTTGCGGATGATGTTCTCTTCCCCGGGCTGCGCTACATTCAAAGGCATCATTGCTGTTCCTCTCTGTTGTCCGGATTGCAGGTTGCATTTGGCTAACTTGCATATAGTATAATAGTTAATCCTCGCTAACTTGTCAAGGGCTTTTGTTAAAAAAGTTAACCAAAGCTAACAAATGAAGGGAGCGGGCTTTTTGTCATTCCTTAAGATTTCCTAAACCCGACCGGGCCCACTTGTAAAAAATGCCGCGGCGGTTTATACTTTTTTCATCATACAAGAAATTTGCCATGAAGGAGAGGAACTCACATGTTCGGAAAAGAAAAGAAGCAGCTCAGCGATGCTGGTCTTGCCAAGGTCAGCGGCGGCGAGAACGAGCCCAGACGGCAGAAGATCGGCTACACGGTCAAGCGGGGCGACACGCTCACCAAGATCGCGGCCATGTACGGCGTGTCCATCATGGATCTGGTGACCTGGAACAACATCCGCAACCCCGACCTCATCCGCGAGGGTGAGACGCTGGTGATCTACAAGAGCTGAGCGGAGACGGAAAAAAAGGACTGTCTCAAAACGTCTGTCGTTTTGAGGCAGTCCTTTTTGGCGTTCTATTCAGGCGTTCTCCACCATGTGCTTCACGATGGCCGCGCTGTGCCTCGCGGCAATCTCCACGAAGGAGCGGTAGGAGAGATGACCGGAATCGTCGGCCTTGTCGGAAATGGCGCGGATGATGACAAAGGGCACGCGGTTCTGGGCGCAGACCTGGCCGATCGCGGCGCCCTCCATCTCACAGCAGATGGCGCCGTGCTCCTTGATGATGGCCTGCTTGCGGGCGCTGTCGGCAATGAACTGATCGCCTGAGGCGACGCGCCCTTCAAAGACGCGCTTCTCCGGCGCGGCAAGACGGGCAGACTCCGCCGCGCTGCGGCGCATGACCTCGTCCGCCTCGAAGAAGCTGAACTCGTTGTCGGGGATGATGCCCAAGCTGTAGCCCAGAGACGTGCAGTCCATGTCGTGCTGCACCGCGTCGGTGGAGACCACGATGTCCCCGATGTTGATGTCCCTTTCCAGAGCCCCGGCAACGCCGGTGTTGATGACCCGGCCGACACCGAAGTGGGTAATCAGCGTCTGGGCGCAGATGGCGGCGTTGACCTTGCCGATCCCGCAGCGCACCAGCACCACATCGTGCTCACAGAGTGTGCCGCAATAGTAGGTCATGCCTGCGATGGCTTCCATCTTTTTGATGTCCATGCTGCTTTTCAAAAGCTCGATTTCATTGTCCATGGCACCGATGATGCCGATAGGTTTGGTTTCAAGATTCATGGTTTTTCTCCTTCTGACTGCGTTTTGACAATCATAACACATGGATTGTACTGCCGCAAGAGCTTTTTGCTTTCCAAGATGGGTTGGGAATTCCTTCAAAAGTTCATAATTTGTTCATTGACTTTCCAGAAAATCGGTAGTACAATACACAGCACTGGAGATGGGCGGCATCCCATCGGTGTAATCGGCACCATTAACCCGGAGAGCATGACCAATTTACTTGCGGGCTGCCGGCGGCCAAGAGGCCGGAGGTTGACCGGGCAACGATCGTCAACGTATCACGCATACATAACTTGTGACGGAAAACCGATTGAGACAATCAACAGGCGATGATCGCGACATGGCCTGGCATTGTCCAAAGCAAATCCCTTCATAACATGAGAAATGTTCATATGGATTGCTGTTCTGGCCCCTTCCAAACGGAAGGGGCCACTTTTTTGTTTATGAGAAAAACGAAAAAGGGCTGAGAAAAAGTCCGGATGCCATTGTAGGGGCCGACGCCCACGGCGGCCCGCGCGGTTCAGATCAAATTTATGCTGGAATCCCCGGCAAAAACGCACGAATGCGGCGAATTTGCCGGGGATATGTGCAATTATTGAGATTTCTCTGCCGGGCCGCCGTGGGCGTCGGCCCCTACGTTCAGCACCGATTTAACGTATAAAACCTGTGTTTTACCGCGCGCCCGGTTTGCGTTTACGCGAATACCAGCTGCACCAGCACCATGTAGATCGCCGTGCCGCCGAGGATGCTGACGAGGGAGCTGCGCTTCCATACATGCAGCAGCACCACGCTCCCCGCCGCGATCAGCTCCGGCAGGCCGTGGGGCGCGGTCGTGAAGCGCACGTCTTTGAAGCAGTAGATGACCAGCATGCCGATAAGCGCCGGGGGCAGGACCTTGCCCAGATAGGCGATGTAGGGCGGCGTGCGTTTGCGGAAGATGAGGAAGGGCAGAAAGCGCAGCAGCGCCGTGCCCAGGGCCATGACGGCAATCAGCTTGACTTCTCTCATGCCCGGGCCTCCTCTCGGCTGCGCAGAAGCGTCAGGATCAGGGTGATGAGCAGCAGGGCCGGGATCAGGAAATTGTCCGGCCCGAAGACGAGCAGGCACAGCAGCGTGCTGAAAAGACCCGTCAGCGCCGGGATGTGGTCGCGCATGGTGATCCATTGCTCGGTCAGCGACGCCACGAACAGCGCCGTCATCGAAAACTCCAGGCCCCTGGTCGAGAAGGGCAGGACCTCGCCCAGAAGGTTGCCTGTCACGCAGCCGATGATCCAGTAGCTGTGGTTGAACAGAGTGACGAGGAAGCGGTAGCGGTGGGCGTCCTTCGGGTCAACCGGGAGATTGTCGTCGCTCAAAAGCGAATAGGTCTCGTCCGTCAGGCCGAAGATCATGTAGGGCTTATACTTGCCCGCGCCCTTGTAGCGCTCGATCATGGAGATACTGTAGAAAAGGTGCCGCGCCTGCACCATGAGGGTGGTCAGCGCCGTGGTGAGAACGGACGCCGCGCCCGCAAGCAGGCTCACGCCCACATACTGCATGGTGCCGGCGTAGATGGTGACGGCCATGAGCAGGGCCCAGCCCGCGCCGTAGCCCGCGTCGTGCAGCAGCAGGCCGAAGCCCATGCCGAGCACGATATAGCCCGCCATCACGGGGATGGAGGTTTTGAATGCCTGTCTGGTTACTTCGTTTTTCATTGCGTTGCGGTGTTCTCCTTTTTGCGCTGTCTCCTATTCGTGCAGCTCCAGCGGCAGACCGTCCGGGTCGCGGAAGAAGGTCATCTTCTTTCCCGTGAAGGTATCGAAACGGACGGGCTCACAGGCGATGCCGAGGGCCGAGAGCTCCGCGACGGTCTGCTCGATGTCCGAAACATGAAACGCCAGGTGCCGCAGACCGCAGGCCTCGGGGTAGGAGGGCCGCTTCGGCGGGTTTTCCGGGGCGAAGATCTCAAGCTCCGTGTCGTCGTTGAGCTTCAGGTCGAGCTTCCGGTCCCGCTTTTCCGGGCGGTAGTTTTCCCGCAGCACCGGAAAGCCCAGCATGTCAACATAGAAGCTGCGCGCCGCCGCGTAGTCCGAGACGATGATCGCAATGTGGTGAATGGCGTTGAGCTCCATAATGAGGCTCCCTCCGCGCAGGAAATTTTGGAATACGCGCATTATAGCAGATTTCCCCACCGTCTGCAACAAAAATCCCCGGCGAAACGTAAACGATTTCGCCGGGGATTCGTATATGCATGGATGGCTGAATCTATATTCATTCCTCCGAGGTCACACCATGGCCGCCTTGATGAGCTTCAACAGCTCGTCGTATTCGTCACAGGCCGGAATGTCCGGGTATTGGGCCTTGATGCTCTCCGGGGCGCGGAAGAGGAAGCCCGCCTTGCTCGCCTGGATCATGGCCAGGTCGTTGAAGCTGTCGCCGGAGGCAATGGTCTCGTAGCCCACGGACTGGAAGGCCCGCACGGTGGAGAGCTTCGTCTGCCGGCAGCGGAGACGGAAATCCGTGACCTCACCGCTGGGGGCGACCACCAGCTCGTTGCAGAACAGCGCCGGCCAGCCCAGCTTTTTCATCAGGGGCTGGGCAAACTGGGTAAAGGTGTCGCTTAAAATGACGGCCTGGGTGATGGACCTGAGCTCGTCCAGAAACTCCTTCGCGCCCGGCAGGGGGTCGATGGTGGCGATCACGTCCTGGATCTCCTTGAGGCCGAGGCCGTGCTCCTTCAAAATGCCGAGACGCCAGCGCATGAGCTTGTCGTAGTCGGGTTCGTCACGTGTGGTGCGGCGAAGCTCGGGGATGCCGCTTGCCTCCGAAAAGGCGATCCAGATCTCGGGGACCAAAACGCCCTCCAGATCAAGGCATGTGATATACATACGCTCTCTTTATCCTTTCCTGTCCTATACTATCCTTACCTTACCTAACCTTACCTTACCTGGGGTGACGTACAACGTGACGTTCAACGTGACGTATGGTATGTCGTGCGGTATACCGCAATCATTCCGCCCAGCTTGATTCCGCCTTCTTTTCCCTGACGTATTCGAGCATGTTCGCGGGGGCGACGCAATCGCGGTGGAGCACCGGACGCGCCTTCAGACCGCGCAGATTTTCCGGCATGGGAACGCCTGTTTTCTCTTCGAGCGCGTCCATCATGGCAAATTCGTCGCCGTCACAGCTCTGGCCGATGGCGGAGAGGACAGCCGCCGGGAACTTGTAGGGCGAGGCGGTGGAGAGGATGACCGTGGGGCCCTCCGCCTTGCCGAAGCTTTGCGCGGCGCTCCAGCCGACCGCCGTGTGGGTGTCGCAGAGATAGTCGTTTCGGCTCCATACCGTGCTGATCGCGTCCTTCGTGCCTTCGTCATCGCAGCAGTAAGCGCAGAAGACGGACTGGATCTTTTCCAGCAGCTCCGCGGGGACGCTGTAGTGCCCCTCGTCTTTGAGCTGTGCCATCAGGGAGGCCACTAAGGCGCTGTCGCCGCTCATGAGGTAGAGAAGGCGCTCAAGGTTGCTGGAGATGAGGATGTCCATGGAGGGGGAGATGGTCTTGTGGAAGGGGCGGCGGCGGTCATAGACGCCGGTGCGGATAAAGTCCGTGAGGACGTTGTTGGCGTTCGAGGCGCAGATGAGCCTGCCGACCGGAAGGCCCATGCGCAAGGCAAGGTAGCCCGCCAGGATGTCGCCGAAGTTTCCGGTGGGGACGGAGAAGTTGAGCTTCTGTCCCGCGCGGATCCTGCCGAGACGCACCGCGTCGATATAGGCGGAGAAGTAGTAGACCACCTGGGGGACAAGTCTGCCGATGTTGATGGAGTTTGCCGAGGAAAGGCCCTTCGGCATGGCGGAGAAGATGGCCTTCACGCCGGACTGGGCGTCGTCGAAGTTGCCCTCGACCGCGCAGACCTTGACGTTTTTGCCCGCCTGGGTGACCATCTGCGCCTTCTGCACGGCGCTGACCCCGTCGCGAGGATAGAAGACCAGGATGCGGATGCCTTCAACGTCGCGGAAGCCCTCGAGCGCCGCCTTGCCGGTGTCGCCGCTGGTGGCGGTGAGGATGAGGATATCGTCCGTGTCGCCCAGCTTTTCCGCCGAGCGCTTCATCAGGTGAGGAAGCAGGCACAGCGCCACGTCCTTGAAGGCCGATGTGGGGCCGTGAAAGAGCTCTAAAAACAGATCGTCCCCGGCGGCTCTGAGGGGGGCGATGCGCTGATCGGAGAATTTGCCCGTGTAGGCCGCGGTCACAAGCGCCTTTGCCTCCGCCTCGTCAAAGTCGGGCAGGAGGGCGGAGAGGACCTTCGAGGCCAGCGTCGGATAATCCAGGGCCAGGAAGGAACGCCAGTCAAGCTGGGGGATTTCCCCGGGGGCCATGACATAGAGCCCGCCGTCGGGGGCAAGACCGTCCACGATCGCGCGGGCGGAGGAAACGGCGGGGGAAGCGCCGCGGGTGCTTTGATAGTACATAAAGATCACGTCCTGATTCAAAATCTTGTAAGCGGAGCTATGATACACTGTGCGCGATAAAAAGTCAAGTGTATTTAATTCACGGACACAATATCTTTCCTTTCTTAAAGCTCCACGCCGAGCTGTGCGCACAGGGTATCGACCCAGCGGGCCAGGGCCTGTTCGGAATGAAAACAGGGTATCATGCCCGCGGGCGGGTGGAGGACCACGTTCAGCGCTTCCCCGTCCGCCTGACGCTCCATGCGGCGGACATCCATGTCGAGATAGAAATGCTCGTGCCGGATGTGGCGCAGCTCGTGCTCCAGCGTCTCCTGCTGCCGTACGGGGGAGAGGCGGGAGTTGATGTAGATGTCGAAGCTGCCGTCGTCGTTCGGGAGGGTCACGCCCTCCACCTTCGCCGGCAGGGCGATCAGGCGCACATAGGTGTCAGTCATCGCGCCGCAGCGCCTCGATGATCTTTACGGCCTGGCGCACGTCCTCCGGGGACGCGTCCTGCGCAAGCTTGAAGAGCATGCGCATGTCCTCACGCTCCCGCAGGGACGTGAGCAGCTGCTCCATCTCCTCGGTCATGGCACCGGGCGCAATTTCGTCCGTCTCCCCGCGCAGGTATTCGGGCGTGGTGCCGAGGATGCGGGCCACCTCCCGCAGCTGCTTGTCGCTGGGCTGGGACTTCTGCTGTTTCCAGTCCTGGCAGAGTGTGGCGCTGCGGCCCAGGCAGCGGGAGATGTGGGTCTTGGTGATGCCGCGGGATTTTAATAATGCTTCAAAGCGCTCATATTGGAACAAAAAGCTCACCCCATTTTTGTGCAAGCTCCACAAATCTCAAAAAGGAAGGAGCTCACCCTTGAAATTCTAAAAAACATGGGATATACTGCAAGCGTGTCTGAAAGATATGAGACAACGCCTTGCGGTTTTTCTTATTCTAAGGCATAACGCCGGACTTGTCAAGGCTTTTGTCTTAAATATGTGCGATCTACGTCAATTTCAAGCGAGGTGGTTCTTTGAAGCCGAGCAGGGATGATCCGATCATACGCTGCATGGAGCGCAGCGGGTACCCGCCCTGGTTTGAACGGGACGGAAAAGATTGTGACGAGCAGGAGGACAAGGATGAAGAACTTTAAGAAGATCAAATGGACGGACGCGGATGTGCGCTGCCCCTTCTATATCTCGGACGACGAGACCGGGCGCAGTATCTGCTGCGAGGGCTATGACAGAGGAGTCGACACAGTCAGCCGCTTCCGGTCGCTGGCCCTCAAGGACAGGCACATGGGACGCTACTGCACGGGCCGCTTCGAGCGATGCCCGGTTTACGGCTGCACCTATGACTGCAAATACCGCGACACATGAGCGGCGCGGAAGAGCGTGAGGCGCTCAAACGGGTTGGACAAAAGCTGCTGCGGCGCTTCGAGGAATACCTTGACCGGGCGGAGGAACCGGACCTGAAGGACCTCAAGACGATAACCGGCGCGCTCAAGGAGCTGCAAAGCCTGTGGGACGAGGACGGGCAGACGCAGGGCGGGGCACTGACCGTGCGCTTTGAGGGAGAGGCGGAGGAGATGAGCCTTTAAAAAGTGTGGAGTTTGAAGTGTGGAGTGTGGAGTTGAGAGATGGCTGAACTGTGTTTGCCGCAGCCGAGCGAAAAGCAGAAGCTGTTTTTGCGGGACAGACATAAGTATGTGGGCTACGGCGGGGCGCGGGGCGGCGGGAAGAGCTGGGCCGTGCGCGTCAAGGCGGTGCTGCTGTGTCTCCGGTACGCGGGCATCAAGGTCATGATCGTGCGCAAGACCTACCCCGAGCTGCAGGAAAACCACATCGTGCCCCTGTGCCAGATGCTGGGCTGTTATCTGGAGGGCGAGGAACGGATCGCGGTCTACAATGACGGAAAAAAACAGATCGCCTTTCCAAACGGCAGCCGGATTTTGTTCCGGTATCTGGAAAACGAGAAGGACGCGCTGCGCTTTCAGGGGACAGAGGTGGATGTGCTGTTCGTGGACGAGGCTACCCAGCAGAGCGAGAGCAGCATGGAAAAGCTGCGCGCCTGCGTGCGAGGCACGAACGACTTTCCCAAGCGCATCTACTACACCTGCAATCCCGGCGGCGAGGGTCACGCCTGGGTCAAGCGCCTCTTTCTCGACCGGCGCTTTCGGGAGGGCGAGGAGCCGGACGAGCATAGCTTCATCCAAGCACTGGTCACGGACAACCGGGCGCTGATGGAGAAAAACCCCGACTACGTAAAGCAACTTAAAAGCCTGCCGCCGAAGCTCAGAGAGGCGTGGCTCTACGGCAGCTGGGACATCTTCGAGGGGCAGTTCTTCGAGGATTTCCGTATCGAGCCGGACATGAAGGAGGCTTTGGAACACGGCTGCGAGCTTTCAAGGGAGGAGCTCAAGGCCCAGGGGAGATGGTGCCATGTGATCGCGCCGCTGGATATGAGCGCGGGGCCGCGGCGGGGATGGACGATCCTCAGAAGCTATGACTTCGGCTACGGCAAGCCCTTCTCCTGCGCGTGGTGGGCGCTGGACTACGAGGGGGTGCTGTACCGCATCCTCGAGCTCTACGGCTGCACCGACACCCCGAACGAGGGCGTGCGCTGGACGCCGGATAAGCAGTTTCAGGAGATCGCCCGTATCGAGCGCGAGCACCCCTGGCTGCGGGGACGGAGGATCGAGGGCGTGGCCGACCCCGCCATCTGGGACGCAAGCCGCGGCGAGAGCGTGGCCGAGACCGCCGCGCGCTTCGGGGTCTACTTCGTCCCCGGCGACCACAAGCGTATCCCCGGCTGGATGCAGTGCCACTACCGCCTGCAGTTTGACGACGAGGGCCGGGCGCGGATGTATGTCTTCGATAACTGCAGGGCCTTTATCCGCACGATCCCGCTTTTGCAGTTTGCCAAAGCCGAGCCCGAGGATCTGGACACGAGCCAGGAGGACCACGTGGCCGACGAGTGGCGGTATCTCTGCATGGCGCGGCCCATCCTGCCGCTCAGACCCGTGGAGGAGAAGACGCTGCTGGTGGACCCGCTGAAAAAATAGAATGAAATTGTAGGGGCCGACGCCCTCGGCGGCCCGATGTAAGATGACGTACCATGTGAGATGATGTGTGAAAAACAGACATTTTTATTCGCGCCTATCTTATCCGATATCGCGGGTTTTACCGCGCGGGCTGCCGAGGGCGTCAGCCCCTACAGTAAGGAACGGAGGATTCAAAAAACGTATGGACAAGGATTTAGCCCTGCCGGTCGATGAGAAGCGGCTGGCGGAATTTACGCGGATTTTGCAGAAGTACAAGGCCGGGAAGGCCAGCATCGAGCGGCGCGCCGTGGCGGCGGAAAACTGGTGGAAGCTCCGCAACAGCGCCGAGGAGAGAAAAAGCCATGAGGCTTCCGACGGCTTTCAGGCCGTGTCCGGGTGGCTGCACAACGTGATCGTCTCCAAGCACGCCGACGCCATGGACGCCTATCCCGAGCCGAACATCCTGCCGCGCGAGCCCGACGACCGGGCCGAGGCGCGCATCCTGTCCAAGATCCTGCCCGTGATCCTGGAGCAGAACGCCTTCGAGAAGACCTACTCCGACGGCATGTGGCAGAAGCTCAAGACCGGCACGGGCGTCTACCGCGTGGGCTGGGACACGGAGAAGGCGGGCGGCCTCGGCGATATCACCATTGAGCGCGTCGACCTTCTGAACGTGTTCTGGGAGCCGGGGGTGCGCGACGTGCAGGACAGCGCGTACTTTTTCCACACGCGCCTTGAGGACAACGACGCTCTCACCGCCGAGTACCCCCAGCTTGCCGGAAAGCTCAAGGCCATGAGCTTTGCGCCCACGCGCTTTCTCTACGACGACAGCGTGGGCACCGACGGCAAAAGCACCGTTATCGACGTGTACTACAAGAAGAAATTCCTGGGCCGGGACGTGCTGCATTACTGCAAGTACGTGGGCTCGACGCTCCTGTACGCAAGCGAGAACGAGGACTTCCTGCGCGAGACGGCAGGGGAGACGGATTTTGCGCGCGGGCTCTACGACCACGGGCGCTACCCCTTCGTGTTCGACAGCCTCTTCCCCGTGGAGGGAAGCCCCTGCGGCTACGGGTACATCGACCTCTGCCGCAATGCACAGACCCAGATCGACATGCTGCAGACCGCCTTTCTCAAGAACACCATGGTGGGCGCGGTGCCGCGCTACTTTGAGCGCGCCGACGGGGCCGTGAACGAGGAGGAGTTTCTGAACCTCTCCAACCCCATCGTCCACGTCAGCGGCAACCTCGGCGAGGACAGCCTGCGCATCGTGGACTACAGGCCGTTAAGCGGCAACTATCTTGAAATGCGCGCAAGCGTCATCAATGAGCTCAGGGAGACCTCCGGCAATACCGAGACCTCGGTGGGACTTGTGAACGCGGGCGTGACCGCCGCCTCCGCCATCGCGGCTTTGCAGGAGGCCAGCGGCAAGGGCAGCCGCGACTCCACCCGCGCAAGCTACCGGGTGTACGCGGAGATGATCGAGCTGTGCATCGAGCTCATCCGCCAGTTTTACGATCTGCCGCGGCAGTTTCGCATCACGGGCGCGCTGGGGCTGGAGCAGTTTGTGAGCTACTCCAATCAGGGACTGCGCCCCCAGGCGCTCTATGCCCCGGAGGGTGTGGATCTCGGCCTGCGAAGACCGGTCTTCGACATCCGTGTCATCCCCCAGAAGAGCAGCGCCTATACCCGCATGAGCCAGAACGAGCTGGCATTGCAGTTTTATCAGCTCGGCTTCTTTACCCCCGAGCGCAGCGACCAGGCCCTCGCGTGCATGAGCATGATGGAGTTTGAGGGCAAGGACGAGCTGATGCAGCAGCTTTTCTATAACGGCAGCATCCAGAAGGAGCTGGCCCTGTACCAGCAGTACGCCCTGGCCATGACGCAGAAATACGAGCCCGAGCGGGCGGCCCGCCTGATGGCGGGCCTGACGGGCAGGGCTGGGCCCGCGCCAAAAAAGACTGAGGTCAAGCGTGACAGCGCCCGCGAGGACCGGCGCATGGAGCGGGCCAGGGCCAGAGCCGGCGCCGCGGGCCAGCCGGGAGGCGGACGATGACGCGGGTACGGTATGACCGGGAGGGCCTCTGCCTCACGATGGAGGGACACGCCCAGGCGGGGCCTGCCGGCGGCGACCTCGTGTGCGCGGCGCTGAGCGCGCTGATGATGGCGCTGGAAAAGCGCATGGAGGAGACGGCGGAGCGGACCCTGCCGGTGATCCGGCGCGCGCCGGGCTTCTTCTCCCTGCGGTGCAGTCCGGACGGACACGAAGAGCTTTGCCGCGAGAGTTTTGACACGATCGCCGCCGGGATCGCGGCACTCGCCGAAAACAGGCCCGAAAACGTATCGCTCACGCTCACGGGCGAGGATTTGGAACAGGAGGATGAGGAATGAGCGAAGAAAAAACGAAAACCGAGTTTGACAGCACCATGGAGGCCCTGCGCCGCGCCGAGAGCGTGCTGCCGGACTTTACGTCCAGCTACGACAGCCAGATCCGCAGACTCTATGACGAGATCGTGAACCGGCCCGCCTTCCGCTACGACCCAGCGGGCGACCCCCTGTACCAGAGCTACCGCACCCAGATGGTGGGCGAGGGGCAGCGCGCCATGCGCGACACCATGGGGCAGGCGGCCTCCCTTACGGGCGGCTACGGCTCCAGCTACGCCCAGAGCGTGGGACAGCAGGAGTACGAGTACTATCTCCAGCGCCTGGGCCAGGTGATGCCCCAGCTCTACCAGGCCGCCTGGGAGCGCTACAACGCCGAGGGCGACGAGCTCAAGGGCCTGTTCGATTCGACGATGGCCCTTGCGCAGGATGAGGTCGGCCGGGCGAAGGACCGCTACGATATGGCGGCAAAGCTGGAGGAGCAGGCTTACCGGCGCGGGCAGGACAAGCTCGACCGTGACCTTGCGCGGGAGCAGCTTCAGTATCAGCGGCAGCAGGCGGGCTATTCCCAGATGCTGGCACAGGAGAAGCTCGACTACGAGCGCGGGGAGAAAAGCTATCAGAACATGATGAAGCTCATCACCCAGAGCGGCTACATGCCGAGCGACGCGGAGCTGTCCGCCGCCGGAATGAGCCGTGGTCAGGCCCAGGCGCTGCGCAATGATTACCTCATGAAAAACCCCGCGGCGCTGGTCATGTCCGGCGGACTCGGCGGCAGTGATCTGCTGGGACTGCTGGCGGGCGGCTATTCCGGCGGCGCTTCCGCCGCGGGCGGCAATAAGGGCTCAGGCGGCGGATACACCATCCCCACCGGCCCGATAAACAGCATACCCGGCAGCAAGGAGCAGATAAAGCTGGCCGCGAACCAGAAGGGCAGCGGCTCCAACGGCAAGAGCCGCAGACTTTAAGTTACCCTTTCCCGGCCTTTGCCGGTACAGATAAGGAGAAAAAGCATGAACAACGAAGCGGAAACCATCAGACCGGCCGAGCCGGTCACGGGCGCGGAGAACGCCGCCGAGACCCCGGCGGCAGCAGAGACGGCGCCGCCCGCCGCCGAGTCCGGGCAGGACGGACAGCACAAGCCCAGCTGGGAGGAAATTTTGCAGGACCCCGATTACCGAAGCAGCTACGATCAGGCGGTGCAGGGCATCGTTAAGGCGCGGCTTCGCGGCAGAGCCCGGGCCGAGGAGAGGCTTGAAAGACTCTCGCCGGTACTCAGGGTGCTGGAGGAGCGCTACGGCCTCACAGAGGAGAGCGACGCGGAGAGCCTGGCCCAAAATCTGCGGGAGAGGGCGGAGGCCTACCGCCCCGAGGGCGCCGGGATCGCGGCGCACCTGCAGGCGATGTACGCCGAGGCCGAGGCCCTGCGCCGGAGCGTGCCGGACTTTGATCTTGCCCGCGAAATGGAGGATGCGGACTTTGTGCGCATGACCGCGCCGCACAGCGGCATCTCCCTTGCCGACGCCTACTTTGCCCGTCACCGGGCAGAGCTCCAGCGCGATACGGCGCGCAGAAGCCTCGAGGCCGTCAGCCGGAGCCTTCAAAGCGCGGGGGCGAGGCCGCGCGAGCTGCGGGAGACCGGGCAGGGGGGACGCTTCACCCTTGATCCGCGATCCATGAGCCGCGAAGAACGAGAGGCCCTGAAAAAACGCATCCTGGAGGCCAAGGCCCAGGGAAGAAGGATCGGGCCGGGGGAGTAAACCCCAGATTTGAAAGGAGAAATCTATGCACAACTATTTTAACCTTCAGCATTTTGCCGACGCCGGTACGCTGGTCAATGCCACCGGCGGCTTTGCAAACGCCTATGACAGCAATGGCGGAACCGCCTTTGACTCTGACCATACCCTGTCCGCCGAGCTCAAAGCCTTCTACGACACGGAGCTGCTGGAAAACGCCAGGACCGAGCTTTTCTATGCCCAGCTCGCCAAGCGCCAGCCCCTGCCCGCAAACCACCACGGCAGCGTCGAGTGGCGCAAGTGGAACACCTTTGAGCGCGCCTCAAAGCTCACCGAGGGCGTCATCCCCACCGGCCAGAAGTTCGGCGTCACCGCCGTCACCGGCAGCATCGACCAGTACGGCACCTACACCGCCATCACCGACAGACTGGAGCTCAGAGCCTACGACGACGTGATCCTGGGCGCCACCGAGGAAATGGGCGCCTCCGCCGCCGAGACCCAGGAGGCCCTGATCCGCACAGCCCTCTATACCAACACCAACGTCCTCTACTGCGACAAGATCAAGAAGGCCGACGGCAGCGTCAACGCCACCCCCACCCAGAACAGCGGCCTTACCGAGGACGCCACCTACCACTGCCATCTCACCCCGGAGATGGTGAACAAGGCCGTCACCGTCATGAAGAAAAACCGCGTGCCGAGAATCGGCGGCAAGTACTTCGCGGTCATCCACCCCTCGGTGGCCCACGACCTGCGCGCGAGCGACAGCTGGATTGAGGCCCACAAGTACGCCGCTCCCGAGGAGATCTTCAACGGCGAGATCGGCGAGCTGCACGGCGTGCGCTTCATCGAAAACGTCTTTGCCCCCGTCATCAAGGAGGGCAGCGGCTCCGTCGCCGTTTACGCCACCTACTTCTTCGGCAGGGACTCCTTCGGCATCATCGACCCCGAGGGCGGCGCACTGGAGATGATCATTCACGACAAGGGCGAGATCGGCGGTCCGCTGAACCAGTTCAGCACCATCGGCTACAAGTTCGAGACCAACGGCGCCACCATCCTCTATCCCGAGCGCCTGCTGCGCGTGATGAGCACGTCCAGCTTCTCGGCGTCTGATGAAGCAAACTAAGGAGGGAGAATTACCATGGAAGATAAGAGAGTCGAAGTGTTCATCCCCCGCGGATCCGACCGCGAGGATCCCAACCTGTTCGTCGGCATCAACGGCGTAAATTACCTCCTGCCCCGCGGCAAAAAGTCCCGTGTCCCCGAGGCCGTGGCGGCGGAGATCAAGCGCTCGGAGCTTGCCGCCGACCGCTTCTACCAGAGCGTCGACGACCTCAAGCAGAGCGTGTAAAGAAACGGGGCGCCGGCTCCCTCCCTGAGGGAGCCGGCTGCCCGCAAGGGCAGACTGAGGGAGTCGAAAGACAGCTTCACTATGGAAGCAGGGCGCAGGACGGGGGACTCCCTCAGCCCCAATGTGCGCACTGGGGCAGCTCCCTCGGAGAGGGAGCCAAAGAGGAAGGTGACTTAAAATCAGAGCAATGGACATCATCGAAAGGCTTGACCTGCTCGAGCCGAACGATTATTCGCCGGAGCAGAAGCTCCGCTGGCTGTGGTCGCTGGACGGGCGGATCTACCGCGAGGTCATCCAGACCCATGAGGACGTTTGGACCTCCTTTCCCGACGAATACGAGAGCGGCGAGGAGGAGCTGCTGGTGAAGGATCCCTACGGCGAAGATCTGTATTACTACTACCTGCAGGCCATGGTCGCCGCCGAGAACGGGGAGACCCAGCGCTACAACAAGCGCATGACCCTTTTCAACAGCACCTGGCAGGGCTGGGTCAACTGGTATAACCGCAGCCACAGACCCCGCCGCCGGGGTGAGGGCTTTCGATTCTGAAGGGAGGCAGAGACATGGCACTGCTGCCAAGGCTGGATTATGAATACGCCGAGCGCGTCGTGACCGACGTCTTTGCAGGCTACCGCCACAGGGCACGCATCGGCGACGGGGAGTTCTACGATACCCGCAACCTCACGAGCGCTTATTATCCCCTGCTCGGCAGCCGGAAAAAGCGCGGCCGCGTGCGCACGATGCACGCGCCGGGCGGGGTATTGGCTAAGGAAAAGCTCGCCTTCGTGGAGGGCGGAGCGCTCTGGTACGGCGGGGAGAAAACGGCGGTGACGGGCCTTTCGTCCGGGAAAAAGCAGCTTGTGAGCATGGGCGCGGTCATCGTCATTTTCCCGGATAAGGTCTACTACAACACAGCCGATCCTTCGGATCACGGGAGCCTGGAGGCGGGCTACAGCTCGGTCGGCGCGGTGGAGTATGCCCTGTGCCGCGCCGACGGCACCCTCTACCCTCAGCCGGTGAAAAGCGAGACCGCGCCGGGAGAGCCGAGCGACGGGCTTTACTGGATCGACGCGTCCAAAAGCGCACATGTCCTGCGCCAGTGGAGCGCCGCCATGAGCGAGTGGACGGAGATCCCCACGGTATACACGAGGCTGCGCTTTATCTCCGAGGGAGAGCTGGGCGGCCTGTTTCGGAAAAACGACGGCGTGAGCATCACGGGCGCGGCGGTGGAGAGCGTCAACGGCGAGCATGTGATCTGCGCCATCGGCGGCGGCAGCGGCGAGCGCGACTGGCTTGCGGTGACGGGCCTTCTCGACGAGGCCCTGACCCAGACCGAGGGCACCGTGCGCATCGAGCGGCGTGTGCCGGAGATGGACTTCGTCATCGAGTGCAAAAACCGCCTCTGGGGCTGCCGCTACGGCATGACGGAGGGGAAAAACCTCAACGAGATATACTGCTGCGCCCTGGGCGACTTCAAAAACTGGCGTCAGTACATGGGCCTTTCGACCGACAGCTGGACGGCGTCGGTAGGCTCGGACGGGCCGTGGACCGGGGCGGTGAACTTTCAGGGCTACCCGATGTTCTTCAAGGAAAACCGCATCCACCGCGTCACGGTGTCGGCCTCGGGGGCGCACCAGATCACGGAGACCGTCTGCCGCGGCGTACAGGAGGGCTGCGATCAGAGCCTGCAGGTGGTCAACGAGACGCTGCTTTATAAAAGCCGCGCCGATATCTGCGCCTATCAGGGCAGCTTCCCCGAGTCGATCAGCGACGCGCTGGGGGATGTGCGCTACTATGAGGCTTCAGCCGGGGTGCTGGGGGAGCGCTACTACATCTCCATGAGGGACGCGCAGGAGCGATGGAGCCTCTTTGTCTACGACATCCGGCGCAATCTCTGGATGCGGGAGGACGAGCTGCGCGCGCTTGGCTTTGCGTCCCTGGGCGACGAGCTGTACTGCCTGACGCCTGACGCGCTTTTCGCCATGGAGGGCAGTGTCGGCACGCCGGAGCCCTTCGTTGCCTGGGAGGCGGAGACGGGCATGCTCTGCTACCAGTACCCGGACCGGAAATATCTCTCGCGCTTCAATCTGCGCCTGTACATGGAGGAGGGCGCACAGCTGGACGTGTATCTCATGTACGACTCAAACGGCGAGTGGGTGCGGCAGGGCCGCGTAAAGATGAAGGGCACGCGCACCGTGACCCTGCCCGTGCGGCCGCGGCGCTGCGACCATCTGCGCATGAAGCTTGCAGGCAAGGGCGAGGTGCGGCTTTACTCCATCGCAAAAATCCTGACGACGGGAAGTGATGTGGGATGATCGAGCTGCCGCCCATCCTCACGGGAGACGAACAGCAGCAGATCAGACAGCTGCGGGACTACCTCATACGACTTGTCCGGCAGCTCAATGAGGAGGAAAAGCATGATTGAATTATATGTCAGCGGTCAGAACCTGCGCGTGTATACCCCGGTCATCGCGGCGGATACGCTGAATTATCTGACGGCCAAGGTGTGGTTTCTCGGCGACGAGTGGGCCGGCTACACCCGCTGGCTGCACTTTCGCCGGGGCGAAGGCGCGGGGACGGAGGTCTATGATCTCATCCTCGACGGAAACGACTGCATCACCGAGGACAAGGGCCTGAACCTCACCGCCGGGGAGTGGACGGTCTACCTCAGCGGCAATAAGGAGAGCGGGAGACTGACCACCGCGCCGGTGATCCTGACGGTAAAGGAGTCCGGCCTTGTGGACGCGCCGCTGCATGCCATGCCCCTGAGCGTAGCCGAGCAGATCGCAAACGACGCCTCCGCCGCTCTGGCCTGCGCACGGGAGGTGAAGGAGCGGGCGGAGGCGGGCGCCTTCAACGGGCGCGACGGACTGAGCTTCGTGATCGCGGGCTACTATGCCGACGCGCAGGCTCTGGCCGAGGCCGTGACGCAGCCGCAGCCCGGCGAAGCCTACGGCGTGGGCACCGGGGCGCCATACGACATCTATATCTGGGACGCGGTGAACGGCTCCTGGCGCAACAACGGCTGCATCCAGGGCGTAAAGGGCGATAACGGCTCGCCGGGCGCCACCTTCCGCCCCAGCGTGGACGCGGTCGGCAACATCAGCTGGACAAACGACGGCGGCTTAGTAAACCCGGCGGCCCAGAATATCCGCGGGCCTGCCGGGCGGGACGGGGCGCAGGGCCCCGCGGGAGCCAGCGCCTTCGAGGCAGCCGTGGACGCGGGCTATCAGGGCACCGAGGCCACCTTCAACGCGGCCCTGGCAGCCCTGCCCTATCACGGGGCGCGGCACATGCCCGGGGGCGCGGACCCCATCAGTGTCGGGACCGGGAGCCTGGAAGACGGCGCGGTCACGGCGGAGAAGCTGGCGTCGGGCGCGGTGAGCGTCACCTATACGGCGGAGCTCGACCCCGCCGCCTGGCAGGGATCGGCGGCGCCATTTACCCAGACGGTGAGCCTTGCGGGCCTCACGGGCAGCGATACGCCGCTGGTAGACGTGAGCCTGAGCGGGACCTTCGGCACCGACAGAAGGCGGCTGGAGGATTACGCGCTGCTGTACAGGGCGCAGGCGTCAAACGGCGCGCTCACCGTCTATGCCCTGGGCAGGCCGACGGCTGTGCTGCCGCTTCGGATTTTGTGCATAAGGAAGTGAGACGATGGGAGAGGCTTATTTCTTCAGACGGGGCGGCGCAAACGCCTCGATCAACACAAGCAGCCACGCTATGATCTGCGCCAGGATCCCCTCCGGCAGCGCCTGCGTCTGCGCCAAGGGCGGCGAGCTGCTCACGGCGGAGAACGTGCCGGGCATTGCGTCCTTCGCGGTGCCGTCAAACGGTGACTGGACGGTGACCATCTCCGACGGCGCGCGCGGCAGGACGGGCCTTGTGGCAATCAGCGGCCAGGGCGAGATCAGGGCTATTCAGATCGCCTACCCGAGCGCGCCGGTCGTGAGTGAGGGCGGCGTGCTGCTGTCGGCCCAGGGCGGGCTCAAGAGCGGCGTGACTCTCGGGGGAAACGCCGCCCTGAGCGGCAGCGCCATCCGGGAAAACGGCAGCGGCGGCTTCTGGCTCAGCCCGGCCGTGGATGTGACCGGTTATTCGAGTCTGACGGTCACCGGCTATCTGCGCGCATCCGCGGGGGAGAGAAGCCGCATATGCCTCGGCAGCACCAGCGAGAAGGTGTTTGATCCCGATGAGACACCGGAGATGGGCGCTGTCTGGATGGGCGGGATCGACGCTTTGTACACGGCGTCGCTGAGCATTACGGCCATGACCGGCTCCTGTTACATCGGCTCAAGCTGTGTGGGAAACAGCCTGGAGATCACCGGGATCACACTGTCCTGAGGAGGAGAGCATATGATAAACATGACACGAGGCGAGGAAATGACGCTGGAGGTCAGGCTCGACATGGAGCCGGAGGAGCTGGAGAGCCTGACGCTGACTGTCGTACAGGGCGGAAGGCCCGTTGTGCGAAGGGAAATGGCGGACGCCGAGCCGAACACGGACGAGGGCTGTGTTTACTTTATCCTCACCGGGGCGGATACAGCGCTCCTGCGCGCGGGCATCCCGGCGTTTGTCCAGGCGCGCGGCACACTCCCGGGCGGGACCGTGATGAAGAGCGCCGCGGAAGAGCTGTGCGTGATGAACACACTGGGCACAGAGGAGGTATAAAAGCATGAAACAGGGGAGAAACACAGCGGGGACGCTCACCATCACAGGGGGCGACACTGCCCGGACAAGCCGATACGTATCCCAGGCGGAGAAGGCAGCGGTAAGAGCGGAGCAGAGTGCCGCTGCCGCCGAAGCATGGGCCGTCGGCGAAAAAGGAGGCGCACCCGTAGGGAGTACGGACGAGACCTTCCATAACAATGCCAGGCACTTTGCAGAGCAGGCGGCCGCCAGCGTCACCGGCAGCGCCGCGCAGATCCAGAGCAACAAGCAGGATGTTCATGACTTAAAGAGCGCTGTCAAGAAGAAAGCTCCCGTCATTATCGACACCGCATCCGGTGCGATTGTCAGCTTTGAGGACGGCGCGGACGGTATGCCGATTAAGGCGCTGACGGTCAATATTGAGCCTGCACAGTCCGGCAGCGGTGATCCGTCCCCGACAAACGTTCGCCCCATCTCCGGCTGGACGGGGTGCAACGTGACGAGGACTGGGAAAAATCTGCTCGATATTAACGCTGTCACTTCCGGCGCTGTCGATCATAACACGGGCGAGGTTGTTCCGAACACAAGCAACAAAGTAACGCCGCTGATAAAGTGTGAACCGAGTACAACATATGTTGTCAGCGGATTTGAACGCGCTATACGGCCCAAGTATTACAAATCAACAATCGAATATATCGGAGAAGCTGCTTCGACAACATTGTCGACATTTACAACGCCTGCGGACTGTCATTTTATGCGTATACAGGGTATCAATATCGCCTGGAGCGGTGCAGTTAATCCACAGCTTGAGTTAGGCTCCACTGCCACCGACTACGAACCTTATCAAAGCGAAACCTACCACATTACCTTCCCCGCCGAAGCAGGCACAGTCTACGGCGGGACGCTGGATGTGACAGCGGGTGTGCTGACAGTAGATAGG
>CADBYZ010000008.1 GCA_902799075.1 Oscillospiraceae bacterium | reverse complement strand
TGGAGCAGGGTACGGGAGTCGAACCCGCCTAGCCAGCTTGGGAAGCTGGAGTAATACCGATATACCAACCCTGCGTGCTTACGCAGTATAACACAGGCGCGCAAAAAAGGCAAGCAAAAAGAAGTCTCTTTTTGCCTGCCTTTTCGATTTTCTTCGCTTACACGATCCTGCGGGCCTCGTAGCCGCGCTCGGAGTAGTGACCGGCAAGCTCGGTGATGACGACGCCGGTGGCGGAGTTCTGGGCATGGACAAACATGCCGAAGCCTATGTAGATGCCGGCGTGGCCGATGTAGCTCGAGCCGGAGTAGAAGCAGAGGATGTCGCCCGGCTGAAGGTCGTTCGGGTCCACATGGACGCCGTTTCGCGCCTGGTCCTGGGCCACGCGGTTGAGCGTGATGCCGAACTGCTCGTACACGTAGTACACAAGGCCCGAGCAGTCAAAACCCGCCGGGGACTTGCCGCCCCAGCTGTAGGGGCAGCCCACGAACTGCACCGCGTACTGGGCGATCTGCTGGCCCTTCTCATAGCTGCTGCCGCTCAGTCCGCCGACCACGGCGCCCGCGCCGGAGCCGACATTGGCAATGCCGAGAGCGCCCACCTTCACATAAGAGCCGTATATGTAGCCCGCCGCGTTGCCGCAGATGACCGCCGCCCAGTCGTCGGTCCGGCCGACGATCTTGAGGGTGTTGCCGTAGGAGAGCTCCTTGACAATGGGCGCGGACATGGTCGGGGCCGCGCGCATGCGCACGTTGTTGCCCGAGACATAGCCGTCCACATCGTCGAACATCACCTCGGGCATCACCAGCGGCAGCATGGGCGTGACCTCCTCGTTCACGGTGGTGGTCGTCGTCTGCTGCGCCGGCTGCTCGACAGCCGGGGTCTGCTCGGGGATGGTGACATAGTCGGAGTAGATGAAGCCGAACTGGTCGTCGATGATACAGGCCGTCCAGTCCATATACACGCCCGTCACACCCACGACGGTGCCCGCGTTATAGGTCTCGATAATGGGGTAGCTCGACGCCGGGCCCTTGCGGAAGCGGACATAGTTTGCGTTGATGTAGCCCGGGGTCTGCTCGACGCCGGGGGTCGACGCGTGCTCCAGCGCGAGCTGATCGGAGGGCGTCGGCGTGTTCACGGCCGGCGTCGGAGTCGGCAGCGACTGGATGAGCTCAGACACCGGGATATGCTGGCCGCCGAATTCGTCCGGCACGGTGAACCCGGTCTCGTCCTCGCTCTTGTCTTCGGTCTCGGTGTTCGCCGCGCTCCAGCCGGGAAAGCGGCCGAGCGCGATGTAGTCGGCATACAGGAAGCCGGGCTGCCCGTCGATGATGCAGGCCGCCCAGTCGCCGAAGGTCTTGAAATACAGGAGGGGCTTGCCGCGGTTGTATTCGCCGAGTACGGAATATTCCGAGCCGGGCGCGCTGCGGAAGCGCACATACATCGCGTCCACATAGCCCTCCTGGCACTGGTCGAGAATATCCTGCGGAACCTGGCTTATGACAGGCTGCGCGCTCTCCTCCTCGGCGATTTCCAGGAAGTTTGCGGACATAAAGCCGACGGTGCCGTCATAGTCGACACAGTACCAGGGCGCGCTGGAGCGGTCCGTCACCGTCACGTATGCGCCCCTGGGGAGGCAGTCGACGATGCGAAACTCGGTCCCCGGGCCTTCGCGCATATTGACGTCGTTGCCGGTGACGCGGGCCGTCTCCGCCGAGGCGGAGGCATGCGTCAGCACGGCAAACAGAAACGCAAGCAGCAGCGTCCTGAAAAATTTCTTGCCCATGCGAAACAGATCCTTTGTCTATATTACACTCTCACGGCACAAGCCGCAGCGCGGGAACGGGTACGCCCTTTCCCGCGCGGCTTATGTCCGTTTATCTGGAGGCAAGCGCTCTGTCAAGCCAGACGGCGGCGACGTCGATCGCGCTGTAAAGGCTGTCCTTTTCGGCCTTCTTGACGATCCTGTCCCGGGACTTGATGCCCGAATCCGTCAGCTGGAGCTGGATCGAGACTCTGGTCGCAACGTCCAGATCCTTGACCTTTTTGGAGTCCAATATCTGCAGCATGATGATGTACTTATCCGCAAAGCTGCCGTAATAAATGATATTGTCCTTCCTTTGGAGAGGATGACCCTTATACTCCAATACCTTTGCCAAATGAAACACCTCCGTTAAGTGTAGTCAGATTGTAACTCATTTTCTCTCTTTTGTCAATTCCAATTCCTTCCCCCGGGAAAAGCTGCCGCGGGATGACCGTTTAGCCTTCCCCTTGAGGGGAAGGCAAGGCGCGCGGGATTTGCGAGGCTTGCCATCAGGGCATTTCAATAAAACGAGGCGTCAGCCTAAAAACATATCGTTCCCGCCGTAGCTGAGGAAATCGTCACCGCCGTAGCCGCCGCCGTAACCGCCGCCGTAGTCATAGTTGATGTCGCCGTTGTCGCCGTAGCCGATGGTGCCGGTATTGGGGCGGTAGTCGGCGTACTCGTCATAGTGGACGGGCGGCGAGTCGAACAGGTCGAACACACCCGTGTTGGGGCCGAGCTGGGGGTACGGGAAGGCCACGTAATCCAGCCCGTCGTGCACCGGAGCCATGACCTTGCGCCAGAGCTGGGCCGCGGGGTTGCCGGCCATGTGGATGACCTCCGGGATATCAAAGCCGGTCCAGACCGCCGCCACATAGTAGGGCGTGCAGCCGACGTACCAGCGGTCCTTGTAGTCGCCGGAGGTGCCGGTCTTGCCCGCCGTCGGCACGGACCAGAGCGCCGCCTCGGAGCCGGTGCCGTGCTCGGTGGCGTTTTGCAGCATGTAGGTCATGACGTGGGCGGTGTTGGGCTTGAATGCCTGGATGGTGCTGGGGGAATTGTCGATGACGATGTTGCCCTCCTTGTCGGTGACCATGGCGTAGCTGCGCCCGTAGGTGAAGACGCCGTCGTTGACGAAAGCGCAGTAGGCCTGGCACATCTCCTTGACGGAGATGCCGTTGGTGAGCTGGCCGAGGGCCATGGGGGCGTAGTCGCAGTCGGCGGGGACGAGGCTCGTCACGCCGAGGCGCGTGGTCAAATAGTCGTAGGAGGTCTGCGGCCCCATCGGGAGCTTATCCACGATCTGCGCCGCCGCGGTGTTGAGCGAATACTGCAGAGCCGAGAAGATAGACACCATGCCGTAGCTCTGGCGGTCGTCGTTCATCGGAAACCAGCTCGTTCCCTTCAGGGAGATGTTCTGGGAGTCCATGATGAGGGTGTCGGGGGTGATGATCCCGAGGTCCACCGCGGGGCCGTAGGAGGCGATGGGCTTGATGGAGGAGCCAGGCGAGCGGTAGGTGCCGGTGGCGCGGTTGAGGCCGAAGTTGATGGTCTTCTCGCCCACGCCGCCGGAGATGCCGAGGATGCGCCCGTCGTAGGGGTTCATGACCACGATGGCGCTCTGGAACTGCTGGCTTCCGCCCGCGTAGGGAATCTGGTTGAGATCGGTGTACACGGCGTCGATGGCCGCCTGGACGGTGGTGTCGAGGCAGCAGTAGATCTGGTAGCCGCCGTTATACAGGAGCGTCCTCGCGGTGTCGCGGCCGATGCCCTTGAGCTTCATCAGGTCGTTCGTCACATCGTCGATGACCATTTCCGTATAGTAGTGCATGATCTCCTGGGTGTAGGTGGTGTTGGGGGTGCGGGTGAAGTGCAGCTCCTCATGCACGGCCTGCTCGTACTGGCCGTAGTCGATGAAGCCCTGCTCGTACATCTCGCGCAGAATGGTCTCCTGGCGCTTCTTGTTGTTCTCTTCGTTGTAGAAGGGGTCATAGTAGGTGGGCAGGTTCGTGATGCCGACGATGGCGGCGCACTCGGCCATGGTCAGGTCCGACACGTCCTTGCCGAAATAGGTCTGTGCCGCGGTCTGAACACCGTAGCAGCCCTCCCCGAAGTATACGGCGTTGAGGTACCACTCCATGATCTCCTGCTTGTCGTATTTTTTCTCAAGCTCCAGCGCGCCGAAGATCTCGGTGAGCTTTCGCTGGATGGTGACCTCGTCCTCGCCGGTGAGGTTCTTGATGAGCTGCTGGGTGATGGTGGAGCCGCCGTAGCTGGTCTGCATGCGGGCGAACATCTCCACGAACGCGCCGAAGGTGCGGTACCAGTCCACGCCCTTGTGGTCGTAAAAGCGCTTGTCCTCGATGGCGACGAGCGCCTTTTCCATGTACCAGGGGATGTCCTCATAATTGACCCAGACGCGCTTTTCCCTGCCGGAGAGGTTGACAAGCTCGCGCCACTCTCCCGCGCCGTCGCGGTACCAGACGGTGCTGGATTCGTTGAGCTTGAAGTCCTCCAGCGAAAGGTCCAGGTTCGGGGTCAGGCAGGTTTTGACATAGTAGGCGAACACGCAGGCGAACATCATCCCCGTCACCATGAGGATCAGCAAAATGGTGCCGATGGCCTTGAAGACGGTCACGATGCCGCCGGCGGTCAGGTCGATCGTCATGTCGACGGCCTTGCCGAAGGCATGCAGCACCTTCCGCCCGGCCGACGCGTCGCGTGAGGGTGTATTCTGTTGTTCAGAAGCCTGGAGCTCTTGTTTGCGTTTTCTGCTCATGGAAGTATTCAGGGCCTCCCTGCCGCTATTGATGTGCCAATTAAATCTTGAATCAAGACAATACATTTCTCCGGCACATCAATAACGATTTCATTGCCGTTTCGCTCGCCTCTGCCGAGGCAACCGCGAAACATGGCAAAATTGCTCGTCAATTCATTCAGGAATGAATTGGCAGAGCAATAAGATGTGCCGACGCACAGATCATTGCCCGGATGACGGATTTCTAAACATTTGCATTGTCCGTCCGATTGTATAACATATCTATTATAGCACACTATCACCGCAAGCGATAGAGAAATTGTAAATTTTTCTTCGGTATAATTCTTCCCGTTCGGGAAAAACTGCCAGTATGATGAAAAAGGAGGGTGCGAATATGAAGATCAAGACCGCGCTGCTGCTGTGCCTGATGTCGGCGGCGGCTTTGTCGGTGTGCGGCGCGTGGCGGAGTCTGCACCGTGTCACCGGCCCCATCCTGCCTGAGGAGGTGGCCGCGCGCTTCGTGGGGCGCGAGGCGGACGCCGAATACTTTCTGCGCGATCTGGACGGCTGCATCGCCGTCTTTCCCGACAGGCGCTCCAAAGAGCCGCTGAAGGTGACGAAAATCGAGACCGCACGCCTGCGTCAGACCGACCGCCTGCTGCTCAAAGACGGCATTCCCGCCGGGGACGACGGGGAGCTTTTGCACTTATTGGAAGATTTAGGCTCATAAACTTGCAGGAGGGGATTGATTTCTTCGCGCAGATGTTATACAATAGAGACACCGAGACAGGAGGGTACAGTCATGAGCGAGGAATTCGGAAGCGATTTTATCACCATCGTCGATGACGACGGGACAGAGTTTGAGCTTGAAGTGCTCGACACCATGGACTACAAGGGCCAGACCTATGTGGCCTTCCTGCCCGCCAACATGGACGAGAACGACCCCGACTACGGGATCATCATTCTCCGCTCCGTGATCGACGAAAACGGCGACGAGATTTTTGAATCCATCGACGACGATGACGAGCTCCAGGATGTATACGAGCATTTCTCCGTGCTTCTCTTCGACGACGAGGAGGAAGAGGAGAAAAAATAACGCGCCCGCCGCATAAAACGGTCCGGCGGCAATACAATAAGAACAATCCCTGCTGTGTGCGTGTGGTCTTTTCAGACCGTACGGCTCATTAAACCCACATCTCTTATAAGGGATGCCGATTTGAATCTGCGGATTGCAGGCCTCCCGGGCTCGCCCCGGAAGTTGGAAGCAGTGAAACAGAGCTTAGGCGACCCACCTGCCTTTATGTGCAGGTTATAATTGGGCCGGCACGGCATTGGCGGGGTCTTCCCCCGGGGCAACCCGGGGGAAGTTTTTTTATGGGAAACACCGATACAAGCGCCGCACATGTCTTGACGGCATCTTTTCCGCCTGATTTTGTCTCGAAATCTTGACATACACAAAGTATGCCTGCGATTTCTCACCTTCATCAGACGAAAAACCTGCTCGCCAATCCGTGCACTTCGCTTGTACCGGTGCTTCTCTTGTTTTCTTTTATTCTCTGGAAATTCTCTCCAGAAACGCTCTCGCCTCCTGCACGCCGCCGCAGGCGCGGAAGCTGTCGGAGATCCTGACGGCGCTCTCTCTATACCGCGGCTCAAACAGGGCCGCTCGTAGCGCCTGCATCACATCCGCCTCGGATATCGACTTGAGCATCACGCCCGCGCCCAGCTCCTGCGTGCGCCTGGCTACCGCGCCCTGCTCCGGCGTCTGGGGGAAGAGCACCAGCGGCACGCGGAAATAGAGTCCCTCCGACGCGGAGTTCATGCCGCAGTGGGTGATGAAAGCGTCCGTAATGGAGAGTACCGCCATCTGGTCCACCGATTCATAGACCCGGATATTCTCCGGCAGCGCGTCAAAATGCTCGTTATTCGTCCCCATGGAGATGATGACCTGCCAGTTCGTCTGCCCCAGGGCGCGGATGCAGTTGCGGTAAAACTCCCGGTTCTGGTTCACCGTGCCCATGGAGATGTACACGGTCTTCTCCGCCGTCTTTTCCACCGGCGCCGTGATCGGGCGGATCGAAGGGCCGATGAAGCGATAACGCTCGGAGAAGGTCTCGGAGCGCGGCTGAAAATATTTCGAGGTATACACGATGGTATCGGTGTCGTTGTCGTTCTGCACGATCTCCAGCAGACTTTTTACCGGGTAGCCCTTTTCCCGCAGGCGCCTGATCTGCTTGTTGATGCGCGGCATGGAGAAAAGCATGCGCGCGATGTCCCACGGGCTTTCCCGCATGTACTGCGCGGAATAGCGGTTGAAGGCGAAGGTCGTAGTGGAGGACACGTAAGGGATGCCGTGCTTCATGGCAACCAGCTTGCCCCAAAAGGCCACCGAGTCCGACACGATGAGGTCCGGTTTGATCTCGCCGATCTTCTCGGTCGTCATCTCGTCGAGCGCAAGCGTCGAGGACACCAGCAGCTCGGTGGCGAAGACCTTGTCCTTCCCCACCCGGTCGGCGTTTTCCTTGTCCTCCATCTCAAAGTCATAGCCGTCGCAGGGGATGAACACCGCGCCGGTCTGCTCGATCTTCTCCCGGAACATCTCGAAGGAGAAATAATAAACCTGATGCCCGGCTCCTGTCAGCTCCTTCACCAGGCCCAGCGTGGGGTTTGTGTGCCCGTGGGCCGGGATACAGAACCACGCGATTTTCATATTCCCTCGCCCTCCTTTTCCTCAAAAGCCGCGCCGAAGAGCTCGGCAAACGCGCCCTTGGGCGGGATGGCGATGCCGCGCTGCTCGTCCCCGAGAAGCAGCAAGGTATCTCCCGGCTTGATATGAAAAATCTCCCGCGCCTGCTTGGGAATCACGATCTGCCCCTTCTCCCCCACCGTCGCCGTCCAGGCGTATCGTCCCTGCGGTGCCTTCATGTGTCTCGCCTCCTCAGTGTGTTTTGTTATACAAATCATACTCCGCAGAGATGGGATTGTCAATAGCCTGTGGGAAGCTGTGCCCGGCACGCATAAAAATGCCTCCTTCTCAAAGGGAAGGAAATTCATATCGAACTTGAAGGCGCCGACATCTTAATGCGCCTGCGGTATCGCCTTAACGCATGCACAGCGCATAGAACGCGACCGCGCTGGCGGCGGCGACGTTCAGCGAGTCCACGCCGTGGCTCATGGGGATGCGCACGGTGTAGTCGCACCCGGCGATGGTCTCCGGGGCCAGGCCGTCCCCCTCGGTGCCGAGCACGACGGCGAGCTTTTCGATCTTCGGAAGCCTTGGGTCGGAGACAGAGAGCGAATCGTCCCGCAATGCCATGGCCGCGGTCTGAAAGCCCTGTTCATGCAAAAGCGCCTGCCAGTCCCCCTCCGGCAGATAGCTCCAGGGCACCTGGAAGACGGTGCCCATGCTCACGCGCACGGCGCGGCGGTAGAGGGGATCGCTGCCGGCGCTTGTCAGCAGCACGGCGTCCACCCCGAGGGCCGCGGCGGAGCGGAAGATCGCGCCGAGATTCGTGGGGTTCATCACGTTTTCCAGCACCGCCACACGCCGCGATTTGCGGCACAGCTCCTCCGCCGTCGGAAGCGCGGGCCGCCGCATGGCGCAGAGCATGCCGCGCGTGAGGTGAAAGCCGGTAAGCTGAATGAGCACCGGCAGCTCGGCGGCGTAGACCGGCACGTCCCCGCAGCGCTCCAGCAGCTCCCTGCCCCGCCCCTCGATAAGCTTTTTCTCCGTCAGCACCGACACCGGCACGCAGCCCGCGTCCAGCGCCCGCTCGATGACGAGGGGGCTTTCGGCGATGAAGACGGCGTTCAAGGGGTCTGCGCGGTTGAGCAATTGGTTTTCGGTCAGGCGGGCGTATATGTCCAGCGCCGGATCGCTGAAATCGGTGATGTCGATGATATTTGGCATGACGGGCTCCTGTTCATATAGGTGTTCAGCATTGCTTTGCCGCTGATTTGAGATTGACAAAACTATTCGGCTGATCTATAATGATGATGAAGAGCAAACCACGCACACGGTTAGCTCCTCGAGTTAGGTTTTATAGTAGTGGCTAATGCCACAAACAACCGTCACTTGTCGGGAGTGGCGGTTGCTTTTTTTGCGTGTTTAGCCTTTGCCTTCTTGGAAGTTTCCCTGACGATGATCGTCACAGTCCACTTCCTTATGTGGAAGGTCAGACGCATACACATCACCTCCCCTCTTCGGAGAGATGGAACCAACCGCCTGCGTGTTTGTTGTTTACTCTTCACCATCCCTTACGGGCGAGTCCTATATTACAGGAAAACCGTGCATTCGTCAATATCTGACATTTCTTTCCGCCCCGGCTTGTGAAAAGCGCCTGATGCTGATATACTGAAAACGCATTGATAAAAAACAGGAGGAACAGAAACATGAAAGTCCTGATGTTAAACGGCAGCCCCAAGGCCAGGGGGAACACAGCACTTGCGCTGGAGGAGATCGGAAAGCAGCTCAGCGCGGAAGGCATCGACTATGAGATCTTCCACATCGGCGGCGCACCCATCCGCGACTGCATCGGCTGCGGACAGTGTACCGACTCCGGCTGCGTCTTCGGCGCGGACGACGGCGTGAACGCCTTTATCGCCAAGGCCAGGGAGGCCGACGGCTTCATCTTCGGCACCCCCGTCTACTACGCCCACCCCAGCGGCCGCATCCTCTCCTTCCTCGACCGGGTGTTCTACAGCTCGTCCGAGCTCTTCGCCCACAAGCCGGGCGCGGCGGTGGCCGTCGCGCGGCGCGGCGGCACGACCGCAAGCTTCGACGTGCTCAACAAATATTTCGGTATCTCCCACATGCCCGTTCCCGGCTCCAACTACTGGAACATCGCCCACGGCCGCACCCCCGGCGAGGTGCGGTTTGACGAGGAGGGCCTGCGCACGATGCGCAATCTGGCGCGCAACATGGCCTGGATGCTCAAATGCTTCGAGGCTGGAAAACAGGCCGGCGTTCCGCTGCCCGACACCGAGTCCGGCCCCATGACGCATTTTATCCGGTAATCGAACCGCAATAATCCGCACGACACTGTGACCCATAAAGTCCGCCATGGCTTCGCGCAGGCGAAAGCTCTTTCCCTTGGTGCAGGCCGCGGCAAAAGATTCTTCGCTGCGCTCAGAATGGCAAGCAGGGCTGAGAAACGTTCTCAACCCTGCTTTTTGATTATCCATTACTTCACATCGTCGTTGAACTCGCAGACGTAGCCGATGATGCCCTCGAACATGTAGGGGTAGTCGGCATAGGGGTCGTCGCGGTTGTCGTTGTAGGCCCAGGTGCCGTTGTTCTTCCAGAGCATGATATAGTCCTCGGCCACCTGGTCGTTGCGGTCGATGTAGGTCGGCTCGCCTCTGGACCAGAGGACATAGCCGTCGGTGAGGTCGGAGCCGTTTTCCCACTTCTCGACGCCGCCGACGCGGTGCGCGCCGATCCAGACGTAGGTCAGGCCCTGCTCGTCGCACAGTCTCGTGATCTCGTTGAACTCCGCCTCGTCGTTGATGACGGCGAGGTGCCCGCCGAGTCTCGTGCAGGCCGCGGCCGCTTTGGTCCAGCTCACATTGTCCTTGATGACCTGATAGCTGTGCTCGGGCGGGATCTCCTCGATCTCGGGAAGAATGCCGATGTCCATGGTGACGCTGGGCCCGGGGACGGAGGTGTTGAAGTCCTCAAAATGGATCTGCTCCGGCGTGAGAGTGGGCGGCACGGCGGCATAGGGGTCCGCGCTCGTCTCGGTCGGGGTGGTCTGGAGCATGGGATCGGGCACGGTCCTGGCCTTTTCAAAATCCCGGAGCATGGCGTTCATGATGATCGCCACCATCACCAGCACCGCGCACAGCACGAGGATCACCGCAAGCGGTCTTCTTCTGCGCTTTTTCACCTCTTCTGCAATCTTCCTTTCTCTGTCTGTCTTGAGCTTGTACTGCACTGCAGGCGTTGCGTGGGCCGCGCTCTGCGACACCGTCACCGGGCGCAGCACCCCGTCCTCCTCCAGCTTCGGAGCGGCGGGGGATGCGGTGGTCTTCATTTTTTTGTTCAGCATATCCGCCTGCCCGTCCGAGATCACGTCCTTCTGCTGGGACTTGGACGCGGCTTTGGGCGCAGGCTTTGGCACGGGCTTGTAGACCTTCACGCCGTCCTCCGGCTCGCCGGAGGGCAGGACCTCGGCCTTCTCGATGGCCGCGTCCTCGTTCTTCTCGATGATGCCCACCATCATGCGTTCGACATCGTTGAGGTCACTGTCGGTCTTTTTGAAGATAGCCTCGGCGCTCGGCACGCCGCCGGTGTAGAGGTTTTTCAGGCAGCTGTCCACCACGACGCGCAGCTCCTCGAGAGTCTGGTAGCGCTCGGCGGGTTTGAAACGGATGGACTTTTCGATGATCGCGCCGAGTCGCCGTCCCGCGCTGCGGGGCGCTGCGGGGTTGCCGCCGCCCATGCGCTTGAGCTGTGCGTCCCGCTCCCCGTCGAAGGGGAGCTTGCCTCCATTGACGGCGTAGTACATGAGAAGGCCCACGGCGTACACGTCGGTCGCGGCGGACAGCTGTCCGTCCCAGTACTGCTCGGGCGCGATGAATTCCAGCTCCTGCCCCTGCCAGGGGCTTTTTCCGGCGGGACCGACGGCGATGCGGCCGTCAGCGTCGATACTGATATTGTCGGGATAGATACCGCCCCTGCGGCCCCGGGAACCGACTTCCGCCACCACAGTGCTGCACAGATCCGAGATGAACGCGCACAGCTCCTGCTTATCCATCTCCGTTAGCTTTTTTCCCAAAGCTTTCTCCGGTTCAAAGGAAGCGCCAGCCATACTTTATTCCTCCAAGTCTATTGCGAACAAGCTTTCTGTTTCTGTTATCGTAGCACAGCAAAAGAATTATGTCAACGGAAAAACCGCGCAATCCCTCATTTTTCCATAGAATCCGACAGCTTTTGGATTTCTTTTTCAAAGCGGACGAGGTCCTTGTTGGGCCGCCCCTCCATGCCCTTGCAGACACGCAGCAGCCGCTCCGCCGCGGCAACGAGCGCCTGGAACAGACGCGCCGCCTTGCCTGCGGGCGCGCTCTCTCTGCGGGCAGAGATAGGTCTGGGTTCCGCGATCACGTCAAATTCCCCGCGCAGCAGGTCAAAGCGCGTGCCGCTGTAGGGGGCGAAGGCATGATAACCCAGCTCATTATTGAGGCAGTTTACAAAGCTGTCGGCGGCGTCCGGATCGCCGTGGTTGACAAAGATGAGCTCGGGCTTCTGCTCAAAGCCCTTGAGCCAGGCAATGAGGCCCATCTTGTCCGCGTGCCCGCTCACGCCGGGCAGCACGTCGATCTCGGCATTGACGCTGATGGTCTCGTTGAAAAGCTTGACCTCCCGGATGCCGTCCACAAGCAAACGGCCCAGCGTGCCTTCGGCCTGGTAGCCCACAAAGAGGATGCGGCACTCCGGGCGCCAGAGGTTGTGCTTTAAGTGGTGGCGGATGCGGCCCGCGTCGCACATGCCGCTGGTGGAGAGGATGACCTTGGGGGTGCGGTTCAGGTTGATGGCCTGGGACTCGGCCTGGGACACCGCCACCTCCAACCCCGGGAAGAAGATGGGGTTTACGCCCGAGCGGATGAGTTCCTGCATCCTGTCGTCCAGGAATTGGGTATCGCACTGGAGGAAGATGGAGGTCGCCTCGACTGCCAGGGGACTGTCCACATAGACCGGGAAATTGCCGTGCCCGGTGACGAGGCCGCGCTCCTTGATCTCGCGCAGGAAATACAGCATCTCCTGGGTCCTGCCCACGGCAAAGCACGGGATGACCACGTTGCCGCCCTTATCGAAGGTCTCCTGGATGCGCGCTGCGAGCGCCTGCACGAAGTCCACGCGCTCATGGACATGGAGCCTGTCGCCGTAGGTGGACTCGATGACCAGGTACTGCGCGTCCCTGACGAACTGGGGATCTTTCAGGATGGGCTGGTCGCTGTTTCCCACGTCGCCGGAGAAGCAGAGCTTGCGCTCCTCGCCGTTTTCGTGGAGCCAGATCTCGATGGCGGCGGAGCCCAGCAGATGGCCCACGTCGGTCAGGCGTATGGAGACGCAGTCGTTGACCTGGATGACGGTATTGTAGGCGCAGGGGATCATATGGGTCATGATGCCCTCCACGTCGTCGAGATCGTAGAGGGGCGTGACCGCCTCGCCGCCCGCGCGCTGGGCCTTGCGGGTCTTCCACTCGGCCTCCTGCATCTGGATGTTGGCGGAGTCGCGCAGCATGATGCCGCAAAGCTGCACGGTGGCGGCGCTGGTGTAGACATAGCCGCGAAAGCCCTGCTTCCAGAGAAGCGGCAGCAGCCCCGCGTGGTCGATGTGCGCGTGGGTCAGCAGGACGAAATCCAGCTCCTCTGGAGAAACCGGCAGAGGCTCGTTTTCAAACAGGTTTTTCCCCTGCTCCATGCCGTAGTCAACGACGCCGCGCTTGTCGCCGACCTCGAGATAGGTGCAGCTGCCCGTGACCTCATGGGCAGCGCCGAGAAAGGTCATTTTCATTGTGTGTCCCTCCTTACAGCCAATTTACTTCGCCGGTCCTGATATCGTAGACCGCGCCGCGGATGTCGAGATTTGCCGAGGGGATCTCCGGGTGGTCATAAAAGGCGCGGCGGATGGTCTCCACGGCGTGCCGGACGTTCAGGCGGCAGGCGAGGTCCGGGTCCCGCTCCCCGTCCACGGCAAGCAGGATCTCGTCCGTGATGTACTGGATATAGCCCTCGCCCCCGCCGGAGAGGGCCGCCCCCACCGCGCCGCATCCGGTGTGGCCCAACACCAGGATCAGCGGGCAGTGCAGATGGGCAGCCGCATACTCGATGCTGCCGAGCTGGTGCCGATCGAGCACATTGCCCGCCACGCGTATGGTAAAGAGCTCCCCGATGCCCGCGTTGAAGATGGCCTCCGGGATCACGCGCGAGTCCGAGCAGGCGATGACGATAGCCTTCGGGTGCTGGCCGTTTTCGGCGGTCTCGAGCCGTATGGCCGCGGATACGTCGCCCGCCGCCTCCCCGGCGAGATAGCGCCGGTTCCCCGCACACAGATGTTCGATCAGGGTGTGGTCCATGGTATTATGCTCCCTTCGTGTGAGATTTTCGGAAAGTGCAAAGTGGAAAGTGAAGGTATCGCTTCGCGATCATTTTTATCCGCGTGCCGGGTTTTCCGCTATTTCCACAATGCCTACTGCTAAGGCTGCGTTAGGCTTTCCTTATTTACGATAAGCTTTGTTGTGTTGGGTTACGTTAGGTTCCGTCTCCGGAACGGATACAGATTGGATACAGTCATTATACCATCCCCGAGCCAAAAGAAAAGGAATTTTCTATCTTTGCGGAATTTTAAATTTTACTGTACAAAAACAGAGAATAATATGATATACTAAAATTTACAGTAGATTTGACGCACATCCGCGTGCGTTGGGGAGGGCTTTCGGGAATGAATCGTATGAGGAAACATGCTTTAGCGGGGCTTTTGTGTCTGGCGCTTGTCTTTGCGCTGGCTGCGCCCGCCTTTGCCGGGGAGTTGTCAACAGATCTTTCAACAGAGTTTTCAACGGCGTCGGAGTCTGCCGCGGAACAGGCGCCGGCCGAACCGGCAGACAACGCTCCGGCGGCGGCACCGTTTTTTGAGGGCAGCCTCCTCGACAGCGCCGCCATCGAAAAAATGGTGGACGATTACCTCACGCGCAAGGGCATCGGCAAGGACCGGGTGGGCATCGGCTTCTGCTACACCGCCACGGGGGACGAGTGGTTCCTCAATCCCGATACCTGGTTCTACCCCGGCAGCATGTACAAGGTGCCGCTGATGATGATCCTCTCCGAGCGCCTGCGCGACGGTCAGATCGGCGAAGATACACAGATCGGCGGTCTGGACCTCGATACGGTCTACCGCTACATCCTCGTCAACTCCAACAACGACTACGCCCACGCCGTGCGCCGCTTCCTCATCGACGGCCAGGGCGGGGACGAGATCTGGCGCAAGGAGGCGCAGCAGTACGCCCGCATCGACAAGTATGACGAGCGCTACATGCTCTACTGCTACTTCTCCCCCCGCTATATGACCCAGGTCATGGAGACCCTCTATAACGACCCCGACCGCTTCCCCAAGGTGCTGGACAATCTGCTCCAGGCCGAGCAGGGGCATTACTTCCGCCTGCCCGACGAGATGCATGTATACGACGTGGCGCAGAAGTACGGCAGCTACATCGACAACGAAAACTCCAACTGGAACCACACCACCGGCATCATCTATACCCCCAACCCCTTCATCATTACGGTCATGACCAAGAACGTGGGCGGCTCCGAGCAGGTGATCGCGGACCTCGGCGTGCTGTTCAAGGACTACGCCCTGGGCCTCGACGCAGAGCTGGAAGCCTTCCGCGCCGAGCAGGCCCGGGCCGAGCAGGAGCGTCTCGCCGCCGAGGAAGCCGAACGCCTCGCCGCCGAGCAGCCGCAGGCTGACACACAGGCCCCGGCCCAGCCGGGGGTGCAGCAGCAGAATACCTCCCGGCCGAACGGCCCCGAGACCCTTTTGCAGACCAAGACGCCCGACCGGGACGAGCGCGGCAACCGCGCGCTCATCAAGGTGCTGCTCATTTTGCTGATCGCGGCGATTCTGGGCGGCATCGGCTCCGTCATCATCATCAAGGAAAACGAGCGCAGGCGCTACGAGTCCTACAAGCGCCGCTTTGCCGAGGAGATGCGCCGCGAAGCGCTGGAGCGCGAGCAGGCAAGACAGCCCGAACGACCGGCGGCAAGGCCCGCGCCGAGCGAGGCCCGCCCCCGCGCCGGGGCACAGTCCCCGGCACAGCGCCCGAGCCGTCCCGCCCAGGCGCAGCGTCCAAGCCGTCCCGCTCCCGCCCCGGCACAGCGCCGCAGCGAGGCCCCCATCCGGCCCCAGACGCGGCAGAGCGAGCCGATGGCGTTCGACGAAGATCAATGGCTTCACGACGAGGAAGACGAATGAAACGCTTTCTTTGCATTTTGCTTGTCCTGTGCATGCTGCTGCCCCTGGGCGGCTGCGGCAGGTCGAAGTTCCGCTACGGCATCGACACCGTGCAGGTGCTGGTGCAGCAGGACTATTCCCTCGCCTTTCGCAACAATGACCCCCTCTACTTCTACGTCACGGCGGCACTGAGCGTGCTGGCCGCCGAGGGGCGGGTCGACCAGCTCGCCGTCAAGTGGCTGGGAAGCGCCGCCCTCAACTACTCCAAACAGGCCGACGCCCTGGAAAAGCTCGTCCCGCCCGAGCCGCAGGATCTCATCATCGGCCTCGATGTCAACTCCTTCCCCTTCTCCTACCTCTCCAACGGCGAGTACTGGGGCCTCGATGTGGAGCTTGCGATGGCCGTGTGCGAGAAGCTCGGCTGGACGCTCAAGATGCAGCCGATCGAGAAAGAGAACGTGTACGTGGAGCTCTCCTCCGGCAATATCGACGTGGCCTGGGGCGGCATCGCCCTCGACCCCCAGGAGGCCGCCTCCGGCAAGTACACCCAGTACGGCCCCTACATCCACAACGACATCGTCATCGCCACGCGAAACGGCTCGGCCGTGTGGAACAAGATGCGCCTCGGCGGGCGGAAGATGTGCATGCCCTCCACGCCGGAGGCCCGCGCCGCCCTGGACACCGACCCGCGCCTCATCAAGCGCCTCGGCCAGATCACGCGCCTTGCCGGCGGCACCACCGAGTGCTTTGAGTACCTCTACCAGGGCAAGTGCGACGTGGTGCTCACCGACAGCACAGCCGTGGATTACTTCAACTGCCACTGAATCTTACAATGTCAGCTCTGTCATGGCTTCGTGCAATGAAGCCATGACAGTTCCCGTCTTGGTTTAATAAAAACCATCTTTTTATCGGAGTACATATGAATACCACGGAATATATCGTCAATCTCGTCCTCATCTTTTTTGTCTTCTCCATCGCCGGGTGGTGCATGGAGGTGACGCTCAAATATTTTGAGTTTGGCCGCTTCATAAACCGCGGCTTTCTCACCGGGCCGTGGCTGCCCATCTACGGCTTCGGGGCGGTGCTGTGTACCGTGGGGACCCACGCCCTCGCCCCGGTGGAGTCGGGGTATCTCGCCACCTTCGCTATCTGCTTCATCCTCTGCGGGGTGCTCGAATACATGACGAGCTACATTCTGGAAAAACGCTTTCACGCCCGCTGGTGGGACTACAGCAAAAAGCCCATGAACCTGCATGGGCGCGTGTGGATCGGAAACCTCGTGCTCTTCGGCCTCGGCGGCGTGCTCATCGTGCATGTGTTCGACCCGCTGCTCTATAAGATCTTTGCCCGCATCCCCCTTCATGCGCGCGAGACGCTGGCGGCGGTTTTGACGGCCCTCATCACGGCGGACTTCATCATGTCCCACTTCATCCTCAAGCTTGTGAAAACCGGGGTCGAACAGAGCAAGGCCGACAACACCGAGCAGATCAGCCGCGAGGTGCGCCTGCTGCTCAGTGACCGCTCCGTCTTCCACCGCCGCTTCGCCGACGCCTACCCGGAGGTCATCTACCGCACCGAGCGCGTGGCACAGCGCATGGAGGCCATACGTCTCGAGACCGAGCGATTGCGCCGTGAGGCCGAGCAGCGCGCCGCCGGGGTGGGCCAGCGCCTGGAGGCGGGCAGGGATCAGCTTGCGCAGCGCCTCGAGCCCACCGCCATGCTCAAATCCGGCGTGATCGAAAAGCAGGAGGAACTGATCGGCCTGCTCTACGACGAGAGCGCCGCGACCGCTCAAATGAAGGAGCTCAAGCGGGAGATCGACAGGGACATGACCCGGCTGCAGAACCGGCGCCCGCTGCGAAAATAATATGGAGAAAGGAATCACCATCATGAGTGCATTGGAAGACACCAACAGGCGCCTGACGCGCTCCGGCGCGCAGGCTTTGACCCTCGGCATCCTGACGCTTCTCTTCGGCGTCACAACGGGGGTGCTCAACATCGTAAACGGCGGCAAGCTTCTCGCCCAGCGCAGGAAGCTGCGGTAATCCCCCGGACTTGTCATTCTGAGCGAAGCGAAGGATCTTATGTTCCCGCATGTATCAGGGGAAAGATCCTTCGCTGACGCCAAGGATGACATTCTTTTTTGCGCTGTCTGCGCTGTAAAGATTTCATACAAAAGCGAACACAGGCAAAATGGGGATTTACCTTCCGTGCGCGCTTTGATATAATCAGTATAATTCTTGCTTTCCCGGGAGTATTCCATGACGCAAAAGAAGCTCTTGTTTGAAAAATTGCAGGAGTCCATCAACTCCATCCTGCCCATCACCGCCATTGTGGCGGCGGTGTGCTTTCTGTTTGTCCCCATCCCGTCGGGCCTGATGCTGGCCTTCCTGCTGGGGGCGGTACATATGATCCTCGGCATGGGCATGTTCTCCGTGGGGGCGGAGCTTTCCATGTCCCGCATCGGCGGGCACATCGGCAGCGCCATGACCGCCTCGCGCAAGCTCTGGGTGATTCTGCTCACAAGCTTTGCCCTCGGCACCGCCATCACCCTGGCCGAGCCCGACCTGCAGGTGCTGGCCTCCAACGTGCGGGCCATCCCGAATTCTGTGCTCCTGCTCACCGTGGGCATCGGTGTGGGGCTGTTCCTCGCCCTTGCGATGCTGCGCATGCTGCTGGCGATCTCGCTTCGGACCATGCTGCTGGTTTTCTACGCGCTGGTGTTCGCGCTTGCCTTTCTGGTGGACCCGGACATGCTGCCGCTGTCATTTGACGCGGGCGGCGTCACCACGGGGCCCATGACCGTGCCGTTTATCATGGCGCTGGGCGTCGGCGTCTCTGCCATACGCAGCGACGACAAGGCCAAGGAGGACAGCTTCGGTCTCGTCGCCCTCTGCTCCGTGGGGCCGATCCTCGCGGTGATGCTGCTGAGCATCATCTTCCGTGTGGACAGCGGCAGTGCCGAGGCCTCCCCCGTCCCCGCCTACCCCACGACCGTTGCCGTGGGCGGCGGCTACTTTGCCGCCTTCCCCGCCTACCTCGGCGAGGTGGCGCGGGCCCTGCTGCCGATCTTCGTCTTCTTCCTGCTCTTCCAGCTCGTGCGCCTGCGCCTGCATCGGGGGCCCTTTATGCAGATCATGATCGGCATCGTGTACACCTACGCGGGCCTCGTGCTGTTTCTGACCGGCGTGAACGTGGGCTTTTCCCCGCTGGGCGAGCGCCTCGGCGCGCTCATTGCCGAAAGCCGCGGACGCTGGCTCATGGTCCCGCTGTCCATGCTGATGGGCTGGTTCATCATCCGGGCCGAGCCCGCTGTGCATGTGCTGACAAAGCAGGTGGAGGACCTGACCGCCGGGGCCGTGAGCGAGAAATCCATGGAGCTGAGCCTTTCCGTCGCGGTCGCGGCGGGCAACGCGCTCGCGATCCTGCGCATGCTGACCGGCATCCCCATCCTGTACTTTCTGGTCCCGGGCTACGCTGCGGCCCTGGCCCTGAGCTTTATTGTCCCGCCCACCTTCACGGGCATCGCCTTTGACTCCGGCGGCGTGGCCTCGGGGCCGCTCACGGCAACCTTCATGCTTCTGTTTGCCATGGGCGCCTCCAACGCCCTGGGCGGCAACGTGATGACCGACGCCTTCGGTCTTGTTGCGATGGTGGCGATGATGCCGCTCATCACCGTGCAGGGCATGGGCGCGGTGTACGTGCTCCGCTCACGCGGCAAGAGCGAAGAGCACTTTGCGGGCGGGGACGAGATCATCGAATTGTGGGAGATCGCCTGACTATGGAACTGTATCAGCTGATTGCGGTCGTTGACCGCGAAACCGAACCGCGCCTGGAGGGCGTCTTTACCAGCGCCGGGACCATCGTGGGCCTGAGCCAGCCGGCCCTCGGCACGGCGGGCAGCGAGATCCTCAAGCGCTTCGGCCTTGCCAGCACCGAAAAGCGCATCGTCATGACCGTCGCCACCGGGGCCCAGCAGCGCATGATTTTTCAGATGGCGCGAAAGCTTCTGTACCTGGACATCCCCGGCAACGGCATCCTCGCCGCCATCCCCATCAAGGCCCTGGCCGGGCGGCAGACCCTTTCCTATCTGACCGACAGCGAAATCACAGGAGGTACACCGTCGATGGATTTTGAATACGAGCTCATTGTGGTGGTCATCAACGCGGGCTATGCCGACACCGTCATGGACGCGGCGCGTGAGGCAGGCGCGGGCGGCGGCACCGTCCTGCACGCCAAGGGCACCGGCAGCATGCGTGGGGAGAAGTTTTACAACATGCGCTTTGCGGACGAAAAGGACATGGTCTACATCGTCGCCCACAAGAGCGAAAAGGCCGCCGTCATGAAGGCGGTCAGCCGAAAGGCGGGACCGGACTCGGAGGCGCGCGGCATCTGCTTCTCGCTCCCGATCTCCTCCGTCATGGGTTTGAGAAGCCGCGTGATCGACGGTGAGGAAAGCGGAAAGTGAAGATATGAAAGCAAAAAAGACGCTGCCCGCGGGCGGCGTCCTTTTTGGTGTTTTACTTCTTGAACTTTTTCACGATCGGGGCGCCTGCGTTCCAGGCCATGCCGATCTTTTCGCCCACGGCGTAGTAGCCGTTTTGCATCTGGTCGAAGGTGAAGGCGTGCAGAGCGCCGGCGTCCACCTTGCCCTTTTCGTCCAGGACCTTTTCATCCGCAAGGACGTTCACGATCTCGCCCAGCACGCGCAGGCCGTAGGGCTGCTGCTGGATCTCGACAACCTTGCACTCGAGGGTCAGGGGGTATTCCTCAACGACGGGGGCGTCCACGTTCTCGCTCTTGTACGCGTGCAGGCCGGTGTGGGCAAATTTCTCCGGGTCCTTGTTGGCCGAGACCAGGCCGAGGTAGTCCGACTCCACCAGCGTGTCCGTGCCGGGGATGGCGAGGGTGAAGGCCATGCGGTTTTTGAGATTGGCTACCGTCTTGTGATCCTCCTCCAGGTTCAGGGCCACCATCTTCATGTCGCAGATGCCGCCCCAGGCCATCATCATCACGTCCACCGAGTCGTCCTCGTTGTAGGTGCCGATCATGTAGGTGGGCATGGGGAAGAGATAGGGCTGAACGCCGAGATTCTTTTTCATTGCTTTGCTTCCTTTCCGTACAGTGTTGCATTTTTGCTGTGGATATGATAGCATAAGCCCATCGGATCCACAAGTACCCACTTTGGTGAAAGGTACTATCCCGGAGGAAAGCTATGGACAATAAATGCATTCAGGACGCGGATTTCAGCACCACCGGCTACAGCTATACCCTGTCGCTGATTTCCGGCAAGTACAAGCCCGTCATCCTCTACTGCCTCATGGAGTATGAGCCGGTGCGCTTCAACGAGATGCAGCGCTACCTAAAGCGGGTGACGGACAAGACCCTCAGTCAGAATCTCAAGGAGCTGGAGGCGGACGGGCTCATCTCTCGCACGGTCTACCCGCAGATCCCGCCCAAGGTGGAGTACCGGCTGACAGAGCGCGGGCATTCGCTCATGGAAGTGCTGGACAAGCTCTGCGACTGGGGCATGGAAAACAGACCGCAAGGAGACTGAAATGGACTATACCTGTCATTACGACTCCCCGCTCGGCGGCATTACGCTTTCCAGCGACGGGGAGGCTCTGACCGGGCTCTGGTTCGACGGACAGAAATATTTTGCCGACACGCTGGACACAGAGCACGTGGAAAAGCGGCTCCCGGTCTTTGACGAGGCCGTGCGCTGGCTGGACCTCTACTTCGGCGGAGAGGTCCCGGATTTTACCCCGGAGCTTTCCCCGCGCGGGTCGGCGTTTCGCCGCAGGGTCTGGGACGCGCTGCTCGCGATCCCCTATGGGCACACCACAACTTATGGGGAAATCGCAAAGAAGCTCGGCTGCAAGTCCGCCCAGGCGGTCGGCGGCGCGGTGGGGCGCAATCCCGTCTCGCTCCTTATCCCCTGTCACCGTGTCCTCGGCGCGGACGGCAGTCTCACGGGCTACGCGGGCGGCGTGGATAAAAAACGCAGCCTGCTCGCGTTGGAGCAGACTGCGAAATAGTTTTTATTTTCGGCACGCGGCGATGATGGCCTGCATGTCGTCCATGTGCAGCATCATGTCCCGGAACAGCGCGAGCTGGGCCTTTGCGCGCACCAGGTTGTGCTCGGGGTAGTCGATGCGGAAATACTTGTCACCGATGAGATAGTCGCCCAAAAAGCGGGAGGCAAGCTCCAGCGTGATGACGGCGGCCCCGGCGGCGAGGGATTTGAGCTCCTTATCGGAAAGAACGTCCCCCATCTGCGACAGATACCCCTCCGCGTAGGCCCGGAACAGGTCCAGGTCAAGCTTCATTTTGCTCTCGTCCGGCTCGTCTTCCTCCGCCGTGCAGGCGGCAAAGCGGATGGTGTCGCCGAAGTCGTAGCAGGCAAGGCCGGGCATACAGGTGTCAAGGTCGATGATGACCAGCGGGTCGAGGGTGTCGCGGTCAAAGAGGATGTTGTTGGTCTTGGTGTCGTTGTGGGTGACGCGGATGGGAAGCTCCCCCGCGTCGATCTGGCGGCAGAGCGTACCGGCAAAGTCGCGGTTTTCGCGGATGGTCTCGATCTCCCGCCGCGCGTCCTTCGCCCTGCCAAGGGGGTCTTCCTCGACGTTGCGGAAGAAGGTCTCCATGCGGTAGACGGTATCGTGGAAGTGCGGGATGGACTCCACAAGCTCGGTGGCGTCAAAGTCCTGGAGCTGGCGGTTGAACTTGCCGAAGGCCTTGCCCGACATGCGCAGGACCTCGGTCTGCCCCTCGGCGGTCTCGAAGGAGACGGAGTTTTCGATGAAGTTATACAGCCGCCAGAACTCGGCGGTCTCGTTTTCGTCGTTCGAGTTGAGGGTGTCGGACAGGTAATAGCTGCCGTCGGGATGCTCGCGCAGGATGAGGTAATTGTTCCCCTCCGCCGTGTGGTGGAAGTGGAGCCTGCGGCGGCGCTCCAGGGTGCGCTCCTTCGACATGATGTGCCGCGTGATGAGGTCAATGCTGTGCATCATGCTGACGGGGTCGCGGAAGACATACCAGTTGACCTTCTGCACCAGGAACTGGCGGACCTCCTTCCCGTCGTAGAGGGCCACGTAATAGGCCGTATTGATATGTCCGTTGGGGATCAGACGATAGAGGATCAGCTCCCCCGGCAGACGGAACTGCTTGCAGATGTAGGCGAGCTTTTCTTTGATTCTTGCTTCGTCCTGCACGGATTTCACCACCATATATAGATAAAATGATATTGAAAAAAGGCGCTCAAACGCGATGACTACACCCGCATTTGAGCGCCTTGTCAAGTTATACTTCCGGGTGCGGGATGAAGGTCGGGGTCGGGGTAGCGTTGAGGTCAGCCATTTTGAGAAAGACGCTGCCCGTGACCTCGGTGACGCGGAAGGTCTCAAAGTACATGATGTTGGTGCCGGAGTAGTTGCCGAAGGCCCAGGTGGTTGTTCTGTCGCCCTTGGGCCAGAAGTGCAGCGTTTCGCTCACACGCACGCGCTCGCTGGTGTCCATATAGCCGGTGAAGGTGAGGTCATTGAAGTTGATCTGAAAGTCCCCGCTCATCACCACACCGTCCGCCTCAAAGCGGAGGGTCATGGTGTCCCTGTGCTCACCGTCGTTTGCGGCGGTGAACTGGGGCTTGAGCTGGAGGCCGTAGGCGATGGTGGAGGAATTGATCTCGCTCGTGTTTTCGTCCCGGATATCGGCACGGTATTCCTTGTAATCAAAATAGGTATAGAGGTTATCGAGGGTCATTTTGACCTCGAAGACCTCGTTGGGTGTCGGCGTCGGGACCGGGGGCGGGACCGGGGCCGACTCCTTTTTGTTTTTCCGTTTGCATCCGGTGAGGCACAGCGCCATGCACAGCGCCAGCACCAGGGCAAGGACGCGCTTCATTCTATGTTCACCCCCGCTCACAGGTTCACCGGCAGGGCACAGGCCCCGTCGGTGCAGATATAGTAGGTGGGCCTGCCGTTTTTGAGCGCCATGGAGCCGGTGAAGGGCGCGGCGGCGGCGAGCAGTTCGGCGTTGGCCGGGGTCTTGACCAGCACCGCCGTCTCCGGCGACCACTTGCGCAGGATCGCTTTGAGCTCATCGGGGAAGTGTTCGTCCGGCAGGACGGCCACGGTCTCGCGCCCCGGGCCGTCAGCGAGCATCAGCGCCGTGAGGCCGTAGGTGTTCGACGCGGGGTACTGCCCCGCGGCAGCCTTCAAAAAGCCGAGCTGCTGATCCAGCGCCTCGCGCCACATTTTCTCCGCCGTGAGCCGAAAGAGCCTGTCGAACAGGACCGCCGCCGCACTGTTGCCGCAGGGCAGGGCCCCGTCCTGGGTCTCCTTCGGGCGGAGGATAAGCTTTTCCCCGTCGGCGGGGGTGTCGAAGTACCCGCCCCGGGGGTCGGCAAAGCGCTTGAGCTCCCCGGCGAGGGCTTCGGCGTCCAGGAGGTGCTGCGGGTCAAAGTCCGCGGCGTAGAGCTCGAGAAGGCCGAGGGCGCAGAAGACGTGATCGCTGAGGCTTGCGTCAAAGCGCAGCTCCCCGTCGCAGAGTCTCGCCCTGAGCCTGCCGTCTTCGCGCATGCTGCTGAGGAGAAAGGCCGCTAGCTCCTGCGCCTCCAGCAGATAGCGCCGGTCGCCGAAGGCATTCGCCGCGCGGGAGAGGGCCATGAGCATCAAGCCGTTCCAGCCCGCCAAAATCTTGTTGTCGGTAAAGAGCGCCATGCGCCCGGCCCGGTACTCGCGCAGGCGTTCGCGGTACTCGTCGTAGCCCTCGGGCAGGAAGCTCCAGCGGTTGTTAAGCAGGAGGTTCGGGATGCTCTTACCGTGGAAGTTGCCCTCGGCGGTGATGTCGTAGCACTCGCAGAAATGTTTGCCCGCCTCCGCGCCCAAGACCTCGGAAACCTCCTCGGGCGTGAAGAGATAATAGGCGCCCTCTTGCCCGTCGCTGTCGGCGTCCTGGCCGCTGTAGAAGCCGCCGTCGGGTGACTTTAGCTCGCGCAGGCAGTAGTCGAGCGCGTTTTCCGCCGTCTCGCGCCAGAGGGCCATGTGCCCGTCCTGCCAGGCCTCGGTGTACGTCAGGGCGAGCAGGGCGTTATCATAGAGGGTCTTTTCAAAGTGGGGCTTGAGCCATTCGCGGTCGGTCGAGTAGCGGCAGAAGCCGCCGCCGAAGTGGTCATAGATGCCGCCGCGGTACATCTGGCGAAGGGTATGCTCGACTGCTTCGCGGGGTTTGCGGTCGCTTTTGGCGGCGGCGTATTCCATCAGGAACAGGAGGTTGTGGGGCGACGGGAATTTGGTCGACCAGCCGAAGCCGCCGTACTCCTTGTCGTAGGAGCTCATGAGCTGCTCCATGGCCCTGCGCGGCAGGTCTTCCGCCGCCTCGCCCGTCTCGGTCTCCTGGCGGAGGTACGCGGTCATCTCGCTCGCTGTGTGCAGAAGCTCCTCCCGGTCCTCGCTCCACTTCTCGGCGATCGCCGTGAGCAGGAAGCGCAGGCCCATGCGCCCGCCGCGGTTTTCCTTCGGGAAGTAGGTGCCGATGAAAAAGGGCTCCTGCTCCGGCGTCAGGATCGCGGTCAGGGGCCAGCCGCCGCTGCCGTTTGCCGCGACGCAGGCCTGCATATAGACACTGTCAACGTCGGGCCGCTCCTCGCGGTCGACCTTGACGGGGACATAAGAACGGTTCAGGATCTCGGCCACGCCCTGATCCTCGAAGGATTCATGCGCCATCACATGGCACCAGTGGCAGGTGGAATAGCCGATGGAGAGAAAGACGGGCTTGTCCTCCCGCTTTGCCTTTTCGAAGGCCTCCGCGCCCCAGGGGTACCAGTCCACCGGGTTTTCCGCGTGCTGACGCAGATAGGGGGATTTTTCGTATATCAGTCGATTGCTCATGGGTGTTCTCCCTTGTATTCGTTTTTGTTTATTATACCCATTCGGCGCGTTTCTTGCAAGACACTGTTGGCGGGTTTCAAAGAGTGTGGTATAATGAGTCGATTATACCTTTAAGGATGAACTAAAATGGACCACAACGAATTCTGCTGCATTTTTGATACGACGCAGTATACCGGCACGCCGGACGCGGCGCGCTGCCCGCAGGCACTCGATGTGCCGAAGCTCATCGAGCGCTTTGACGCTCTGTGCAATCAGGGCCGCGAGCATGACGCCCGCGATCTGCTGGAGCAGGCGCTTCAGACCGCGAAGCAGGGCGGCGACTGGCGCGCGGAGCTGAGCGTCACAAACGAGCTTCTGGGCCAGTACCGCCGCACCCAGGAGAAGGACAAGGCCCTGGATGCCGTCAATCACGCGCTGGACATTATCCGTGTCCACCGCCTGGGCCGCACCGTGTCAGGAGCGACGATCCTCTTGAACGCCGCCACGACCCTCAAGGCCTTCGGGCATGCCTCCGAGTCCATCCCCATCTTTACCCATGTGGCCCGGGTCTATGCCGACAATCTCGACCCCAATGACTACCGCTTTGCGGGGCTTTACAACAATATGGCCCTGAGCTATGACGACATTGACGACGTGGCCAGCGCCGAGCGCTTTTTCATGCTGGCGCTCAAGACCATCGAGCAGACCGAGCACCCGGAAAACGACAGCGCCGTGACCTGGTGCAATCTCGCAGAGATGTACGGAAAGCGCGACCTCGAGGACGAGCGCATCGGGGACTGCCTGGAGATGGCCTGGGACCTGCTCAACGCGCCCGGCCTGCCGCGGGACGGCTACCACGCCTTCACGATCTCCAAGTGCGCGCCGACTTTCGATTATTACGGCTACTTTCTCTACGCGAAGGAGCTTCGGGAAAGGGCGGAGAAGATCTATGCAGGGACTTGAAGAGGCTCGCAGGCTCTATGAGCGCTTCGGCGTCGATATGATCGAACGGCTGTTCCCAAACTGGGCCGGGCGCATTGCCGTCGGCCTTGCGGGCCACGGCTCGGAGTGCTTCGGCTTTGACGACGAGCTGTCGCGCGACCATGACTTTCCCGAGGGCTTCTGCCTCTGGGTGGACGATGAGACCGACCGGGCGATCGGGGTGCAGCTTGCCCGCGCCTACCGGGCGCTCCCGTTTCAGAAAGCGAAAGAGCGCAGCGCCCTGAGCGAAACAAGCCGCGGCGTGCGGCGCATCGGCGATTTCTACAGCCGCTATACCGGGTGTGCGGGCGCGCCGGAGAGCGACCTGCAATGGCTGTCCCTCCCCTCTCACGCGCTGGCGGAGGCCACCAACGGGGCCGTTTTCCGCGACGATCAGGGGCTCTTTACCGGGATACGCGAGACGCTCCTGCACGGCATGCCGGAGGATGTGCGGCTCAAAAAGCTGGCAGCGCGCGTGATCACCATGGCCCAGGCCGGGCAGTATAATTACCCCCGCTGCGTGCGGCACTTAGAATACGGGGCCGCGATGCTCGCCATGACGGAGTTTGTGAACAGCGCCTGTGAGGCGATCTATCTTCTCAACCGCCGCCACATGCCCTATTACAAGTGGCAGCTTCGGGGCATGGAGGGGCTCGAAATCCTCGCCGGAATGAAGGACGCGCTGGAATTTCTGCTGACAGCGGAAAACGACGGGCAGGGCCGCGTCCTCAAGTCCGCCGTCGTCGAGGACATCTGCGCCGCCGTGGTGAAGGAGCTCAAAGCGCAGCACCTGACGCACGGGAGCTGGGACTATCTCGAGCCCCACGCCTTTGAGATCGCAAGCCGCATCGAAAGCCCAGAATTAAGGGCGATGCACATCATGGAAGGATGACCCTCTCCGCCGCTTCGCGGCACCTCCCCAAGAGGGGGGAGGCAAGAAAAACAGGAGGAATGCACCATGGAAATACGCTGGCTGGGACATGCCTGCTTTACCATTACCCATAACGGGTACACGCTGGCAATCGACCCCTATAACGCGGACTATATCCCCGGCTACCCGAAGCTGCGGGGCGTGAAGGCGGACAAGCTCCTCATCAGCCACGACAGCTACGGCCACAACTACACCCCCGGCATCGTGCTCTCCGGCAGGCCCGAGAGCGACTGCCCCTTTACCATCACCCCCATGGAGGTCTGGCACGACACGGTGTGCGGCATCATGCGCGGCAGCTGCCTCATCCACCTCATCGAAGCGGACGGGATACGCGTTGCCCACATGGGCGACATCGGCGCGCCGCTCACCGGGGAGCAGGCGCACAAACTCTATGACCTTGACGCCATGATGATCACCGCCGGGTCCTGCACGGCGCTTCCGTCTCAGGAGGTCTTCCGCCTGGCCGAGGAGCTTTTCCCCAAGGTGCTCATCCCCATGCACTACCGCGACGGCAATCGCGGCCCGCGCAGGCTCGAACATGTGGAGGAGCTGACCAAGCATTACACCCCCGGCATGGTCCGGCACTACGACACCGACCGCATCACTATCACCGCCGACATGGAGCCGCAGATCGCGGTGCTCAAATTTCTGGGGCTGACGGAGGAAGAACAGGGGGAAATTTCCAAAAAGCCCTCGCTTTTCTCCCGCGCCGCGTCGAAGCTGAATTTTTCCCGTCGAAAATAAGCTGAATTTCTCGCTCCGGCACTTGCAATATTCCCGTATTACTGATAAAATATTTTAGTTTAATACAACATCGAACATATCGGAGTGTTTGCATGAAAGCATTTCAAAGAATATTTGCCGCGGTTTTCGCGCTGCTGCTCTGCCTGAGCCTCTGCACCGGCGCCCTGGCCGCCGGGGACACCGACCCCGACTGGGACACCGTCAGCGCCGCTGTACTGGAAAAATACGGTATCGGCGAGTACGAGATCTACGCGGGCTACCGCAACCTCGTCACCGGCGAGGAGCACTACATCCGGGGCGACGAATACGCCGTCGCGGCCAGCATGTTCAAGGTGCCCCTTTGCATGTACGCCACCGAGCAGCTTCATAACGGCAGCATTGACTGGAGCGTCTATGAGCAGTACTTCAGCTTCGATTCCGTCATGGAGGATATCCTCATCGACTCGAGCAACGAGCGCGCCTATTTCCTCTGCGACACCTTCCTCGGCGGCTACAACGAGTTTCGCGTGAAGACCGCCCACTACTACGGGGTCGAGCCGGGATCCGAGCCCATGGAGCAGACCATGGTCAACATGTACACGCCCCGCGAGTTCATCAACTGCCTGGACCTGCTGTACCGTGAGCCCGAGCGCTTCCCCAACATCATCGAGACCATGCAGAAGGCCATGACCGACCGCTTCTTCAAGACCAATGAGCCGCGCTTCCGCATCGCGCACAAGCCCGGCTGGATCGCGGAGGACCTGATCCTGAACGACTGCGCCATCTGCTACACCACCCAGCCCATCGCCATCGTGGTCTTCTCCCGCGGCAGCACGACCTCGGAGGAGTTTCTGAGCGCCTGGTGCACCGCCATGTGCGAGTACACCGAAAAGCTGGCGAACAAGCCCTCCCCCACCCCGGAGCCGACGCCTGTCCCCGTTCCGGCGACGCCCGTGCCCGTTGTGACGCCCGCGCCCACCCCCGCCGCCTCCGCCGCGCCCGACCGGGTGCAGCTTCCCATGATCGTGCCCGCCGCGGCCATCGGCGTCTTCCTGCTGGTGGGGCTCATCGTGACCATCGTACTGTGCATCAAATACCGCGCGCGCTTTATCGGGCTGCTCCTGGCCCTGGTCCTGAGCGCCGCCGCCATGGCCCTTTCAGCGGCCGGGGTCTATTACGGCACCGTGTACGCAAAGCCCAGCGGCGACCCCACACAGAGCGTCACCCGCTTCCTCGACTCGATATGCTCCGGCAACTACCCCGCCGCCTACACGGAGCTGCGCGACTACTCCGACCTCGGCCTTGCCGAGACGCCCTCCTCCCCCGCCGGGCAGCGCATCCAGCAGGCCCTGCATGAGAGCTATTCCTATTCCCTCGCGGGCGAGTGCCGCACGGAGAAGCTGGAGGCAGTACAGCCGGTGCGCTTTACGTACCTGGATCTGGCGCGGCTCGAGCAGGCCGTGGCCGACGAGACCCAGCGCCAGGCCGAGGCCATCGTGCAGAGCCGCTCCGTCAGCGAGGTGTACGACGAGAACCGACGCTACCGGCCGGAGGTCGCAAACGAGGCGTATCTCGCGGCGCTGAACGTGGTGCTGGAGAACGCCCCCGCCTACTACGCCGAGACGCAGTTCGATCTTTCCCTGGCCTATACCGACGGCCGCTGGCAGATCCTCGCAAGTCCCGCGCTGCTGCGCGCCCTTGCCGGCGGGATCGGATATTGATGGAGACTGAGCATGAGTAAGGACAATTACGATTTCAACGATCTTGACGCCATCCTCGCCGAGTTTCGGGACGGGGGCACGGCGGATGAGACGCCCATACAGGCGGCGGAGCCGGTGAATCCGGCCCCGGAGGCGGAGCCCGCCGTGGAGGTCTATTCCTCCCACGCCGAGGATTCCCCCTTCGCCGCCCCCGGCAGCGACGACACCGTGCGCTACGAGCTGCCGCCCATCTACTCCCGCGAGGAGGAGAAGGAGCGCAAGGCGGCGCAGAAGTCCCGCTTCCGTAAAGCGAGGCCCGAGCCGGAGACCGCCGCCGAGACCGAAGAGCCCGGCGAGAGCGCGGAAGAGGCGGCACTGAAGAAAAAACGCCGCTTCGGCAGGAAAGCCAAAACAGAGCCCGCCGAAGAAAAACCGAAGAAGGCCCCGAAGCCGCCGCGCGTGTATACCAAAAAGCGTATCCCCTGGATATTGCGGGCGCTGATGACGCTGGTGTTCCTCGCGGCTGCGCTCGTGGTGCTGGTGTGGACGCTCCAGTACCTGCACCCGGCCTCCGGCACGCTCAATTCCTTCTCCGCCGCCGACGCGAAGCTGCGCCTTTCCGGCAAGCTTGACGAGTATGTCAACAACGCGGCCGCCGACGCGCTGGGCGATCTGACCTACATCAAGAAGGTCTACACCCTGCAGGAGAGCGCCACCGTGGCTCCCGCGCCCGACCCCGACGGCTTCGGCACCACCTACGATCCCGCCGACATCACGGAGCTTATCAACCGCGCCGCGATCCTCATCGACGGGCAGAAGATGATCTTTGACCCCACCGCGGACTTTGTGCCGGACGAGCCCATCCGCTACTACTACGATGACACCATTCTCGTCATCACCTGGCAGGAATACATCGAGCAGCGATGCTGCACCTTCGCCGAGGTGAAGGTTGCCCACGGCTCGCAGCTCAGGCGCAAGCTTGCCGAAGACAGCTACAGCTCCAGCGTCCAGCTCTACGCCTCCGACATGGCAAACGCCTCCAACGCGGTGGTCGCCATGAACGGCGACTTCTACGCCTTCCGTGACCTGGGCATCACGGCCTACCAGCGCAAGCTCTACCGCAACAACCCCGCCCAGGTGGACTCCTGCTTCTTCACCGCCTCCGGCGACATGCTCTTTACCCGGGCCGGTGAGCTCATGGGCGAGGGCGAGGCCGAGGCCTTCATTGAGGCAAACGACGTGGTCTTTGCCGTGGCCTTCGGGCCGGTGCTGGTCGATAACGGGGAGCTGCAGTACTGCTCCGGCTACCCCATCGGCGAGGTCAACACCGAGTACTCCCGCTCCTGCATCTCCATGACGGATGAGCTGCACTACCTGCTCATGACCATCAACCATACGCCCGACGCCCGTCCCCGCGCCACCATCAACGAGCTTGCCCGCATCATCTACTCCAAGAACGTCTGGAAAGCCTACACCCTCGACGGCGGCCAGACGGCCGAGATCATCATGATGGGCGCGCCCATCAACCACGTCGACTTCGGCGTGGAGCGCGCCGTGAGCGACATCATCTACTTTGCAACCGCCATTCCCGAGGAGGTGCGTCGATGAATCCCATAGCCGTATACTTCGACAACACCGTTCTCTACTGGAGCGCGATCATCATCACCGTGGGATTGCTCGCGGCGCTGTTCATGAGCCTTTCGCTGCAGGTGACCAACAAGGGCCGCATCATGTCCATGATGCTGTTCTTCCCGCTGGCGCTGCTGTTCTCGGTGCCGCTTTGCAGGATGCTACACTGGTACTGCCATCAGGAGCAGTATGACGGCTTTCTCAAGGCCATGACGGATTACTCCGCCGGCAGCTATGTCCTGCCCGCCGCCATCCCCGGCGTGTGGCTCGCCGCCTGGATCGCCGCGAAGCTCGACGACGGCGACACCGCAAAGCTCCTGGACGCCGCCGCCCCCGGCATGGCGCTCGTCATCGCCTTCGTGCGCCTGAGCGCCCTGTTCTCCACCGCCTGCCGCAGCAAGATCCCCGTGACCATCGGGGTGCTGCAGCACCTGCCCATCGCCGCGGGCATCACCAACTCCGCCGGTGCGACCGAGTATCGCTTCGCCACCTTCTTTATACACTTTCTGTTTATGCTGCTGTTCTGCCTGCTGCTGCTGAAGTTCTTCATGAAGTACCGCAACTTTCCCATGAAGGCCGGGCGCAGGGAGGGCAACACCGTCAACATGTTCCTGCTGCTCTACGCGGCCTCGGAAATGATCCTGGACTCCACCCGCTATGACTCGAGCTTTCTGCCGCAAAACGGCTTTGTGAGCATCGTGCAGATCGTCACCGCCGTGTGCATCCTGCTGCTGCTCATCCACTACAGCCGCCTGTCCATCCAGGCAAACGGGACGCGCATCTGGCACTGGCTGCTGTGGGCCTTGTGGCTCGTGGCACTCGGCTGCGGCGGCTTTACGGAGTACCTGGTACAGCGCCACGGCGACTGGTATCTCCGCTGCTACGGCGCGATGGCCCTGTGCTGCATCATCCTCATCGCCGTCGTCTACCGCCTCTACGTGACCGCCTGCGGGCGCATTGAGAAAGAAGAGGATGAGGAAGACAGCGAAGCCGCGGAGAGCGTGGAATAAACATATAAAAGTAAGACCGCAGGGGTCGATCCACCGGATCAGCCTCTACGGTCTTTTTTTGTTTTCTATTGTCTGTACTTTACCGCGATCAGGATACCAAGGACCAGGGCGGCAGCGCAGGCTGCAAGCATCACCCAGGCGGAGGGGCTTACGGGCTGGAGCCCGGTCGGGACCGGCTCCTCGATGGCAAGCTCAGCCGCTTCCTCGGCGGCGTTTTGCATCGCGTCCGGCATTTCGTCGCGCCGCATGTTGCCGCCGCCCATGCCCTGGGGCAGCTGGGAGGGGTCCGGCGTCTCGCCGTCCATGCCGGGCCGCGTGCCGTTCATGTCCGGCGGCATGGCGCCCATGTCCGGCGGCGCGGGCATATTGCCGGGATCCGGCATTTCGCCGTCAAATTCCGGCGGGGTCGGCATCGCGTTCCCGTTTCCATCCGTGCCGCCGGGCTGCGCGCCCCAGCCGCCGCGGCCGCCCATACCGCCGGGACGTTCGCCGCCGTCGGCATTGTCATTCTGGCGCTGGCCTCTGCCGCCCATGCCGCCCATGCCGCCCATACCGCCGCTTGTGCTGCCCACGATGATACTGACAGAATCCAGGGTGATCTCCTGCTCCCTGTCGCCCACCGTGATCGTATAGGTCTCGCCGAGCTTCATGTCCGGGGAGCTGAGAGAGACGGAGGAGAAGGCGCAGGGCGCCGTGTAGCTGAGAAGCTCTCTGCCCGCCGCGTCCTTCACGGTCACGGTGCTGCCCGCCTCGGCGCTGTAGCCCAGGTTATACAGAACCGCGCACTGGGTGGAGCTGTCGCTGAAGCCCTCCGCCATGACGGAGCTTCCGCAGGCCACGAGCTCGCCGCCCGTGACGACGCAGCTGCCGCCGCTTTCGCTGCCGTAGTCTATGGCGTCGTTGCTGCCGGAGGCGTTGAGGCTGACGCGGATGGTGCCGCCCGAGATGACGATGTCTCCGTTGGCGTCAAGGCCGTCGGCGTCCCGGGCATTTACGTTGACCACAGTGATGCTGCCGCCGCTAACATGGATCCAGGTGTCGCTTGCCTGCGTCTGGGCCAGATTCTCCGCCCGGCGGCTGAACATGCCGGGTGCGAAGCTGAAGCCGCCGTTTGCGTTCAGGCCGTCGTCGCTGGGATAGAGCTCGATCTCGCCGCCGGAGACGTCGATGGTCAGGGCCTCGATGCCCTCGTAGCACTCGCTGATGAGGATGCTGCCGCCGCTGATTGCCACGGCGCTGTCGGCGTGGATACCGTCGTCGCCCGCGCGGATGTTGAGAGAGCCGTCCGTCACGGCGATGCTGCCGCCGCTGTGCAGGCCGTCGGCCTCGGAGCTCAGCGTGACGCTGCCGCCCTCGATGCGCATGTCGGAAGCGCACTTGAGGGCCGCGCCGCCGCTTTCGATGTCGATGCTGCCGGAGGCGATGTACAGATGCGACTCCGGGCCCTGCACATTGATGCCCTCGTCTCCCGCGTGCAGGATAAGCGCCGCCTGCTCGAGGCAGAAGCCGTCATTTGCGTGGATGGCGTCCTGGGGCGCGTCGACGGTGATTTTGCCGCCGGTGATGACAAGCTCGTCGTTTACGTCGAAGCCGTGCTTATAGGCCGCCGTGACGGTGAGGCTGCCGCTGCCGTTGACGGTGAGATCGTCGTGGCTGAAGATCGCGCCGCCGGTATTGTCATTTATGGCGGTCTCGGAATATTCCGCGCCGCTCGTCATGCTGTTCACCGTGCCCGGGGCGAGGGTCAGGAAGACCTTGTCCGCCTGCTCGACGCGAAGGCACGCGTCGTCTGAACAGCTGATGTCCGCCCCGTCCAGCAAAAGCCAGATCTTGGCGCCGCTGTCGGCGCTGACGATGACGCTGCCGTCCGCGAGCGTGCCGGAGAGGGCGTAGCGCCCGGCCTGGGCGATGACCACATCGCCGCCCAGGACATAGGCTCCGCCGCCGGAGATGTTGGCCCGGTCGCCCGCGAGGGTGATGCGGGTGGCGCTGGCGCTGTCCCAGTCGCTGTCGCGGTCGTTGCGGGTGAAGAAGGCTGAATCGCTGCTGCTCTCCGCGTCCCCGTCAAAGATGGGCGTCAGGCCGAGCTTTTGCCCGTTCATGAACAGGACGGTGACAAGGAGGGTACAGACAAGGACGGCAACGCAGATGCGGTCGATCTGCTTGTGCGTTGACATCGCGCCCCTCCTCAGCCCATGTAGTCGCCGTTGTAGCTGACGAGCACCGCGCTGTTGACGCCCCGGAGGGCGGCAAGCTCATTGACAAAGTCGGTGTTGCCATCCTTGAGCCGCACCTCGGCGTTGAGCTCCACCGCGCCCTTGCGGGCGGTCTTGCTCTTGACAGAGCAGCGCACGGTGTTCTCGCGCAGAAGCTCGAGGGCTTTCGTCTCGCTGTCGTGTCCGTCGCAGTCGATGACCACGATGAAGGGGTGGGTCATGTCCTTGCGGTTGGCAAAGACCAGGAGGATAAGGCCGATGAAGACGCTGCCGAACACAGCCAGCGGGATGAGGCCCGCCGCCAGCACGATGCCCGCCGCGATGGCCCAGAAGAGAAAGGCGATGTCAAGCGGCTCCTTGATGGCAGTGCGGAAACGCACGATGGAGAGCGCGCCCACCATGCCGAGGGACAGCACGATGTTCGACGTGACGGCGAGGATCACAAGGGTCGTGATCATGGTCAGGGCCACAAGCGTCACGCCGAAGCCTGAGGAGTACATGACGCCCGCGTAGGTCTTCTTATAGATGAAGAAGATGAACACGCCCACGCCGAAGGCCAGCACCAGCGCCAGGGCCATGTCCAGAACGCTCACCGCGTTCACGTTTGTCAGAAAGCTCGATTTGAAAATGTCGTTGAAGGTCATGGTTTCTGCTCCTTTTTTTATTCAAATGCGAACACGGTTCGCATTTGAATTTTATCCGTAGATTCTGCACTGCGCGTACTTGGAAAACGCCTCGACGCGGCGGCCCGGGGTCTGGACGGCGTCGCGGATGATATCGGGGAGGAAGGCGTCCCACTTTACCTCGAGGAGGATGGGCGCGTCCCCGGCGGGGACGGTGACGCAGTCGGGATTTAAAAAGTCCGTGCACTGAAGGCCCGTGCGGATGTCGTAGTCGAAGGTGACGCGCACGTTGCCCGGGCGGTAAATGAAGGGCTCGCGGGTGTAGTCGACGATGGTCTTCGGCCTTAACCCCTGATAGCGCATCTTGCAGTAGAGCTCCTGCACCAGGTCTCTGCCGCTGCCCATCATCCAGTCGAGGTCCCCGTCCACGATTTTCTGCGCCTCGTCCCTTGTGAGATCGGCGCTGTACTTGGTGCCGAGCCCCGCGCGTTTGGATTTCTTCTCCAGGTGGATGACGGAGGTGTCGCCGTTATAGAAACGGATACGGAATTTCTCCCGCAGGTTCACGCCGTCGATCTTCTCACGCAGGGCCTTGTCCTCCGCGTTATCAAAATAGAGGCTCCGGATCAGATAGCATCCGTTCGCCGCGTGGGGATCGCTCTCGGCCACGGCGCGCAGGCGCTGGCGGATGGCAAGCAGATCCGCATAGCTGATCTCGTGCTTCCACTCATGGCGGTAATGGATGTCCAGGCTGCATCCCTTCTTTCTGTTCCTGTTGTCTGAAAGCATAAAGCGTTATGCTGAAAAGAAGCTTTAGCAAGCTGTGAAGAAAGTGAAAACGATAAATGGTATTATAGCATAGCACTGAATTTTCAGCAATCGGTCTTTTTCTTTATTGACGGATGTGTTATAATGAGGAAAATCTTGTCTGAAAGGGATCGGTATGGAAAACGAGCTGGTAATCGAGCTGCGCAGGCGAAGGATCACGCTGATGAGTCTCGGGTCGGGCGTGATCAGCTTCGGGGTATGGAGCATCCTGAAAACGCTTCTCTACATCTATGTGGGTGTATTCAAGCTGGATGTCACCACGGTTTCGGAGGAGTATCAGCAAGCTGCAACCACTATCGCCTATGTCCTGCTCGCCTTCTTTATGTTGTTCAGTCTTTCACTGCGCCTGTTTGTGGGCCTCAAGGCCAGGGCGGCGGGCAGCGGGAAACGGCAGCGCCCGACCTATATCGTCGTGGCCTGCCTGCTGCTGGCCTGGAGCGTGCTGTCGCTGCTGGTCGCCGTTTTCAGCCGTACCAGCGGGCGCATGGAAAACCAGTCCGTGATGGATTACGCGGTGAGTATGTTTGTGGAGTGCTGCTCGGCCGCCATGCTGGCGGAGCTGGTGTATACGGCGCTGCGGGTGCGGAAGCTTGCAAAGCTGGTGGAGGGCTGAAAGTATGCAGATGGATTTTCACTACTACGCCACCTACTGCGCGGCCTT
>CADBYZ010000007.1 GCA_902799075.1 Oscillospiraceae bacterium | reverse complement strand
CACAGCGTCGGTCACATCCTCGGCGGCGCAGCTGCCCCGGATGAGTACGCTTGCAAGCGAGCAGGCCGCCGCCTCGCGCACGACGAGGCCGTTGGTGTCGAAGGTGGAGGGGAAGAGAAAGAGGTCCGCCCGGCAGTACCAGGCGCGGATATGACTGCGGTCTTGGATTGGCTCGGCGAAGAAGACCATGTCTGTCAGCCCCAGCTTTTCGGCGTAGTCCACGATCGCCGCCTTGTCCGTGCCGCCGCCGACAAAGATCATGCGGAAATCCTGGCCTGTCTCGGACAGCGTTTTCAGCGCGTCGAGGATGATGCGGATGCCCTTGTACCACATCATGCGTCCGACAAAGAGGAACACCGGCACGCCTGCGGGCAGATCGTAACCCGCCGTCACTTCCTTAATCAGACTGTCGTCCACACGCCCCCTGGGGAAGTCCACGCCGTTCGGCATGACGATGTAGTCGCCCTCATAGCCGAGAGAGCAGAGGTTTTCCCCGGCGCCGCGGCTGACGGTCCAGACCTCGTCGCAGGCGCTGATGTTCTCCACAAGGAGCTTCTTGGCCTCCTCCTGCAGGAGCTTACTGGAAATGGCATTGGCGATGTCAATATCGAATTTCGTGTGATAGGTCAGCACCATCGGCACATGGATACGGTCACGCAGGGAGCGGGCCAGCATGGTGGAGGTAATGGGGCAGTGGGTGTGGATGAGGTCAAATTTCTCTGCAGCAAGCTTTTTCTGCACCTCGGGCGAGAAGGGAAAGCCCGCGTAATAACCGACCAGCTTTGTCAGGTCTACACTGGGATAGCGCAGCACGGGGAAGGGAAAGACCTTGTCATTCGCGGCGGGGTTGTCGGGAGTCACAACGGTGCAGCGTCCGTGCTCGCGGGTGATGATGTCGGCATAGTTTGTGACGGCGTTTGCCACGCCGTCGATCTCCGGCGGAAAGGAATCGTTGATGAGACAGATGTTCAGGTTTTCAGACATGGTTTGCTCCTTGCATGATATACCGGGCGAATTATCCGCCCGGTTTTTATGTTATATTTCGGTCGTCGCTCGCTTGTCCTGCTTGACGGCGCCCGTACGGTAGGCCTCCAGCAGCAGCTTCAGATCCTCGATCTGCGCGGCGATCTCGCGCCCGTCGTCGGTGTCGGCAATGGTGACGCGCTTTAAGTAGGTCTTGACCGGGATGATGCGCGACTCCATGTCCCGGTTGTTGTGGATCATATCCTCGGCGGAGGCAAAGGGCTCATGCTCCGACAGATACATCTGGTGGGAGTTGGAGACCAGGGAATAGCCCGCAATGCCGGTGACCGACTGATAAGCCTTGGACATGCCGCCGTCGATGATGATAAGCTTTTCCGGCACCTTGATGGGGCTTTCACCCTTGCGGATCTTGACGGGGATGTGGCCGTTGACGATCACGGCGTCGGGATCGGTGATGCCGAACTCCCGGAAAACGCGCTCACAGCCCTCGGCATTGTAGGCGAGCGTGAAGTAGGGGTCGGAGGTCTCTTTATGGGTGGCCTTGTCGGCAATGAAGTAGCGCTCGAAGGTCGCCATCTTGTCCTTGCCGAACAGCGGCGACTTGCTCCCGCACCAGAGATACCACATGAAGTCCGCCCCGCGCTGCCGAAGCGCCTCGTCCTTGGAGAAGCGGCCCTGGCGCACCAGCTCCTCGCAGCGGTCGAAGAGGCTGCGGCCCCGGCATTTGACGCCGTAGATCTCAAGCTCCGAGAAGCTGCCGTCCGGCTCCATGGGGATGCAGCCGTGGAACATCAGCACGCCGTTGTAGTAGCGGTACATGGCGCCCTTCTTGTACAAAAAGTCCACATGGTGCTGGAGCTTGTCGCAGTTTAAAAAGCTCAGCTGCAAACCCTCCAGGACCTTCTGCTCCTCCGGCGTGAGGGCGTAGGGGTCCTTCGGGTCAATGGTCGGAAAGCTTACGTCGAGAAGCGGATATTCCGTGCCGCCAAGCGTCACGACGCCGCGCTCGAGATCCAGCTTGTCCAGCAGCAGGCGGTCGTCCATGCGGTACTCGGGGTGGGCCTTGGCGGCCTGTCCCTCGATCTTGAACTGGATGACGGCGATGGCCTTGTGCATCTTGGCGATGACCTCGTCGTTCTGCGGGTCCGCTGCGTCCTTCGGGCCCTTCTTCGGCATGAACAGGGCGCAGGGATCGTCCGCGTAGGTCTCCAGCGCCAGCAGCGACAGGGGGCGCATGTTGATGCCGTAGCCGCCCTCCATGAAATCGTAGTTGTTGTAGCGCAGACAGATGCGCACGGCGTTGGTGATGCAGCAGAGGTTGCCCGCCGCCGCGCCCATCCAGAGGATATCGTGGTTGCCCCACTGAATGTCGATGTGGCGCTGCTTTTCCAGCTCGTCCATCACAAGATGGGGGCTGTCACCGCGATCGTAGATGTCGCCCACCACGTGGAGTCTGTCGATCACGGAATCCTGCACCAGATGGCACATGGCGGTGATGAAGCTGTCGGCGGCCTCGGTATCAATAATGGTCTGCAAAATCTGCTCGAAGTATTCCTCTTTATTGAAATCCTTGCTGCCGGTGGTCATGAGCTCGCTGATGATGTACTCATACTCCTTCGGCAGGATGCGCCGCACCTTGGAGCGGGTATATTTTGAGGTCGTGATCTTGCAGATGGCGATAAGCTGCTTGAGCGTGATGGTGTACCACTCGGCGTTGAGCAGCCCGTGGTGGCGCATGTGGCTGAGTTTTCGCTCGGGGTAGTAGATGAGCGTTGCCAGCGCGTCCCGGTCGGCGGCGGAGACGTAGTCGCCCAGCGCCTGGTCTATCTTGCGGCGTACCGAGCCGGAGGCGTTGCGCAGGATATGGCGCAGGCCCTGGTATTCGCCGTGGATGTCACTGATATAGTGCTCGGTGCCCTTGGGCAGGTTCAGCACCGCGCGCAGGTTGATGATCTCGGTCGTGACCGCCTGGGTGTTGGGGTAGCTGCGGGAGAGTGTCCGGAGATAGCGCAGCGTTTTTTCGTCAAATGTCATATCTGTCATGACCCGGCTCCTTTTCTTCATGGAATTAGGAACTGTTCCGAAATAACTTGCACAATCAGGCTTGTCTTTTTTGCCTGTAGCTTCGTTGTCAAATCTTGAAATACACAAAGTATTCCTGCGATTTGCCGCCTCGCTACAGTCAAATAATCCTGCGCCTGCTTTGCACAACTTATTTCTGCACAGTTCCTTAGCGGTATTTGTTTTGTTCAGTATATCGTAGATTTCCGCTTATCGCAAGAAAAGAATGAAAAAACCTGTACACGCCCGAAAAGAAAAGGGATGACAGAAGACAAAACTTGCTGTATAATGCCATCAATTGAACATCGCCTCTCACCGCTCGTTTTGCGCGAGACATGGAATCGGGTGCAAGTCCCGGCGAGTCGGTCACTGTGAAGCCCCTGCGGGGGATAAGTCAGATACATGGGTGCGAGGCGCTGCTTCTGCCGGAACCGGAAGCACGTTTTTTATTCTGCGGACAGAGTCGGACCTCGTCGTTGCGAACCAGTGACCGATGTCACTGGTGTGTCAATCCGTATTCCCGAATGCCTTTGTGTATTCACATATCTCAGGAGAACGGATTCCCGCGCCAGTGTGCGCACTGGCTCGGAATGACATACTTTGGGCTTCGTCCGCGTTTGGCGTGCTCATGGTGAGCACGTCTTTTTTGTTGGAGGTCGCTATGGTTCACTTTGTCGGCGCGGGACCCGGCGCGCCGGATCTCATCACGCTGCGCGGCGCGGCGCTTCTGGAAAAAGCCGATCAGGTCATCTACGCGGGAAGCCTTGTCAATCCCGCGCTGCTTGAGCGCTGCAAGGAAAGCTGCCGTATTCTCGACAGTGCCCGCATGACGCTCGAGCAGGTGATCGCCGCCATCGAGGAAACAGAAAGGGACGGCCTTGTGACCGTCCGCCTGCACACCGGCGATCCCAGCCTCTACGGCGCCATCCGGGAGCAGATGGACATGCTCGACAAACGCTCCATCCCCTACGATGTGACGCCGGGCGTCTCCAGCTTCTCTGCTGCTGCGGCGAGCCTGCGCGCGGAATACACCCTGCCCGGCCTGAGCCAGACGCTCATCCTCACCCGCATGGCGGGCCGTACCCCGGTGCCGGAGCGTGAGGCCCTGGACAGGCTTGCCGGGGCGGGCGCGTCCATGGCGCTGTTCCTCTCCGCCGGGATGCTTGAGCAGGTACAGACAGCGCTTCTCAAGGGCGCATACACAGCCGATACACCTGCCGCCATAGTCTATAAAGCGAGCTGGCCGGCGGAAAAAATCCTGCGCTGTACCGTCGGCACGCTCGCCGAGACCGCGCGGGAGGCTGGCATCAGCAAAACCGCGCTGATACTCGTGGGGAATTTCCTGGACGCCGACTTCGAGCGCAGCCGCCTCTATGCCCCGGACTTCACCACCGGCTATCGAAAGGGGACAGACACATGACCGTCACGCTCATCGGCTGCGGCTGCGGCAGCCTCACGGAGGAAGCCCGCGCCTCCATCAACGACGCGGAGCTGCTGATCGGCTCCAAGCGCCTTTTGTGCGATTACGGAGACGGCAGGCCTCAGACCGAAGCGGTCACGGCGTCCGGCATTATAAACGCGATCAGAAGCACGGACGCGGAAAACATCTGCGTCCTCTACAGCGGCGACAGCGGCTTTTATTCCGGCGCGCGCCTGCTGCTGCCGGAGCTTGGGGAATATGATGTGCGCCTGCTGCCCGGCGTTTCCAGTGTGCAGCATTTCGCGGCCCGTCTGCAAAAGCCATGGCAGGACTGGCTTCTGTGCTCGGCCCACGGGGTGGAATGCGACGCGGTGGCCGCCGTCTGTATGGGCAAACCCGTTTTTTTCCTTACCGGGGGAAAAAGCGGCCCCGCCTCGATCTGCCGGGAGCTGACCGAAGCCGGACTCGGTTTTCTGAAAGCTTACGCCGGGGATGATCTCGGCACAGAGCGGGAGCGTATCAGCGAGGGCACGGCGGCGAAGCTTGCCGAAAATGCCTTTTCACCGCTTTCGGTCCTTCTGGTAGAACCGGCCCCGCGTCCCGCGCGCCGCACGCCCGGCATCCCGGACGAGGAATATCTCCGTGCGGAGAAGGTGCCCATGACCAAGCAGGAGGTCCGGGCGGCGATCCTCGCAAAGCTCGCCGTCTCGCCTGAGGATGTGTGCTGGGATATCGGCACGGGCACCGGCAGCGTCGCCGTCGAGCTTGCGCTCTGGTGCCGCGCGGTATACAGCGTTGAGCGGGAGGACGCGGCTCTCGCCGTCGCGGAAAAAAACAGAATCAAATTCGGCGCGTGGAACCTTCGCCTTGTACAGGGCGAGGCCCCTGCCGCGCTTTCGGAACTTCCAAAACCGGACGCCGTTTTCGTCGGCGGCAGCGGCGGAAATCTGGACGAGATAGTAAATGCAATCCACACCGCAAATCCCGCCGCCCGGATCTGCGTGTCGGCGATCACAATAGAAAGTTTACATAATTCATATACCGTTCTGCAGGCGCTGGGCTATGAAACGGAAGTGACCCAGATATCGGTCAGCCGCTCGAAGCCTGCGGGCGGCCTCACGCTGATGCTGGCGCAAAACCCGGTGTGGCTCATCACGGGGTACGCGAAATGAAAACCATCATGATCGCCGCCATGCAAAGCGGCGCGGGCAAGACCGTCACGACCTGCGCCCTCCTCTCAGCCTTCAAGCGGCGAGGGAAATGTGTGCAGGCCTTCAAGTGCGGCCCGGACTATATCGACCCCATGTTCCATGAGCGCGTCCTGGGCGTCCCCAGCCGCAATCTGGATCTTTTCCTCCAGGGCGAGGCGGGCGTATTGAAAACCCTCTCCCGCACGGAAGCGAATCTTGCCCTCATCGAGGGGGCCATGGGCTATTATGACGGCCTGAACAATACCACCGAAGCCAGCGCCTGGGACCTCGCGCGCCTGACAGGCGCGCCGGTAGTGCTGGTTGTCTCTCCCAAGGGCGGCGGCCTGACACTGGCGGCGCAGGTAAAAGGGCTCATGGACTTCCGAGCGCAGAGCAATATTGCGACGCTGATCTTTGCCGACACGCCCGAGCGCCGCGCCGCATCCCTTGCGCCGGCTCTGGAGCGGGAGACAGGGCTTCCGATCCTGGGCTTTCTGCCGCCCATGGAGGAAGCCCGCTTTGAAAGCCGCCACCTGGGGCTTATGACGGCGGGTGAGATCACCGACCTTTCCGTAAGGCTGAAAAAGCTGGGCCAGGCAGCGGAAAGGTATATCGACCTTGACCGCATACTGAACCTTGCCAAAGCCTTCCCCTTGAGGGGAAGGCGGCATCCGGCGCCCCCCGCAAGCCGGATGACGGATGAGGTGTCAGCCTCACCGCCTGTACCGGGTTTATCAGAAGCGGTAAGCTCCGCCTCATCCGCCCCTTCGGTCAAGGGGAAGGCAAAGTGCCGCATCGCGGTGGCGCGGGACGAGGCGTTCTGCTTCCTGTATGCCGATAACCTGGACGCGCTTCGGGACGCCGGTGCAGAGCTCACTTTTTTCAGCCCGCTGCACGATTCGGAACTTCCAAAAGCGGATGGGATCTATCTTCCGGGCGGTTACCCGGAGCTGCATGCAAAGACTCTGTCGGAAAACGCCTCCATGCGGCAAAGCATCGCGGCGGCGATCAAAAGCGGCCTGCCCTCAGTGGCCGAGTGCGGCGGCTTTCTCTATCTCGGGCAGAGCCTTGAGGATGCGGAAGGCTCTTCCCATCCCATGTGCGGCGTGCTGCCGGGGTGCGGCTTCAAAACCGGACGCTTGCAGCGCTTCGGCTACCAGACGCTCACGGCCCCGGCGGACAGTCTGCTGTTTCGCGCGGGAGAGCGTATCCACGCCCACGAGTTTCACTATTGGGACTGTACGGAAAACGGCACAGATCTGCGATCGGAGAAGCCTGACGGCAGAAACTGGGCCTGCGGCTTTGTGTCAAAGAGCCTGTATGCCGCCTTCCCGCACCTGCACTTCGGCGGTGCTATCCCGCTCGCGGAACGATTTGTAAAGGCATGTGAACAATGGAAAGCATCTATGACATAATCGCACAGATCAAAGCGCCGGATGAGACGGCGCGGCAGGCAGCCCGGCGGCAGTGGAACAGCCTGGCCAAGCCCCTGGGAAGCCTCGGGGCCTTTGAGGATATGATCGCAAAGCTCGCCGCTCTGAAGGGGGACAACGATGTGCGCATAGACGACCGCCGCCTGCTGGTCTTCTGCGCGGATAACGGCGTTGTGCGCCAGGGAGTCACCCAGTGTGAAAGCGATGTGACCGCAAAGGTCGCGGTGGCTCTCGCGGAGGGCCGCAGCAGCGTGAGCCCCATGGCTCGATACGCAAACTGCCGTGTGATCCCGGTGGATGCAGGCATACTGGATTTCCCGGGACATAAAGGCGTCCTCGACCGCCGCGTGCGAAACGGCACCGACGACTTGAGCCTCGGCCCCGCCATGACGCGGGATGAGTGCCTTGACGCCATGCTGTGCGGGGCGAAGCTTGCGCGGGAAAACGCCGATGACGGCGCGGATATCCTGCTCATCGGGGAGATGGGCATCGGCAACACGACCAGCTCCTCGGCGGTGATCTGTTCGCTGCTCGGCCTCGATCCCGCGGATGTCGTCGGGCGCGGCGCGGGGCTTTCCGCGTCGGGCCTTGCGCGCAAGCGCGAGGTTATCCGGCATGCCCTTACCTTCAATAAGCCCGATCCGACGGATGTTGTGGACGTGCTTGCCAAGGTTGGCGGGCTGGACCTTGCCGCCATGTGCGGGGCCTATCTGGGCGCGGCGGCCTGCAATATCCCCGCCGTGATCGACGGGCTCATCAGCACTGCCGCCGCCCTCTGCGCCATGCTCCTGTGTCCCGCTGCGGAAAAAGCGCTCTTTCCGAGCCATCACTCGGGGGAACGGCGCGGCGCGGCGGTGCTGGATGTCTTTGACCTGGCAGCTCCTCTCCACGCCGAAATGCGCCTCGGTGAGGGCGGCGGCGCGGTCATGCTGCTGCCGCTTCTGGATATGGCCCTCACGCTCTACCGCAGCGGCCAGAGCTTTGACCGTCTCGGTATCGAAGCCTATACCCCTCAGGAGTGATGATGTTATGTTAACCATCGTGATCGGCGGCGCGGGCAGCGGCAAGAGCGCCTTTGCCGAGAAGCATGTCTGTGCGCTGCCGGGCCGAAAAATCTATCTTGCCACCATGCTCCCGCGCGACGCGGAATCCCAGGAGCGTGTGAGTAAGCACCGCGCCCAGCGCGCGCACCTGGGCTTTGAAACCTTCGAGCGCGGCCTTGACCTTGCGGGCGTGGACATTCCGGCGGACGCAAACGTCCTGCTGGAGGATCTCTCCAATCTCCTGGCAAATGAAATGTACGAACCCGACGGCGACGGTATGGATTCCGTTCGCCGCGGGCTTGATCACCTGATCACATCTTGCGATCATCTCACTGTCGTGACCAACGAGGTCTTCTCCGGGGGCGCGGATTACGACCCGGAGAGCCTGCGCTACATGCGCGCGCTTGCCGATCTGAACCGATGGCTTGCCGCCCGCGCCGACCTCGCTGTCGAGGTCGTATGCGGCCTGCTGAATGTGCTGAAGGGGGAACTGGCGTGATCGTACTGGAAACCATCGCCGTCGCCTTCTCCATGTTCTCGGCGATCCCGATGCCGCAATTTGGGTGGAACGAACGCAATATGCGCTATAGCCTCTGCGCCTTCCCGGTGATCGGTGCGGTGATCGCGCTGTGCTTGTGGGGCTGGGGAAAGCTGTGTCTGTTTCTGGCCCTGCCGGAAATCCTGCGCGGAGCGGGCCTCTGCCTGCTGCCGGTACTTATTACGGGCGGCATCCACCTGGACGGCTATTGTGACACATGTGATGCACTTGCATCCCACCAGGGCGTTGAAAAACGGCAGGAAATCTTAAAAGATCCCCACCTCGGCGCATTCGCGGCGATCCGGCTCTGCGTGTATTTTCTTGCGGATTTTGCCCTCTGGACGGCCCTGCCTGCCCAGCGTCTGCCCGTTCTGCTCGGGATGTTCTGCCTGTCGCGAGCCCTCTCCGGCCTGTCGCTGACAAGATTTCCTCTCCGTGAGGGCAGCGGCCTTGCCCGATCCTTTGCCGAAGCCTCGGACAAAAAACGTGTGCGAACGGTGCTGACGATCATGGCCGCTGCGCTCTCTCTGATGCTGCTGATGCTGCGCGCGGGGGAGACAGTCCTTGCCGCGCTCCCGGTGTTCTGGTATTACCGCCGTATGTGCGCAAAGGATTTCGGCGGGCTGTCGGGAGATCTCGCCGGGTGGTTTTTGCAGACGGCGGAGCTCTGGATGCTGGCGGCGCTGGTGCTTCGGTATTACGTGGAGGCTGTGCTATGATTTTTGTGACCGGCCCGCTTTACGCGGGAAAACGCGAATACATCCGAAACGCCCTGGGCTTGAGCGAGGCGGCGTTCAGTGCCCGCGCCGTCTGGGACGTACAGGAGCTGTCGCCTGGGGCCGACCTTTCGGCACTCGCCGACCGCCTTGCGGAAAAGGACATCGTCATCGCCACCGAGCTCGGCGGCGGGCTCGTGCCCATCGAGAGAGCCGAACGTGAAAAACGGGAGGCCGCCGGGCGGCTTGCCTGCCTGCTCGCCGAGAGGGCAAACACGGTGGTCCGCGTCTGCTGCGGTCTCGGGCAGGTATTGAAGGGGGAGCTTCCATGAAAATTTGGCTCATCCGCCACGGCCTTACACGCCTCGGCGAGGAGAAGCGCTACCAGGGCGCGCTGGACGAGGGCTTGTCCGATCAAGGCCGCGCGGAACTGAAGCGCGCGGATTTTTTACCGCCGCGCGTATATGTCTCCCCAATGCTGAGGGCGCGGGAGACGGCGGCGATCCTCTTCCCGGAAGCGGAACTGATCGTTGTCCCCGACCTGCGGGAGATGGATTTCGGCGCCTTTGAGGGTCACGGCTGGTGGGAGATGGAGCGGGACGCCGCCTATCGCGCCTGGGTGGACGGCGGCTGCCTGGGCCGCTGCCCGGGAGGAGAAGACCGCAAGGGCTTTTCCCTACGTGCATGCAAAGCAATGGAAGCCCTGCTGCAAACGGGGAAGGACCTTGTGATCGTGGCCCACGGCGGTACGCAGATGGCGGCGCTGGAGCGATGGGGAAGGCCCGAGCGGGAATACTACCGCTGGCAGACACCCTGCGGCTGCGGCTTTCTGCTTTCTTATGACAGACAGCTTGACGAAATGCGCGTGGAGCGGGAGCGTAGCTTTTTGAAATGAGGATTTTATTTGCCGCCCTGTGCGGCTTTGCGTTGGATCTTCTGCTGGGCGACCCGGCATGGCTTACCCCGATTCACCCGGTGGTGCTCATGGGCAGGGCGATCACGGCGCTGGAAAAGCTGCTGCGGGCGCTGTTTCCGAAAACAAACCGGGGTGAGGAAGCGGCAGGCCTCCTGATGGCCCTGGTCATGAGTACAGGAACGTTTACATTATGTAAACTGATCCTGAGACTGCTGGATGGTTTCTACCCGCCGCTGTCCTTTGCGGTGGAAGTGATCTGGTGCTGGCAGGCGCTGGCGGTCAGAGACCTGAAGGTCGAAGCCCTGCGTGTGCAAAAGGCCCTGGAAACAGAAGGCCTGGAAGCCGCGCGCAAGGCGGTTTCCCGCATCGTCGGGCGCGATACGGCTGCGCTCGATGAGAAGGGGGTAGCCCGCGCGGCGGTGGAGACCGTGGCGGAAAACTTTTCCGACGGTGTGATCGCGCCGCTTGCGTACATGCTCCTCGGCGGCGCGCCGCTTGCCCTGATGTATAAGGCGATCAACACCATGGACAGCATGGTGGGCTACAAAAACACGCGTTACCTCCACTTCGGGCGCGTGCCTGCAAAGCTGGATGACGCGGCAAATTACCTCCCTTCCCGCCTCGCCGCGCTGCTGCTGATCGCTGCGGCAAAGCTCACGGGGGAGGACGCGGCTTCGGCATGGCGCATCTGGCGGCGGGACCGCAGAAAGCATGCAAGCCCCAATTCCGCCCAGTGTGAAGCGGCGATGGCGGGCGCTCTGGGCCTGCGGCTCTGCGGCCCGGCGTCCTACTTCGGCGTAAGGCATGACAAGCCATGGATCGGGGACCGGCGGCGCGAGATCGTCCCCGGAGATATCAGCCGCGCCTGCCGCCTCGAATATGCCGGAGCGCTGCTGGGGCTTGCGGTGTTGGGCTTGGTACGCTTTCTTGCCGCAATGTCATTCTGAGCAAAGCGAAGAATCTGAAAAGAAGATCCTTCGCATACGCGAAGCCATGACAGAATAGGAAAACTGATTATGAAACTCATCCATGGCGGCGACTGGGCCGGTTTTGAAACAGAATACGGAAAAACGCCGCTGGACTTCTCGGCCAACATCAGCCCCCTCGGCCTGCCGGAGGGCGTGCGCGCGGCGGCATTGCGAGCGCTGGAAAAAGCTGATTGCTACCCCGATCCCCTGTGCCGGAGGCTGTGCGCGGCGCTCGCAAAGTACCACGGCGTCCCGGCATCAAACATCGTGTGCGGCAGCGGGGCGTCGGATCTGATCTATCGCCTCTGTCATACGCTCAAACCAAAAAGCGCGGCGGTGTTCGTGCCGGGCTTTGCCGAATATGCCCGCGCCCTGCGGGAGACGGCGTGCAGTGTTACGGAAATCCCGCTGTCGGCAGATTTTCGCCTGACCGAAGAACAGCTGGCACAGATCCCGCAGGACTGTGAACTTCTGTTTCTCTGCAACCCCAATAACCCCACGGGACTTTTGACCGGGCGGGAGTTGCTGCTGCCGCTTCTCGATTTATGCTCGGAGCGGGGAATGATCCTCGCGGCAGACGAGTGCTTCCTGGATTTCTGTGAGGACGCCGCCGACTACAGCCTGGTCTCTGTGCTTGCGGAATACCCGGAGCTGATTGTTATCAGGGCCTTCACCAAAACCTACGCCATGGCGGGGCTGCGTCTGGGCTATGTCCTCTGCGGCAGCACAGCGCTTGCCGAAAAGCTCCGGGCCTGCGGCCAGCCCTGGGCGGTGTCCGTCGTCGCGGAGGAGGCGGGCATGGAAGCATTATGTGAAGAAAATTATGTAAATCAACTTCACACTCTTATCAAAACAGAACGACAGCGCATGAAGACCGCACTGGAGGCGCTCGGCATGCGTGTCGTGCCGGGGGAGGCAAACTTCCTGCTCTATCGCTGCGCGGACCATAGGCTTGCCGAAAAGCTCCGGGAACGCGGGGTGCTGATCCGGGACTGCGCAAATTTCGCGGGCCTGGAAAAGGGCTGGTATCGCACGGCAGTCCGCACGGAGGCGGAGAATATCGTTTTACTGGAAACGATCAGGGAGGTGCTGCATGGCTAAACGCATTATGATCCAAGGTACGATGTCCGGCGCGGGCAAGAGCCTGCTGGTGACTGCCCTGTGCCGCATTTTCGCGCAGGACGGTTATCACGTCGCCCCCTTCAAAAGCCAGAACATGGCCCTCAACAGTTTCGTTACCCCCGACGGCCTGGAGTTGGGCCGCGCCCAGGCGGTGCAGGCGGAGGCGGCGGGCCTCGAGTGCGACGTGCGCATGAACCCGATCTTACTAAAGCCCTCCAGCGACACGGGCAGCCAGCTCATCGTAAACGGCGAGGTGCGCGGGCATTACGCGGCGGCGGAGTATTTCAAAATGAAGCGCGGTCTCATCCCCGACATTCTGGCGGCCTACAACGGACTTGCTGCCGAGAATGACATCATCGTCATCGAGGGGGCAGGCTCCCCGGCGGAGATCAACCTCCGGGCGGATGACATCGTGAACATGGGGCTTGCGGAAATGGTCAACGCCCCGGTACTGCTGGCGGGCGACATCGACCGCGGCGGCGTATTCGCGCAACTCTACGGCACCGTTGCTCTGCTCAGCGAAGAAGAACGGCGGCGCGTGAAGGGCACGATCATCAACAAATTCCGCGGCGACGTGGAGCTCCTGCGCCCCGGCCTGCGGCAGCTCGAGGAGCTGACACGCGTCCCCGTGCTGGGAGTGGTGCCCTGGGTGCGCGCGGACATCGACGACGAGGACAGCCTTGCCCCGTGTCTGGAGCAGACGAAAAGCTGCCGCGCGCTGGATGTGGCTGTGATCCGCCTGCCGCATATCTCCAACTTTACGGACTTTGCCCCGCTGAGTGAGCATCCGGATATAGGAATGCGTTATGTAAACCGACCGGATAGGCTCGGCACTCCGGATATGATCCTCCTGCCGGGGACAAAGAACACGATGGAAGATATGCTCTGGCTGCATGATACCGGCCTTGCCGAGGCGATCAAAACGGCGGCGGGAGCGGGAATGCCGATCCTCGGCGTCTGCGGCGGCTATCAGATGCTGGGGCGTACACTGCGTGATCCCATAGGTATAGAGAAGCAGGGCACGCTGCACGGCCTGGGGCTCCTGCCGGTTGGCTCGGTGTTTACCGGGGCGAAAACCCGCACGCGTAAAAATGCCGTCTGCGAGGCTGTGCCTTTTGCGGGAGCTAAGCTCACCGGATACGAGATCCATATGGGAAAAACTGAGACGAACGCCGCTCCCTTCTGCCGCTTTGAGGACGGGACAACGGACGGCGCGGTCTGCGGAAATGTGTTCGGGACCTACCTGCACGGCCTGTTTGACAGCGGAGAGCTGGTGGACCGCCTGGCGCAGTACCTCGCCGGGCGAAAGGGGATCACGGTGTCCGACAAGCCCATAGAGCCGCGCGCTGCCTACAGGAACCGGCAGTATGACCTGCTGGCCGACGCCGTGCGCGAAAGCCTGGACATGGTGCGTATCTATGAGATTATGGAGGAATATGCCGATGAAAACACTTCCTTCCGATATTGAGCGCGGCAGCATGGCCATCATCGCGCAGGAGCTCAGAGTGCGGGGGATCACGCTCCCGCCGGAGAACGCCGCCGTGGTCATGCGCTGCATTCACGCGAGCGCCGACTTTGACTATGCCGAAAACCTGCGCTTCACCCCCGGCGCGGTACAGAAAGCGGTGGAGACCCTGCGGAGCGGCGCGGAGATCGTGACCGATACCAACATGGCCCTCGCGGGCATCAGCCGCCCGGGGCTCAAAAAACTCGGCGGGGAGGCGTACTGCTTCATGGCGGAGAGCTTCATTGCCGAGACCGCAAAACAAAACGGCACCACCCGCGCCGTCGCCGCCATGGACTACGCGGCGGAAAAGCACCCGGACGCCATCCTCGCCGTCGGCAACGCCCCCACGGCGCTCTTTCGCATTGCGGAGAGGATAGAGGCGGGGCTTCGCCCCCGGCTTGTGATCGCGGCGCCGGTGGGCTTCGTGAACGTGGTGGAGGCCAAGGAACGCGTTTTTGAGACATGCGGGAAATACGGTGTTCCCGCTGTCGCCGCCATGGGGCGCAAGGGCGGCAGCAGCATCGCCGCCGCCATCTGCAACGCCCTCATCTATACCGCGACGGATATGCTGGACCCCAAAGCCAGGGGCTGGAGCTGAGCAATGAAACATTACCGGTTTTTTCAAAACAGAGAATGCGAGTTTTTCCCCTGCCACACAGGCGTTGCGGAGCAGGACTTCAACTGCCTTTTCTGCTACTGCCCCCTGTACACGCTGGGCGACAAATGCGGTGGGAACTTCGTTTACACAGAGAAGGGCATCAAGAGCTGTGAGGCATGCAGTTTTCCCCATCATCGGGAAAGATACGCGGCAGTCCTGAAGCGCTTCCCTGAGCTCAGCGACCTTGCCAAACAGGGGGACAAGTCATGAGCTTTGAGCACTATGTCCGCAGCGGGACAAGGCTCCTGCGATGCGGCTATACCACCGGCACCTGTGCGGCCCTTGCGGCTTCCGGCGCGGTGCGGCTCCTGCTTACGGGCGAGGCCCCCGCTGCCTTGCGCGTCATGACGCCCAAGGGCTGGCCGGTAGAAGTTGAACCGGAGCTGTGCCATATGGAAGGGGACATTGCCCTCTGCGCCGTGCGCAAGGACGCGGGGGACGACCCGGACGTGACAGACGGCATGCTGATCGTCGCCTCCGCCGGGAAGTCGGACAGCGGCATCAAAATCGACGGCGGCGCGGGCGTGGGCCGCGTGACGAAGCCGGGGCTCGACCAGCCGGTGGGCGCGGCGGCCATCAACGCCGTTCCCAGGCGGCAGATCTGTGAGGCGGCGGAAAAAGCCTGCGCTGCCTGCGGTTATCCCGGCGGCGTGCGTATCGTGATCTCCGCGCCGGAGGGAGAGAAGATCGCGAAAAAAACCTTCAACCCCCGGCTCGGCATCGTGGGCGGCATCTCCATCCTCGGCAGCTCCGGTGTGGTGGAGCCCATGAGCGAGCGCGCCATCGTCGAGACCACCGCGCTGGAGATCCGCCAGGCGGCGGCAGACGGAAACAAGCGCCTGATCCTCCTGCCCGGGAATTACGGCATGGACTACCTGACGCAGAATCTCCCCGCGCTCAGCGCCGTCCCGCGGGCCAAGTGCTCCAATTACATTGGGGAAGCTATTGATGCGGCCCGGCTTGAGGGCTTTGAAGAGGTCATCCTCATCGGGCACATCGGCAAGCTTGTGAAGCTTGCGGGCGGCATCATGAACACCCATTCCAAAACCGCCGACTGCCGCCGGGAGCTGTTCGTTTGTCACGCGGCCCTGTGCGGCGCGGGCGCGGACACCTGCCGAGCCCTGATGAATGAGGTCACGACCGACGGCTGCCTCAATGTACTCGATCGCGCGGGACTGCGGGACACGGTGATGGATAGTCTCCTGCGCGTCATCCAGGAGCATCTTGCCCGCCGGGCGGGGGACATGCGTATCGGTGCGCTGCTGTTCTCTTCCGAGGCTGGGCTTCTCGGCCTGACGGACACGGCGCGGGAACTGCTGGACGAATGGAGGGACGGGCCATGAGAGAAGGGATCGCCCTGACCGTCTTTACGCCGCGCGGGAAAGCCCTGGCGGAACGGCTGGCAGCCGAACTCGGCGGCACCGTGCGCAAGGATGAAGCTCTTGCCGACTGGACGCAGACAGCGTTCAAACACCGCGAGGCCCTGATCTTTGTCGGCGCGGCTGGGATCGCAGTGCGTTCCATTGCGCCGTATATCAAAAGCAAGGCAACAGACCCCGCCGTACTCTGCGTGGACGAGACCGGGCGCTGGGTCATCCCGCTCCTGTCGGGGCACCTCGGCGGCGCAAACGCGCTGGCCCTTCGTGTCGCGGCCATCACCGGCGGCGAGGCGGTCATCACCACCGCCACGGACTTAAACGGCCTCTTTGCGGTCGACCTCTGGGCCAAAAAGCAGGGCATGATCGTTTTGCAGCCGGAACGGATCAAGCAGGTGTCCGCAAAACTTCTGCGAGGTGAGGATATCGTGGTCGACTGCTCATATCCCGTCACCGGCAGCATACCCGAGCATGTGCGCCTCGGCTCCCCTGGGGACGTGCTGGTATCGAATCGAAGAACGGAGAGCGATGCCTTGCAGCTTGTCCCGCGTGTGCTGACACTCGGCATAGGCTGTAAACGCGGTACGAGCAGTGAAGCGCTGAACGAGGCTTTTAAAACCTTTTGTACCGAGCGCGGCATTCTCCCGGAGGCTTTCACAAGCGCTGCCAGCATCGACCTCAAGCGGGACGAGGCGGGACTTCTCGCCTTCTGCAAAGCTCACGGCTGGCCCCTGCATTTTTACAGCGCGGAAGAGCTGCGCGGTGCGGAGGGCGTGTTTACCGCCTCTGCCTTCGTGAAATCCGTCACCGGCGTGGACAACGTCTGCGAGCGGGCGGCGGTGTTGGACGCGGGCGGCAGACTGATCGAGAAGAAATACGCCTGCGGCGGTGTGACCTTCGCAACGGCAGAATGTTATGTAAACTATGATTGGAGCTGGCAGGATGGCTGAATTATACGTGATCGGCATGGGGCCGGGAGACGCGCAAAGCCTCACAGGCACGGCGCGTTCGGCGCTGGACAGGGCGGAGCTCATCTGCGGCTACACGCTCTATGTGGAGCTGTTAAGGCCCCTGTACCCGGATAAGGAGACCTACACCACCGGCATGACCGGGGAGCTTGCGCGCTGCCGGTATTGTCTGGAGCAGGCGACGTTGGGCAAGACCGTCGCCCTTGTGTGCAGCGGGGACGCGGGCGTCTACGGCATGGCGGGCCCGGTGCTGGAGCTTGCGCCTGAGTACCCCGAAGCCAAGGTGGAGATCATCCCCGGTGTGACGGCGGCCCTCTCAGGCGCTGCGCTTCTCGGCGCGCCGCTGGGGCACGATTTCTGCGTCATCTCCCTCTCGGACCGCCTCACCGACTGGACGATCATCGAAAAGCGCCTCAGGATGGCGGCACGTGGGGATTTTGCGATCTGCCTGTATAACCCGGCATCCAGGCACCGAGCGGACTATCTCAAGCGAGCCTGCGACATTCTGCTGGAAGAACTGGATGGCGCCACCGTCTGCGGCCTTGCCAGAAGGATCGGCAGGGAGGGGGAGAGCTTTCGCGTCCTTGACCTCAATTCCCTGTGCGAGACTGAGGCGGACATGTTCACCACCGTCTTTATCGGTTCCACACAGACCCGGGAGATCGCGGGCAGAATGGTGACGCCCCGGGGGTATCGCGCATGAAGATCGTGATTTTCGGCGGCACCACCGAAGGACGGGAACTGTCAAAGCTGCTCGCGGAGGCGGGAGCCTCGGTCACGGTCTGCGTCGCCACCGAGTACGGCGGGGAGGAGCAGGGGACCATCCCCGGTGTTATGACCCGAATCGGCCCCCTGAGTGCCGAGGAAAAGCAGCGGCTTTTGAGCGACGCCGCCCTCTGTGTTGACGCCACCCACCCCTACGCAAGCCATGTGAGCCAATCCGTGAAGACCGCCTGCGGGGAGGCAAAGGTGGAATATATCCGCCTTCTGCGCCCCGCCTGTGAGGCGGAGGGGGCTCTTGTGTTTGACAGCGCCCCGGAGGCGGCGGCATGGCTCAGGGAGCGTGAGGGCCGGGTACTGCTCACCACCGGGGCCAGGGAGCTGTCGGCCTGCGCGGACCTTGACCCCGAGCGCCTGATTCCCCGCGTCCTGCCGAGCCATGAGGCGCTGAACGCCTGCGAAGCGCTGGGCATCCCGCACCGCAATGTGATCGCCATGCAGGGCCCGTTTACGGCCGAGCTGAACGCCGCGACCATCCGGCAGTACGGCGTGCGCTATGTCGTCACCAAGGACGGCGGCGGCCCCGGCGGCTTTCCCGAAAAGGCGCGGGCTGCCAAAGAGACCGGCGCGCAGCTCATCGTTCTGCGCCGCCCCGCGGACAGCGGCTTACCCTTCTGCGAAGTCTTAAATCTGTGCAAAACGCGTATACGCGATGCAAATATTGAAAAACAAGGAGAAACGAAATGAAAAAACTGATGTCCCTGATCCTGACGGCCTGCATGCTCGTCATGCTGGTTTGCACTGCCGCCGCCCCTGCCATGGCGGAGAGTGAAGAAGAAGAGAACTACAACACCGGCGACGCGTCGCTGGACGATCCCCGCAACACCGACAACATCGGCGAGAAGGAGCTGCTGGTCGTCTCCTTCGGCACCAGCTACAACGACAGCCGCCGTCTCACCATCGGCGCCATCGAGGAAGCCCTTGAAAAAGCCTTCCCCGACTGGAGTGTGCGCCGCGCCTTTACCAGCCAGATCATCATTGACCATGTGCTCAAGCGTGACGGCGTGAAGATCGACAACGTATCTGAAGCTCTGGAACGCGCCGCAAACAACGGCGTCAAGACCCTCGTCGTGCAGCCGACCCACCTGATGCACGGCTTTGAGTACACCGATCTCAAGAACGAGCTTGCCGAGTACGCCGACGCCTTTGACAAAATCGTCCTGGCTGAGCCCCTGCTCAATACCGAAGCGGACTTTGACATGGTGGCTGAGGCCATCGTGAACGCCACCGCACAGTATGACGACGGCAAGACCGCCGTCTGCTTCATGGGCCACGGCACCGAGGCCGAGTCCAACAGCGTCTATGCCAAGATGCAGACCATCCTCTCCGAGGCGGGCTGCGAGCACTATTACATCGGCACCGTCGAGGCTGAGCCCAGTGTCGAGGACGTGCTGAAAATGGTCAAGGCAGGCAAGTATGAGCGTGTTGTGCTGCGTCCCCTGATGATCGTTGCCGGTGACCACGCAAACAACGACATGGCGGGCGACGATGACGACAGCTGGAAGAGCATCTTTGAAGCCGCGGGCTATCAGGTCGAGTGCGTGGTCGAGGGCCTGGGCCAGCTTCCCGAGGTGTGCAGCCTCTTTGTCGAACATACCCGCGAGGCCATGGCCTCTGCCGGACTTGAGGTGAAGTGAGAATGAAACGCGTTTTGTCCCTGGTCCTCTGTATGCTGACCCTGTCGGGCCTCGCCCTCTCCGCTTATGCGGAGGGGGGCGTGGCAGACGCCTCCCAAATGACCACGGTGGAGGATGTGACAGAGCCAGGCATGACGCCGGTTTACGCCGCAGACCTTGTGGACGGCGAGTACCCGGTCTCCTTCAAAAGCAGCTCCTCCATGTTCCGCATCGAAAGCGCCATGCTCCGAGTGGCGGACGGCCGCATGGAAGTCACGCTCACCATGGGCAGCAAAAGCTTCCTGTATGTCTGGCCCGGTTCTGCCGAAGAGGCGGCTTCCAAAGACGCCTGGGTCGAGCCCGTGGAAGACGAAAACGGGGCCATGACCTTTACCATCCCCGTGGAGGCGCTGGACGCCCCCGTCCCCTGCGCCGCCTACAGCAAGAATAAGGAGCTGTGGTATGACCGCAGCTTGCTGTTCCGCGCGGACTCCCTGCCCGTGTCCGCCTTCCGTGAAGGTTTCTTCACCACCGCTGAAAGCCTGGGCGTTGAAGACGGGCGCTACATGGTCGCCGTCACCCTCTCCGGCGGCAGCGGCAAAGCGAAAGTGCAAAGCCCCACCCCACTCACGGTGGAGAACGGGCAGTGCACCGCCGTCATCGGCTGGAGCAGCAAAAACTATGATTACATGAAGGTGGAAGGGGAGAAGCTCCTGCCCGTTCCCAACGAGGACAATTCCGCCTTCGTGATCCCGGTGCTGTACTTTGACCGGCCCATGCCCGTCATTGCCGACACCGTCGCCATGAGTGAGCCGCATGAGGTCAGCTACACGCTGCTGTTTGACTCATCCAGTCTGGAGGCGGCCCCGTGAGGCGCCTGCTGTGTGTGCTGGCGGCACTGCTGACGTTAACGTTCCTTTGCGGCAGCGCATCGGCGGAGGAGCCGACCGGAAGCATGGAGCTTCAATACGCAGAAAATTTTTCTGTGGACTACTACGCGGGCGGCGCGGCTTTGCTTAGAGCGGGGGATCAGGCTTTCGTGCTCCAGCCTGCGGGTGCTTCTGTCCCGGAGGGGCTGGAAAAGCTGCCGCGCATTTCCGTCCCGGCGCAGAATATCTATCTGGCAAGCTCCTCTGTGCCCGATCTGTTTTTGCAGATGGACGCCCTGGACACGGTGCGCTTTACTTCCACGGACGCCCCCTCCTGGCGCATTCCCGAACTGCGCGAGGCAGTGGGGACTGAACAAATTGCTTACATCGGCAAATACAGCGCCCCGGATTACGAGGCGCTGCTGACTGAGGGCTGTGACCTTGTGGTGGAAAACACCATGATCCTCCACAACCCCGCCACAAAAGAGAAGCTGGAGGCGCTGGGCTTTCCGGTGCTGATCGAGTATTCCAGCTATGAGCCCCACCCCCTGGGGCGCGTGGAGTGGATCAAGCTCTACGGCCTTCTGTGCGGAAAGCAGGCTGAAGCGAATGCCTTCTTTGACCGCCAGTTGGAAACCTACGGTAGCGTGGAGAAGCTGGAACCCCTCCATAAAAGCGTCGCCTTCTTCCACATCACCGCAAACGGCGGCGTGGTTGTGCGGCGGCAGGCGGACTACATCACCCGCATGATCGAGCTTGCGGGGGCCGAGACCGCCGTCACCGAGCTGCCCCCATCCGACAACGCCCTTTCCACCGAGACCATCCAGATGGAATCCTTCTACGCTCAGGCGCGGGATGCGGATGTGCTCATCTACAACTCCACTGTCGCGGGCGATGTGACAGACATGGACAGCTTCCTTTCCCAACACCCCTTGCTGGGGGACTTCAAGGCCGTGCGGGAGGGCGACGTCTGGTGTACGGAGATGAGCATGTTTCAGCGCTCCTCCGCAGCCGCCGACATGATAAAAGAAATCCGCGCCGCCGTGAGCGGGGACGCGGGGGAGCACCTGCGCTATCTTCACAGAATACAATGACATGAGTGACAAACGACAAAAGCGCATACGGCTGTGTTTTCTGCTGCTCGCGGTGTCGGTGCTGCTGCTCGGGGCTTTGAACCTCGTTACCGGCAGCACCAGCATCGGGGCGGGGGAGCTTTGGCGCGCTCTTTTTTCCGGGGAGCGGGACAGCAGCGCCGGGCGCATTCTTTGGAATATCCGCCTGCCGCGCCTGCTCGCGTCGGCTGTTCTGGGCGGGGCGCTCGCGGTGTCGGGCTTCCTGCTGCAAACCTTTTTCGCCAATCCCATCGCCGGGCCCTTTGTGCTGGGCATCTCGTCGGGTGCAAAGCTCACGGTGGCTCTCGCCATGATCGCCTGCCTCGGGCGCGGCGTTGTGATGAACTCCTGGGGCATGATCGGGGCGGCCTTTCTGGGAGCGCTGCTGGTCATGGGTTTTGTGCTGCTGGCGGCGGGCAGGACGCGCGGCATGGCGCGGCTCATCGTCTGCGGCGTCATGATCGGCTATATCTGTTCGGCCGTCACGGACTTTGCCGTCACCTTTGCCGACGACTCCAACATCGTCAATCTCCACTACTGGTCCATGGGGAGCTTTGCGGGCGTGAGCTGGGACGCGCTGGGCACTGCGTCGCTTGCCGTTTTCCTGTCGCTCGCCTTTTGCGTGCTGCTCATAAAGCCCATGACCGCCTGGCAGCTGGGCGAAGGCTATGCAAAGAGCATGGGGGTAGACCTCCGGCGCTTCCGTGTTGCGATCATCGGGCTGTCGAGCCTCCTGTCCGCCTGCGTCACCGCCTTTGCGGGCCCCATTTCTTTCGTCGGCATCGCGGTGCCGCAGCTGATGAAGCTGCTGTTCAAAACGGCAAAGCCCGCCGTCATGCTTCCCGCCTGCTTTCTCGGCGGCGCGGGCTTCTGCCTCGGCTGCGACCTGCTTGCCCGCACCCTCTTTGCCCCGACAGAGCTTGCCATAGGATCCGTGACAGCGATTTTCGGAGCACCGGTGGTGATCTGGATGCTGCTGCACCGGGACAGGGAGGCACGGCTATGAGTGAGCTTTTATATACGGATAAACTCTCCGTGGGCTACGGGGAGAAAACCGTAGTCCGCGATATCGCCCTTGCCGCAAAACCGGGACAGGTGCTGTGCCTTATCGGCCCGAACGGCGCGGGCAAGTCCACACTTCTCAAGACCCTGATGGGCGCGCTTTCTCCGACGGGCGGCGCTGTGTACCTTGACGGCAGAGAGCTTCGGGCGTATCATGAGCGTGAGCTTGCCCGCGTTTCTTCCGCCGTCCTGACCACGCGGCCGGAGCCGGAGCTCATGACCGCCGCCGAGGTGGTGGCTGTCGGCCGTTACCCCTACACCGGCAGGCTCGGAATCCCCACGGAGGAAGACAGGCGCATCGTGCGTGAGACCATGGTAAAGGTTGGCGTTTCGCAGCTGGCTGACGCAGATTTTTCCCTTCTCAGCGACGGGCAGCGCCAGCGGGTACTATTGGCCCGCGCCTTATGCCAGCAGCCGCGCCTTCTTATCCTGGACGAGCCCACGTCCTTTCTGGACATTCACCACAAGCTGGACTTCCTGCAGCTCATCCGGGAGCTGGTCGGGGGCGGCGGACTTGCGGTCATCATGAGCATGCACGAGCTGGAGCTTGCCCAGCGCTTTGCCGACACACTTCTCTGCATCCGCGACGGGCGCGTTGACCGCGTGGGCAGCCCCGAGGAGGTCTTTTCCGGCAGCTATATCGAACAGCTCTACGACATCGAAAACGGCAGCTACGACGCTCTCGCCGGGACGGCGGAGGCGCCGCGCGTGGAAGGTAAGCTGCGTGTGTTCGTAATCGGCGGGGGCGGCAGCGGAATCCCGCTTTACCGGAAGCTGCGCCGCCTGGGTATCCCGTTTGCCGCGGGCGTCCTGCCGGAAAACGATCTGGATCTGCCGACAGCGAGAGCCCTTGCCGCCGTCGTCATCACTGACCGGGCAAATGAAACTGTGAGCGCGGAAAAGGTGAATGAAGCGCTGAAAGTTCTCAAAACCTGTGAACACGTTGTCTGCACGACCGGCTTCGGCAGCGTAAACCTTGAAAACCGCCGCCTGCTGGACTGCGCGAAAGCCCACAATATGCTGGTAAGCGCGGATGAATTCAAATAAAAGAACAGGCGCTGCCTCGGATAGAGGCAGCGCCTGTTGCAATGATATAAGCTTTTACTTTCCGGCCATGGCCTTGTACTGGGTATAGCGCCGGGCGGTGAACTCCTCGGCCTCCTTGAAGAGAACCTCGGCGCGCTCGGGGAAGGTGCGGGTCAGGGAGGCGAAGCGGACCTCGCCCATCATAAACTCGCGGAGCTTGCCGTTTGGCTCCTTGCTGTCGAGGATGAAGGGGTTGAGCCCCTTGTCCAGATTCTCGGGGATGTAGCGGAAGAGCGGCCAGTACCCGCACTCCACCGCAAGCTTCTCCTCCGCCATGGCCTTGCCCATGCCGTTGACGAGGCCGTGGTTGATGCAGGGGGCGTAGGCGATGATGAGGGACGGGCCCTTGTGGGCTTCGGCTTCCTTGAGGGCCGTGATGAGCTGGGCGGGATTGGCGCCCATGGCGACCTTGGCGACATACACGTTGTCATAGACCATTGCCATGCGGCCCAGATCCTTCTTCGCGGTTGCCTTGCCGGCGTTTGCAAACTGCGCCACAGCCCCGATGGAGGTGGCCTTTGACGCCTGGCCGCCGGTGTTGGAGTAGACCTCGGTGTCCACGACCAGAATGTTCACGTCGATGCCGGAGGCCAGCACGTGGTCGAGACCGCCGTAGCCGATGTCGTAGGCCCAGCCGTCGCCGCCGTACATCCACATGCTCTTCTTGACCAGCGCGTCGGTGCGATTCTTGAGCCACACGACGTCCTCATTCTCGCAGGTGGTAGCCGCCAGCGCTTCCTTGAGCGCGTCGGACACCTCGCGGGTATAAGCGGGCTCGTCGCCTTTCTCAAGCCATGCGGAGAGGGAAGCCTTCAGATTCTCGTCGCCGGTCTTCGTGAGTGCGGCTTCCGCGTGGGTCTTCGCCTGGCGGCGCATTTGGTCGACCGACAGGCACATGCCGAGGCCGTATTCGGCGTTATTCTCAAACAGGGAGTTGGAGGGCGCGGGGCCGTAGCCCTTCGCGGTCTTCGCGTAGGGGAAGGTGGGCGTGGAGGAACCAACCACGTAGGTGCAGCCGGTGGCGTCCGCCACATACATACGCTCGCCGAAGAGCTGGGTCATGAGCTTCATGTAGGGGGCCTCGCCGCAGCCGGCGCAGGAGCCGTTGAATTCGTAGAGCGGGCGCTCGTACTGGCTGCCGCGGGTGCTGAACTTGTCCGTCGGGTTTGCCTTGACCGGGAGATTCACAAGGTAATCCCAGTTCGGCTGCTCGTGCATCTGGCTCTCGAGCGGCTGCATGACGAGGGCCTTTTCCTTCGCCGGGCAGACATTGGCGCAGGAGGAGCAGCCCTGGCAGTCGATGGGGTCGACCTGGATGCGGTAGGTGTAATTCTCGAATCCCTTGCCGACCGCCTTCTTCGTGACCATGCCCTCGGGACCGGCGGCCTTTTCAGCCTCGGTGACAAGGAAGGGACGGATGCAGGCGTGGGGACACACCAGCGAGCACATGTTGCAGCCGATGCAGTTTTCCGGGATCCATTTCGGAACGTTCGTGGCGATGCCGCGGCGCTCATACTTGGAGGTCTCCACCGGGCTTACGCCGTCGGCGTAGGGCATGAACTTCGATACCGGGATCCTGTCGCCCGCCTGCTTGTTGACCGGGATCTGAATGTCGCGGATGTAGGTCGGCAGACTCTGGTCGACGCTCTCCTCCTCATCCTGGAGCTCGGCCCAGAGCGCGGGCACGTCGATCTTCTTTAAGGCAGTGAGGCCAGCGTCGACGGCGGCGCAGTTCATGTTGACGATCTTCTCGCCCTTCTTGGAGTAGGTCTTGACAATGGCGTCCTTCATATACTGCACGGCGTCTTCGATGGGCAGCACGCCCGAAAGCTTGAAGAAGGCCGACTGCAAAACGGTGTTCGTGCGGTTGCCGAGGCCAATCTGCTGGGCAATATCGGTGGCGTCGATGGTGTAGAAGTTGAGGCCGTTCTGGGCGATGATGCGTTTGGCCCGGTTCGGCAGATGCTCCTCGAGGCCCGCCATGTCCCAGTCGGTGTTGAGGAGGAACGTGCCGCCCTTCTTGATCTCCGCGACGATGTCGAAGTCCTTCATGTAGCTCTGCTTGTGGCAGGCCACAAAGTCCGCCATCGTGACATAGTAGGTGGAGCGGATGGGCTCGTGACCGAAGCGCAGGTGGCTCTTGGTCACGCCGCCGGATTTCTTGGAGTCGTACTCGAAATACGCCTGGGCGTACTGGTCGGTGTTGTCGCCGATGATCTTGATGGAGTTCTTGTTGGCGCCCACCGTACCGTCGGAGCCGAGGCCCCAGAACTTGCAGGAGATGATGGACTTGCCGGAGGTCACGATGTTTTCGCCGACGGGCAGAGAGGTATGGGTCACGTCGTCGTTGATGCCGACGGTGAAGTGGTTCTTCTTATCGCCCGCCATGTTGTCGAACACGGCCTTCATGTGGGCGGGGATGGTGTCCTTGGAGGAAAGACCGTAGCGCCCGCCGAGGATCGTGACACCGGCAAAGGCCGTGTCGCGCAGGGCGGTGCACACATCCTCAAAGAGCGGCTCGCCCGCGGCGCCCGGCTCCTTGGTGCGGTCAAGAACGGAGATGGTCTTGACAGTCTCGGGCAGCGCGGCGGCCAGGTGCTTTGCCGAGAACGGGCGGTAGAGGTGCACCTGGATCATGCCGACCTTCTCGCCGCGCTCGGTGAGGTAGTCGACGACCTCATGCAGCGTCTCGCACACGGAGCCCATGGCGACAATGACGCGCTCGGCGTCGGGCGCGCCGTAGTAGTTGAAGAGCTTGTAGTCCCGGCCCGTGAGCTTTTTGATGGCGTCCATCTTCTCCTGCACGATGTCGGGAAGAAGATCATAGGCGGTGTTGCAGGCCTCGCGGGACTGGAAGAAGGTGTCGGGGTTCTGCAGCGTGGAGCGGATGGTGGGGTGCTCGGAGTTGAGGGCGTGGTCGCGGAAGCGCTGCACCGCGTCCCAGTCGAGGATCTTCCCCAGATCGTCATAGTCTAAAAGCTCGATCTTCTGGATCTCATGGCTCGTGCGGAAGCCGTCAAAGAAGTGCATGAAGGGGATGGAGCCCTTGATCGCGGCAAGGTGGGCCACCGCGCCGATGTCCATGCACTCCTGCACACTCGAGGAGGCCAGCATCGCAAAGCCGGTCTGGCGGCAGGCCATGGCGTCGGAGTGATCGCCGAAGATGGAGATGGAGTGGGTGCCGACGGTGCGGGCGGCGACATGCATCACGCCCGGCAGCATCGAGCCCGCGATGCGGAACATCGGCGGGATCATCAGCATCAGGCCCTGGGAGGCGGTGTAGGTGGTGGCAAGGGAGCCTGTCTCCAGTGCGCCGTGCATCGCGCCGCAGGCGCCGGACTCAGCCTGCATCTCCACAAGCTGTACAGGCTGGCCGAAGAGGTTCTTCTTGCCGTGGGCAGCCCAGTCGTCCACATGGTCGGCCATGGGGCTGGAGGGGGTGATGGGGTAGATGGAGGCGACCTCCGTAAAGGCATAGGATACGTACGCGGCGGCTTCGTTGCCGTCCATGGTCTTTCTCATCAGCATGGCCTTATTCCTCCACAACTGCAATGGCCTCGATCTCGCACAGGAGATTCTTCGGCAGGGTCTTCACCGCCACGCAGGAGCGGGCGGGCTTGCTGACAAAGTATTTCTCATAGATCGCGTTAAATACGGCAAAGTCGCCCATGTCGGCGAGGAAGCAGGTGGTCTTGATGACCTTGTCAAAACCGGTTCCGGCAGCTTCCAACAGGGCGCCGATATTTTTGCAGCACTGTTCGGCCTGGGCCTCGATGCTCTCGCCGGCGACAGCGCCGCTTTCGGGGAGCAGGGCAACCTGCCCGGAGGTAAACAGCAGACCATTGACAACATAACCCTGGGAGTAGGGGCCGATGGCGGCCGGTGCCTGATTGGTGGCAATGACTTTCATAATTCTGTCCTCCATTTTTCAATTACGAAACATCGTTTCGTTGATAGATATTTCTATCATATAATCTTACTCCGCGGAGGTCAAGCCTCCGCGGAGTTTTTGCATAAATAAAGGCTTATTTCAGATCTGCGAAGGCCTGCTCAAAGTCGGCGATGATGTCCTCAATATCCTCGAGGCCCGTGCTGATGCGCACAAGACCCTCGGAGATGCCGGCCTCTGCCAGTTCCTCGGCCGAGTAGGTGGAGTGGGTCATGGACGCCGCGTGCTCGACCAGAGTCTCCGCGTCACCGAGGGAGACGGCGATGGTGCAGAGCTTGAGTTTGTTGATGGTCGCGGCGGTGGTGGCCTTGTCGGCATTGAGCTCAATGGAGATCATGCCGCCGAAATCGCTCATCTGTTTCTTGGCGACCTCGTAGCCCTCAAAGCTCTCAAGACCGGGGTAGTACACCTTCTTGACGGCGGGGTGGGCCTCCAGCCAGGCGGCGAGCTTTCTGGCATTTGAGCAGTGGCGCTCCATGCGGATGCTCAGGGTCTTGAGGCCGCGGGCAATGAGAAAGGCATTGAACGGGCTCATGACAGCGCCGTTCATGTGCACCACGCCGATGGCGCGCACATCGTCGATAAATTCCTTCTTGCCGACCACGAAGCCCGCGATCACGTCGCCGTGGCCGTTGATGTACTTGGTGGCGCTGTGTACGACCACGTCCGCGCCCAGGTCCAGCGGACGCTGGAGATAGGGGGAGCAGAAGGTGTTGTCCACGACCACGCGGATATTGGGATTGTAGGCGTGGGCCTCATCTGCGACGGCCCTGATGTCGATGACCTTGAGCGTGGGGTTGCAGGGAGTCTCAAAGTAGACGACCTTGGTCTTCTCGGTCAGGGCCTTCTTGAGCGCGCCCGGCTCATTGAGGTCGACGAAGGTCACCTTGACGCCGAGCTGTACGATCTCCTTGGACAGAAACGCGAAGGTGCAGCCGTAGAGAGTTTCGTCGGCCACGATCTCGTCGCCCGCGACCACACTGCGGTAGATCGTCGCGGTGATGGCGCCCATGCCGGAGGCAGTGGCCATGGCGGCCTCGCCGTTTTCAAGGGAGGCGATCTTCGCCTCGACTGCGTTGGTGGTGGGGTTTGCGGGGCGGGAGTAGACATAGCCCGTCTCGGTGCCGGCAAAGCGCGCGCCGCCCTGCTCAACGGAGTCGAATGCGAAGGTGGAGGTCTGATAGATCGGGTCGCAGAGCGCGCCCGCACTGTTTTTGAATTTGCCTACATGGATCTGACGGGTGGAAAAGCCAAGCTTCTTCTCAGTGTTTTCCATATCCATATCCTTTCTTCGTCAGCGGATTCCGGCCGCAATCTCATAGATTTCCCTGATGGCTTCACTGGTCAGGCCCACATAGCCGCCGGTGACGCCGTCGCCCACATTGTTCATCTCGACCAGGCGGTCGATCGAGGCGGGATCCGCGCCTACCTCGGCAAAGGTCAGGGGCATGTGCAGCTCACGCAGGAAGTTTTTGAAGGCCTCGACGCCCTCGCGCGCGGTGCGCTTGGGATCGTCAAAGTCCATCTGGCAGCCGAAGATGCGCGTGGCCATCTGGGCAAAACGCTTTGCGTCGCTATGCTCCACGCAGTAGCTCATCCACGCGGGCATGATGACGGAGAGACCCGCGCCATGGGCGCAGTCGTATACCGCCGAGAGTACATGCTCCAGGTGGTGGCTGTTCCAGTCCTGCTTGCGGCCCACGCCCATGATGTCATTGTGCACCACCATGCCGGCCCACATGATGTTGGCGCGCGCCTCGTAGTCGTGCGGGTTTTCCATAACGCGTCTGCCCTCGTGCATCATGGCGAGCACGATGCCCTCAAGCATGCGGTCGGTGGTCTCCACATCCTTCGTGGGGGTGAAGTAGCGCTCGAAGGCGTGGGAGATGATGTCCGTCACGCCGCAGGCGGTCTGGAAGGCGGGCAGGCTCTCGGTCAGCACCGGATCCATGATGGAGAACTTCGGGCGGATGCAGTCGGCCTCAGCCGCGGTCTTGTCCAGGGTCTTCTCGTTGGTGATGATGGCGTTTGGGGAGCCCTCACTGCCGGAGGCCGCGATGGTCAATACAACGCCGACGGGCAGGGCCGTCTCCGGGGTCTTGCCCGCGAAGAAGTCCCAGAAGTCCCCGTCGTAGGGCACGCCCATGGCGATGCTCTTGGCGGTGTCCATGACGCTGCCGCCGCCGACGGCCAGCATGAAGTCGACCTTCTCTTTGCGCGCAAGTTCGATGCCCTCATACACAAGGCCGCTGCGCGGGTTGGGCTTGACGCCGCCGAGCTCCACGGAGCTCAGACCCTCGGCGTCCAGCGACGCTTTCACCCGGTCGAGCAAACCGGACTTCTTTGCGGACTGGCCGCCGTAGACGATCATGACGCGGCTGCCGCCGAACTTTTTGACGTACTTGCCCGCGTCGTTTTCACGGTCGCGGCCGAAGACAAAGTATGTGGGGCTGTAGAAATCGAAATTATTCATTTCTCAGGCTCCTTTGTAATCAATAGCCCTTTTTGCCGCTGGCGGGCTGGCCGTAGGACTTGAAGCCCTCGAACACCTCGTCCATCTCCGCCTTGCCGAGGACGAAGGGCTTGCCGATGCACATGGCGCGGTACTGGAGCTCCGCAATGTATTCGAGGTTCTTTGCAAGGCCGAAGGCGCTCTTGAGGTTCTTGCCGCAGACGATGATGCCGTGGTTTGCAAGCAGGACAGCGTCGCCGTCGCCGCAGTATTTCACCGCGTCGTTTGCAAGCTCCGGCGTGCCGAAGGTGTGATAGGGGGCGCAGGGGATCTCATAGCAGTTGGCGTCCGCGAGGACATAGTGCACGGCCTCAATGGGCTTTCTGAGCACCGCGAAGGTGGTGCAGAAGCGGGAGTGAGTGTGGACAATGGCGCGGCAGGACGGTTTGTGCTTGTAAAACTCCGTGTGCATGTCCCACTCGCTTGAGGGTTTGCGCTTGCCGTCCACCACATGGGACTCAAGGTCCATGATGACGATGTCCTCCGGGGTGGTCTCCATGTAGCCGATGCCGGAGGGCTTGATGGCCATCAGGCCCAGCTCGGGGTTATAGATGCTCTGGTTGCCGCTGGTTCCGGGGCAGAGGCCCGAGGTGCTCATCTGCTTGCCGATCTCTACCATCAGTTCGCGTTCTTCCTGCATTAACATAGTAAGGTTCCTCCGTTTGTATATTTTTAGATTTAGATATTTTTTACGCGGGATTCATGGCCAGACGCTGGCGGCTCCACTGCCGGTGATACTTCCGGATGAGCGGGTTTTCCTTCGGGGTATAAACACGCTCCTCGCCGTCTGCACCGAGGCGGGTGTCGTCGTGCAGCGCACTGTTGCACAGCGAGACAAGCCCGAAGAGCGTCGCCTGCTCATAGCCGGGCTTTAAGCGCAGCTCCAGACCGGAGAGGTCAGCGAGCATCTGGCACAGCGCCGCCGAGCGGAAGCTGCCGCCGCAGCCGAGAATGTAGGGCCGGTCGTGTCCGCTCAGATCGCGCAGCCGCCAAAGCTGCTCGTAGATGCCGCAGGCGCCGTCCGCCAGGACTGCCCAGAGCATGTCCGCCCTGTCAAGGGGCTCAGGGAAGGGGCTCGGGATAAAGAAGCCGCCGTTTCTGAGGGAGCGCCGTTCATAGAACAGCAGGGAAGTGAAGGACGCCGTGCAGCGGAAGTCCCGCTTTTCGGCAAACATGCGCTCCAGCTCCTCGTAAGGGATATCGGGCGCGAGAAAATCCCTGGCCCGCTGGTAGTTGAGGCCGGTCACGCCGGGGTTCATCTCAATGAGGAAGCCCTTCGCGCCGAAGTTCGCGTCTACCCAGACGCGCTGCTGGGGGTCTGTGATCTTGTGATCGGTCAGCGCGGTCACGGGCGCGGTGGTCCCCGCGACGACGGCGATGTCCCCCGGCTGAATGCCGGTCTGCAGCAGGGCCGACTGGGTGTCCGCCCCGCCGACGATGAAGACCGCGTCGTCGGCCATGCCGAGCTCGGCACGCAGCTCCGGCAGGATCGGCCCGAGGCATTCCCCGGCGTTGACAAGCGGGGGAAGCATGGCCGGGTCCACACCGTAGACTGCGCACAGCTCCCTGGACCACTGTTTTTCGCTCAGGTCATAAAGCTGCATTTCGCAGGCCTGGGAGGGCTCAAAGGCGGATATGCCCGTGAACATTTTGGCGATGTGCCCGCTGAGACTGACCACTGTGCCGATCTTTTCGTACAGCTCCGGACGCTTTTTCCGCAGGCCCAGCAGCTTTGCCGCGTCGAAATCCTCCGTCACCCATTTGCCGGAGCGCTCATAGATCCACGGCTGGTCGCCGAGGGCGGGCATGAATTCCCGACCGCGGTTATCAATGTTGGGAAGACCGTAGAAGGCCTTGCCCTCCCTGTCCAGCAGGACGATGCTCTGGCGTGCACCTGCCGCGGAAACCGCGCTGATGGTGATCTCCGGATGCTCGGCATGTACTTCGCGGCAGCAGCGGAAAATCTCCGCTTCCCATTCCTGGGGCAGAAAATACTGTGCGTCGGGGTAGGCCTCATCCCGGAAGTAGCGGTTAAAGAAGCTGTGCATGGCGACAATGTTCCCGTCGCTGCCGACGATGGCGGCACGGGTGCTGCCGGTGCCCAGGTCGATGAGAAGATAGTGTCTCATTTCAGTACATCGCGGTTATACACGATCTTTGCCAGGTCCTCGCCCGCGAGCCACTTTTTGAGCCGCGCGTTGAGGATGTCCGCCTGGTGGTTTGTGACCTCGAAGGAGGCGCCGCAGATGTGCGGGGTCAGGATCGTGTTGGGGCAGTTCATGATCTCCAGATCCTCCGGTGTGGGGGGCTCGTTATCCAGTACGTCGATGACGGCACCGGCGATGGCCTTGTCGTTGAGCACGCGGATGAGGGCCTTGGTGTCCACAAGCGCCGAGCGGCCCGCGTTTACAAACAGGGCGTCGGGCTTCATGGAGCGCAGCAGCTCCTCGGTGACAAGCCCGCGGGTCGAATCACTCACCGGCAGATGGAGGGAGACGATATCGCAGGTCTTGAAGATCTCTTCCACGCTCATGGGAGTGTAGTGACCGAACTGACGGCCCTTGTAGTCAAAGTAGCAGACATCACAGTCAAAGCCGTCGAGGATCTTCGCCGCCGCCTGGGCGACCGCGCCGAAGCCCACAAGACCGACCTTCTTGCCCTGCAGCTCGTGGCCCATCCACAGAAAGTAGGGCGTGGTTCCCTGAACCCAGCCGCCGTCCTTGATCCACTGGATGGACTCAAGCCCGTGGCGCATGTGCATGATGATGAGGGCCACGACCATCTCGGCCACGGCCTGGTTGTTGCGGCCCGGGGTGCAGAGGACGGGGACGCCCGCCTTCGTGCAGGCGGCGGTGTCAAGGTTTGCGGGGGTGGCGCGGCAGTCGCCGATCACCTTGAGGCCCTTGTAGCCCGCGAGCACCTTTTCGGTCACGCGGTCAAGCTCGGTGATGAGCACGTCCGGCTGCACCTTCAGCAGGTTTTCGAGCATTTCGTCCTCGTAATAGCGCTCACCGGTTTCGGTCCACGGCTCGTACAGGACCTCGTCGAACATCTCTCTGAGCTCAGCCAGACGATTTTCGGGATAGGGAGCGCGTACATAGACTTTCATGGCAATTTCTCCTTTTCTGTAATTTTTATTTCGATTTAATAAAATGCTTTTACTTCGCTGTCAAAATAGCGATCCAGAAGATAGGGGACATAGACGCCCTTGTCCGTCACAACGCCGGAGATCAGATGCGGCGGCACGACATCGAAGGAAGGGTAGACCGCCTTCACTTCGGGCAGGCAGTTCGGGATGCCCCGGTAGCGCAGCACCTGCTCGGGGTCTCGCATCTCGATGACGATGTCTTCCCGCGTGTGCTTGTCTTTGTCGGGGATGCCGGTGACATAGTAGGGAATGCCGAAGTGTTTGGCGAGGATGGCGATCTGGAGGGAGCCGATCTTGTTGGCGATGTGCCCGTCGCGGGCAATGGTGTCAGCGGCGGAGGTGAAGAAATCGATCCTGCCCTCCTGCATGGCCCAGGCGATCATGTTGTCGGTGAGGACCGTGGTATCAAAGCCCATCTCCGCAAAGCAGCTCGAGGTCAGCCGCGCCCCCTGAAGATATGGTCTCGTCTCGGCGCAGAAAACACGAAAGTCCTTGCCCTGTTTTTTCGCCGCGCGGATGACGGTGCCGATGATGGTCTCGCCGAAGCACTGGGTCAGGATGCTGCCGCCGTTCGGAATGAGCTTACACAGCTCGTCGCCCACGATCTGCATGGTGCTGTAGCGGCGGTTCAAAGACTCCACCGTGGAGTCAATGATCGCCTCAATGGGATCGCGGCCTTCTTCCAGGGCTTTCTCCGCAAGCTCGGCAGCCCGGTATGTGATCTGTCCGTAGCGGTTTGCGGTGGTGGGCCGGGAATGCGCCAGATCGTACGCTGCCTGTTTAAGGAAAGCAACCTGCTTTTCCTTTTCCTCCCCGTGCACCTGAAAGGCGGCCAGCGCCATCCCCATGCCGACGGCGGTGTAGGGTCCGGCACTCTGGGTCACCATGTCGGCGATGGCCTGCGCCACCTCCTGATAGCTTTCGCACTCCACGAAGCGCACTTCCGTGGGGAAGACCCGGCGGTCGAGAATGCGGACCTTGCCGTTATCGAACCAGGCTACGTTTTCATATTTGAGCAGGAAGGGCATGCCCTCGTCCATACGTACCATCGCGTATCACCTCATGCCAGAATCAGACGGAAAGCCTCCGTCAGCTCTTGCCCTTTACGGTATGCCTTGCGGTTCTTGATAAGCGCAATGCCGAGCTTTACAAGCGCGCGCTCCATCGGGATGCGCTGAGCGGGATCGGTGACGGAGCTGACCTCCATTACCTTGGAGTCGCCCACCGTGCGGCGAATGATCTCCGTGCCCGCGTACCCGGCAGCGTCGGCCATGATGCCGTCGAGGTACTGTGCCCTAAAGGCGGGCACCCGGTAGAGCGGGAGCGTGACGCATGCGTCATACTTCGCCTCCAGCTTCTCCCGCGTCTTGTCCCAGACCTCGGCGATACATGTCTCGAGCGCTGTCATTGCCTCCGCAGCGTCCGGTGCGGTGAACGCTTTATTGGCCCAGGCAAAAAAGAGATTGCCGATCACATTCCCGATGTCGTAGCCCATGGGGCCGTAGAAGGCAAACTCGGGGTCGAGGACCTTGATGCCCTGCTCGCTTATAAAGACGGAGCCGGAATGCAGATCCCCGTGCAGCAGGGCCTGGGCGTTGTTCGTGAAATTCAGGCGCAGACTCGCAACCTCCGCGTGCAGGCCCTCATCCTCATACAGGAAGCGCTTCACAAAATCTTCGTTCCCGGGGAAGAGAATGTTGCGGCCTTTGTAGTCGTAATACGGCTCCGTCAGCACCAGGTCCTCGGTGATCTTGCACAGCTCGGGATTGGTGAAGAACTTCACACGCCGCTTCTTCTCCTCCGCATCCAGCACCAGGTCCGTCGTCGGCAGCAGCGTGTTTGCCATGAAGGATGAAATGTTCTCACTCAGGTGGGGCCAGACGCGGTTTGCCGCAAGCTCCTTGCGGAGATTCTTATAATCCGAAACATCCTCCATGGAGGTTGCCGCCATGACCTCGTCATAGTGGTACACCTCGGGCACCAGACCGGGGGAAAGCTCCCCCTCAAGCTTGAGGATGGCGGCCTCGATCTTGTTGCGGTACATGTCCAGGGGTCTGCCCGAAGAGCGCAGCAGCCTGTCGGCCTGCTTGACGATTACGGAGCGCCCGTCCCGTTCGGAGCAGACGCGAAAGACATAGTTGATGTTGCCGTCGCCGATTTCGGTACATGCCGTCTCCTCGTCCGGGTCAAAAAAATGCAGCACTTCGACGGCATAGCGTTTGACATCCTCGGTGTTCATGAGAAAGAAAGAGTCAAAACCGGGCATGGACTTGCCTCCAATCGTATATGTGATCGTGCTGAAACGGAGATTTCCAAAGACTGGATAAACAAAAATCAACAGAAACGCAGAATAATGAACAGTTTCATAAGCAGAACATACACCCGAAACGGTCAAAAGTCAACACGCAAAAAGAAAAACAGTCAAAAGTTCAAAAAATAAAAAGTATTGCGGAATCAATTGACGTTTTGCATCTTATGAGTTATTATAATCAACCGGTACGGAAACGCTGAGGTGCAGTCTTGCGACGGGGTGAATTGTGATGTTAAAAATAGAACGCCATAACCTGATCGACCAGGAAATCCGCAAGGCGGGCTTTGTCCTTGTTCCGGACATGAGCGAAATGCTCCAGTGCAGCGAGGAGACGGTGCGCCGCGATCTCAAGGAGATGGAGAAGGCCGGGAAGCTGGTGCGCACCCACGGCGGCGCGTATCTTGTAGAAAAATATGACAAGGGCTATCCCATGGAGCTGCGCAAGTCTTACCTCCAGCACACCAAGGAGAAGCTGGCCGAGGCCGCCGTCCGCGAGATCCGGGAAAACGATGTGGTCATGCTTGACGCCAGTACGACCTGTCTTGCCATTGCCGAGGCGATCCTGACCCGGGAGCTGAACATCACGCTGGTGACAAACTCCCTTGCTGTCTGTAATCTTTTCAGCGGGGCCAATACCGGCATAAACCTCGTCTGTGTCGGCGGCACCTTCCGCAGGCGCACCCTGTCCTTTGCCGATCCGAACACGGCGGAGGCGCTGCGCCGCTACTATGCCGACTGCGCTTTTGTCAGCTGCCCGAAGGTGAACGTGGAGTTCGGCCTTTCCGACAACCACATCAGCGAGGCAAACGTACGCAAGCAGATGCTGCACAATGCCCAGAAGAAGGTACTGGTCGTGGACCACACCAAGCTCGAGGGCAATGCCAACATCCTCTTTGAGGGGCTGGAGCGGATCGACCTCATCATCACCGACCAGCACCTGCCCGCGGACTTCGAGGCCTATGCCGCCGAGCGGAAGATCGAAGTGCGCTATTGCCAGGAGTGACGGAAAACGATAATCACAGGACATGAAGGCCGCAGGCTTTCATGTCTTTTTTATTCGCAGTGAGGAAATATGTAAGAATACATATTCATAGTATGAAAAATACAACGCATACAAAGCTGTTGCAATGTGCGCCTGTGGAATCAATCCAATTATATACAGAACCCAACAAAAAACAAAGAAGATTATGGGAAATACCGCAATTTCAGCAGAATCCCACAAAAAGCAAAGCTTCTTTTGAACAAAATACACAAAATAATCCGATTCAGCTCGCGGGAAACTACAGAGATCAAAAGCAAAAATTGTTATAAATCAACAAAAGAAAAAGCGAAAAAGGAATAAAAAAGTGAAGCATAAGGACAAAATGAACAGAAACGAACCGAAATAAAACGGGTAAAAATCAACAAAAACGGTCTTGACATCTCGATTTATTTTGATAAACTAAAGCCATAAGCATGAATAATGCTCGGACAACAATTCACTAAAGAGGAGGAAAAATCATGAAAAAAGCGTTATGTTTGACTCTTGCACTCGTAATGATCTTTGCCCTGGCTGTCAGCGGCATGGCCTATGCCGAAGAAGACACCATCAAGATCGGCTACATCGGTGACCTCTCCCAGGGCACGGCCCTGTGGGGCAACGCCGGCAAGTTCGGCGCG
>CADBYZ010000006.1 GCA_902799075.1 Oscillospiraceae bacterium | reverse complement strand
TTCCCGGAGAGAGCCGAGAGACTCTTCACCGCCAACGAGGAGGAAGCGAAGAAGCGCTACGAGCATCTCATGAAGCTCAAGGCCCTCTACGAATAATCCTTAGCAAAACCAATACCACAGCCCCTCGGGATTTCCCGAGGGGTTTTTATTATGCGCTCCCCGCTCCCCTTCCTCTTTGAGTGGAATGCAAAGACGCGCGTTTTATCCAAAAAAGACTTGCAATCTTTGTATAACTGTGATAAATTCTATACGTTGTTATTGCGATGATCGGGAAAATAGCGTCACAGTTCTTTTGCAGAGATCGGGGGCCGTCGGCTGAAAGCCCCTGAAAAGGCAGACGCTTGGTTCGCCCGGGAGCACCGGCCAATCCCCGGCGTGGGATGCGCGTTAAGCATCAAGAGTGCGGCCTTGCGCCGAACGTGGGTGGTACCGCGGAAGTTTTGCTTTCGTCCCTGATAAGGGGCGGAGGCTTTTATTTTTGTTAGGAGAGAGGTTTATGAAAGAACTTATGCAGAGCCTCAGAGAGGCTTCGATCAAGGCCATCAATGAGTCCGACAATCCGGAGAGCATTGAAGCCCTGCGCGTCAAGTACCTGGGCAAAAAGGGCGAGCTGACCGCTATCCTGCGCCAGATGGGCAAGCTCACGCCCGAGGAGCGCCCCGTCATGGGTCAGCTTGCAAACCAGCTTCGCGCCGAGATCGAGGAGGCAATCGAGCTTCGCAAGACGATCCTCAGCAAGGCGATCCTGGAAAAGCAGCTGGAGGCGGAGACCGTGGACGTGACCCTGCCCGGCGAGGCGCAGCCCATCGGCCACAAGCACCCGATGTACAACGTCCTCGACCAGATCAAGGACATCTTCATCGGCATGGGCTTTGAGATCGTTGACGGCCCCGAGGTCGAGCTTGCCGATTATAACTTCACCAAGCTCAACATCGACGAGGGGCATCCCTCCCGCGACTGGACGGATACCTTCTACTTCACCGAGGACGGCAGGATCCTCCTGCGCACCCAGACCTCTCCCATGCAGGTCCACGCCATGGAGACGAAGAGCCTCCCTATCCGCATGATCGCCCCGGGCCGCGTCTACCGCAAGGATGAGGTGGACGCCACGCACTCCCCCATGTTCCACCAGATCGAGGGCATGGTCATCGACAAAGGCGTCACGATGGCGGACCTCAAGGCGACCTTGAACCTCGTTGTCGAAAAGATCTACGGTGACCACTTCCCGTTCACCGAGCCGAGCTGCGAGCTGGACATCCAGTGCCACAAGTGCGGCGGCAAGGGCTGCCCCACCTGCAAGGGCGAGGGCTGGATCGAGGTCCTGGGCGCGGGCATGGTGCACCCCAAGGTCCTGTCCGGCTGCGGCATCGACCCGGACGTGTACTCCGGCTGGGCCTTCGGCATGGGCCTGGAGCGCCTTGCCATGGGCGAGTACAAGATCACCGATCTGCGTCTCATCTTCGAGAACGACGTCAGATTCCTTGAGCAGTTTTAAGGGAGGACAGGCACATGAAGTTATCGAGAAAATGGCTCAATGAGTTTGTAGAGCTGCCCCTTTCACAGTACGACGACAGAAGCTTTGCCGAGGCTATGACCGTCTCCGGCTCCAAGGTCGAAGTGACCGAGGACTTGAGCGCGACGATCAAAAACGTCAAGGTCGGCAGGATCGTGAAGCTCGAAAAGCACCCCAACTCCGACCATATGCTGGTCGCGCAGATCGACGTGGGCGCGGATGAGCCCGCCCAGATCTGCACCGGCGCCTGGAACGTGCACGAGGGCGATCTGGTCCCCGCGGCGCTCCACAACTCCGTTCTCCCGAACGGCACCAAAATCACCAAGGGCAAGCTCAGAGGCGTGGAGTCCTTCGGCATGCTCTGCTCCCTGAAAGAACTCAACTGCACCACTCACGACTTCCCCTACGGCGACATCAGGCCCGCCGCTCTCTTAAACGACTATCACCCCATTGACCCCGCGAAGCCCTCCATCCCCGCTGACATCAAGGCGGGCGACAAGGTTTTCGGCACCGTCATCGCGGCGCAGGTCAAGGAAATCAAGTGCGCCGGCGTGAACCTCTGGAACGCGGTGCTCGATACCGGCAGCGCGGACGCGCAGCTCGTGACCGACTGCCAGAACATCCACGCGGGTGATCTGGTGGCCTATGATACCAAAAAGAGCGCCATCCTCACCCCGGACGATCTGCACGCCGAGCAGAAGGAGTTTCCCCACTGCATCGCCGACGGCATCCTCATCCTGCACGAGGACTGCAGGCCCGGCGATGATATGGGCGCGCTTCTGGGACTCGACGACCACGTGGTGGAGTTTGAGATCACCCCGAACCGCCCCGACTGCCTGTGCATGATCGGCCTTGCGCGTGAGGCCGCCGTCACCTTCAATAAGGAGCTCAGGCTGCACGAGCCCGTGGTCAAAGCCACGGCAGGCGGCGACATCAACGAGCTGACGAAGGTTTTCATCGACGATCCCCTCTGCGTGCGCTACACCGCGAGAATGGTCAAGAACGTGAAGATCGCCCCGTCGCCCGCCTGGATGCGCGAGCGTATCCGCAACGCCGGTATGCGCCCCATCAACAACATCGTCGACATCACAAACTACGTCATGCTCGAGTACGGCCAGCCCATGCACGCCTTTGACTTTTCCTGCGTCAAGGGCGGCGAGATCCATGTCCGCTGCGCCAGAGAGGGCGAGACCATCCAGACCCTCGACGGAAGTGCGCGCAAGCTGAATACTTCCATGCTCTGCATCTGCGACACGGAGAAGCCCGTGGGCGTTGCCGGCGTCATGGGCGGCGCCAATTCCGAGATCGTGGGCGACACGGCCATGGTGCTCTTTGAGTCGGCAAACTTCAACGGCACCTCCATCCGCCGCACCGCCACCGCCCTCGGCATGCGCACCGACGCCTCCTCCCGCTATGAAAAGGGCCTCGATCCTCAGAACACCTACGCCGCCGTGCAGCGCGCCTGCGAGCTTATTGAACTGCTCGGCGCGGGCGAAGTGGTGGAGGGCGTCATCGACGTCTGCCCGAATGAGCTCAAGCAGACCACCGTCAAGCTCGAGCCCGAGAAGGTCAACGCCCTGCTGGGCACCGACCTGTCTGAGGATACCATGCGCGACATCCTTCTCCGCCTCGGCTTCAAGCTCGAGGGCGACACCATTTACGTCCCGTCCTGGCGCGCGGACGTGGAGCACTACTCCGACATCGCCGAGGAAGTAGCCCGCTTCTACGGCTACAACGAGATCCCCACCGCCTTTTCCGGCGGCATCTCCACCGCGGGCGGCTACACCCCGACCCAGCAGCTCGAGCGCAGGATCGGCGAGGTCTGCCGCAGCATGGGGCTCGACGAAATCATCACCTACTCCTTCATAAGCCCCACCTACTATGACAAGATCCGCATGCCCGCGGATTCCCCCCTGCGCGACAGCCTGAAAATCCTCAATCCCCTGGGCGAGGATACCTCCATCATGCGCACCACCATCCTCCCCTCCATGCTGGAGATTTTGACCCGCAACTATAACTTCCGCAACAAGGAAGCGTATCTCTACGAGATCGGCCGCATCTACCTCAAGCGCCCCGACGGCATGGCCGACGAGCCGAAGATCGTCTCCCTCGGCGCCTACGGCGAGAGGGTGAACTTCTTCACCCTCAAGGGCTGGGTCGAAAAACTCCTCAGAGAGCTTGGCGCACAGAAGGTCCGCTTCGCTGCCGAAAAGGCCAATCCCGCCTACCATCCCGGCCGCTGCGCCAAGGTGTACGCGGGCGACACAGAGATCGGCGTGCTTGGCCAGATCCATCCGCTGGTGGCGGCAAACTACGGTGTGGACGCGGAAATCTACTGCGCCGAGCTCAAATTCGACGCGCTCTTCGAGACCAAGGGCGCGCTGCCGGTTTACAAGTCACTGCCTCGCTTCCCGTCCGTCACCCGCGACATCGCGGTGGTCTGCAAGGCGGATATCCCCGTGGGCGACATGATCGACTGCATCCTCTCAAGCGGCGGGCAGTACCTCAAGGACTGCGCGGTCTTCGACGTCTACACCGGCAGCCATGTGATGACAGGCATGAAGTCGGTGGCCTTCTCGCTGACCATGCGCTCGGATGAGCAGACCCTCACGGTCGAGCACGCCGAGGAGACGGTGGCGAAGGTGCTCAAGGCACTGGAGAAAAACTACGGAGCTGTGATCCGTTAAAAAATTTAAGTATTCTTAAAGAAATTTCGACCGTCCGGGACTTTACTTGACAAGCTTTTCTGTTATAATGTGGATAGTATAAGCAGAAAAGAGGAGGGTTTCACCATGGAAGACGCAACCCGTAAATTCACAGCGCTTGACAGCAAGGCCGAGATGAAGGAGATCCTCTCTTCGGTGTATAACTCCCTGATGGTCAAGGGCTACAACCCCATCAACCAGATCGTGGGCTACATCCTCTCCGAGGACCCGACCTACATCACAAACTACAACAACGCCCGCACGCTCATCTGCCGTATCGACCGGGACGAGCTGATGCAGGAGCTGTTGAAGGTCTACCTGGACAAATAAGCAGAGGCACAAAAAAGGCACAGTCGGTCGGATCTGACCGCTGTGCCTTTCTTCTGTCATAGGCTTTGGGGTTTTTGCTCCGCCGCGTGACGGGAGAGAGGGCGCCCCAGGTGCTGCGTTTTTCACGGTTTTTCCTTCGCTGCTCCTTTTTGGAGAGCTTTTTGAAGGGTATGAATTTTTCCATGGGACATGGCTCCTTTCTGTGTTCTTCACACAAACAGACGATTCTTCGGATCATTTGTTCCGGCAGGGTATAGAGAATATGGAAATATTGAAAAGACGTAAAAAGAAAAAGAAAACCAGCAAGGCCGCAGCCTCGGCGGTCGCTGCCATGACGGCGGCGGGCGTGATGGTCGGCGGCGCGATGTCCTCCCCGGACGACGCGATGAACGACGGGCCGGAGGCCATTGTCCAGACCATTGCCGTCACGCCCCAGGTCCAGGCGGACGCGGGCGGCGGCGACAGCGACGCGGAGGAAGCGGTGGTCGTGGAGGAGGAAAAGAAGAAGCGCGGGAAAGCCTCCTCTGTGCGAAAGGCTCTGGCCGAGGCGCCCTTTTCGCAGCGTGTGAGGATCGCGGTGCCGCTCTGGATCGCGGGCACGGTGGCGATCGCTTTCTTGAGCTCCCTGTGGATGAGCGTGCTGCCCCCGCTGGCCGCGGCAGCGCTTAGCTGGGTGTTCACTCTGGTGATGGCGGTGCTGGTCTTTGTCATGGCTGCCAAGACCGTGTTTCCCGACATGCCGCTCAAGAAGATCCTCAACAAGCGCACCTTCCTCGGCATCGGCATCCTGTGCCTGCTCTTCGGCATCGCGGACGCGGCCCTGCCCTTTTTCTGGGATGACTACACAAAATTATCGGTTATTTTGAAGGTGCTGGGCTCCTTCACCTGTACCGGTGTGCCGCTGGTGTATTTCATGCGCCGCCACAAACGGGACGAGCCGGAGCCGACCGTCGAGGCCGAGCCTGTGGACGAAGCGCCGCCGGAGCCCACCATGGAGGAGAAGGAGGCCGCCGCCCGCGCCCTGGTGGAGGAGCTGGCGAACAGCGTCTCCCGCCGCACGTATTGAAAAACGGACTGTGTAAAGACTGCACAGTCCGTTTTTCTTGCCCGAAATCAGCGTTTTTTCAGCCAGTAAGCGACGCCCGCCGGGATGCCCCCCGCGCCTGCCACGCCGCCCAGTCCGATCAGAATATAGAGCGGGGTCATGTTCTTCTCCGTCAGCGTGACGGGAAGCGCGGCGCTCATGCCGTACTCATCCGTCGCCGTGACGGTGAAGTCCGCTTTTTTGAGTCCCTTCATGTCGACATGCAGCGTGCCGTTTTCGATCCTGGCCGCGCCGCCGAAATCGTCCGACAGCGTGTAGCGCAGGGCCGTGCCCTTCGGATCGCTGAACAGCGTGTCAATGCGCGTCTCCCAGACGCCCGCCTGGAAAAGACCGGTCTTGATCGTCTCGCTGATCGCTCCGCCGGAAACCGCAGGCCCAGGGAGCTTGAGAGAGAAGGGGATCGACGCCTGTCGGCCGAAGGTGTTCGTCGCCGTGAGATCGAAGGCCGCCTCGCGCAGTTCGCTAAAGTCGACCCGGAGCGTGCCGTCCGCAACCGTCACCGCGCCGCCGAAGCTTTCGGAGAGCGTATAGCTCAGGGGCGAATCGTTGGTATCATAGAAAAGCCCATCCAGCGGCAGTGTCCAGACATAATCCTGCATCTGACCCAGGCGCATCATGTTCGTGACCTTGTCGAGCTTGGCTGTGACCGTGGGGACAGAGAGATCGAAGGCCACCTTCGCGCTCTGGCCCGTCACATCGGTCGCGGTGACCGTGAAGGAGAGGGGTGCGCCGCTGTCTTCCAGACCGGCGTGCACAATGCCGTCCGATACTGTGACAGCTCCGCTGCGGTCGGCTGAGAGCGTATAGCTGAGCGCAGCGTCCTTGGGATCGTCAAAGAAATCGTCAAGCGCCGCCTCCCACTGTCCGTCCCGATAGCGCCCGTTTTCCAGAATGCTGGACACGCGGCTGGTATTCGCCGTGACAGAGGGTGCCTGAATGTCAAAGGAAATCTGCGCCTGCTGGTCCATCAGATCCTTTGCCGTCACGGTAAAGACCATGGGCTCGGCATTTGCCGGACGTGCGCGCAGCACACCGCCCGCGATACCGAGCGCGCCGTCAAAGTCGTCGGAGAGCGTATACTGCAGGCCGCTTTCCCGCTCAACACCGAAGAGCGCATCCAGCTCCAGCTCCCACACGCCGTCCCGGAAGCGGCCGTACTGGAGCATGTCCGTTACGGCGCTGACTGTCGGGGCGAGGGGCACGGCATCCGCCGTGACGGTGAGCCTGTCGGAGGGGACCTTGAAATCGCCGAGGCTCAATACCGCGCTCAGCGTGTATTCCCCGCCTCTGGGGAAGCTGAGTGCCTCAAAGGTGAAGGTGTTTCCGTCCAGGCCTTCGGCGGGGTATTCGTGCACAGCCCCGGTGGCGAGGTCCTCGCGCACCAGAACCGCGTTCATGGCGCGAAGCTGCTCCTCTCCAAGCTCCGGCACAGACGGGTCGGCCACACTGGCCTTGAAGGTGTAGAGCGTGCCGGTGGTGTAGGACTCTACGCTCTCGCTGCCCGTGAGGCTGACACGCAGGGTGGGGTTGCCGACCATGGTGACATCCACCCAGTCGTCGGGCCTGCCCTTCAGGAGCACATGCCAGATTCCGAGGTCCGGCTCGGGGATCTTCACGAGCATATAGCGGGAGCTGTCAAGGCTGTGCCCGGCGGCCCGGAAGGGCTCACCGGAGGGACGCAGGACCGTGACTTCCAGCCGTTCCCCGCTTTTTTCGCTCTTCGGGCGGAGCTCTTCACCCTCGACGATCACGTTGACCTCCTCCACGCCGAAGCTCGGCACGGTGAAGGTGATCTCCGCCTCGCCCTGTTCGTTGAAGGACACCCGCTGATCGCCGGTATAGGCGGCGTTGGTGACGATACGGTACAGCCTGCGGAAGGCCGGGGCCAGATCGGCGGCTTGCTTGACCTCCTCAAACTCGCCGCGCTTGACAAGCTGTTCCCCGTCCTCGCCCTCGACAGTGCTCGCCGTGCGGTAGGTATAGAGCCGGAATTCCTCTCTGCCGCGCTCGGCCTTTCCCTCCACGTTCAGGAGTATGCCGTTTATCACGATGCCCTCCTCCTGTGCCGTCTGCACCGCCTTTTCGGCGTTTGCCCAGGAGCTCAGGAAGCGCCGGCGCAGATCGCCGGTGGTGAAATCGGTCATGCCGTCGGAGAAGAGGAGGATCATGCAGGGCAGATCGTTTTCCTGCTTCATGTCGCGCAGCATCTCGGTCGCCCGCAGCATGGCGCTGCCGATGTCCGTGTCGTAGCCGGGGTAATACCCCTCCACCTCATGGATCAGCGCCTGCTTTTCCTCCATGCCGCTTAAAGGCCGGATGGGCGCTTCCAGGCGGATATGTTCATCGAAAACGACGGCGCCGACGTTGTTGCCCTCTTCGGAAAGCAAAGCAAGGAAGAGACGCAGCGCGTCAAAGCGCAGTCCGTCGGGGTCCGTGCCGGTGCCGTTTTCGCAGCAGAGGCTGCCGCTTTTATCGACCACCAGCACCACGTTGAAGCGCTGCGGCTCCCCGTATGTCTTTTCCGCCCGGGCCGCGCCCGGCAGGCTCAGCAGCAGCGCAAGCGACAGCAGCAGCGCAAGCGCCGCCGCGGTGAGTTTCTTTGTCGTCATGGTGTTCTCCTTGACTTTTCGCTGTGATCTCATGCTTACCAGCATTCGCCGCAGGGCGTATACCCGCTTGCCTTGGCCCAATCCAGCGTCTTTTGATACGCGCTGAGTGTATCCACATTCGGGCAGCTGTCGGAACGGTGATAGCACTTATCCATGTAGGAAATCCACACCATGGTGCTGTCGGTGGACAGCGCGCTGGACAGGATGCCGGACAGCAGGCTGTTCCCCGGGGACTGGGGTTTTTCGGTCGGCGCGGGGGTAAGCACGGGCCGCGGCGTGGGCGTGACTTTGACATGCGTGATATGGCCGCCGCTTGAATACGGGGAATCGTCGTCCTGGAAGTCCGCGCTGCTGATGTGCGTGATATTGCCGCCGCTTGAGTAGCCGCCCGAAGAGGCGGAGCTGCCGGACAGGCTCGCTTTCAGGGAGGGAAGCGCGCTGATGATCGACTGGCAGCAGGTCTCGCACAATTGTGAGGCTCTGATTGTTGTCAAATCTACCGTTACCTGACGGGCGCCATCGGAATCCATGTTTCCGCAGGGATTGACCGAATGATATTTGTCACCGGTTTTGGATACCCATAGCAGCATTTTTGTTGACAACTGAGAGGTGGCAATGCCGGAAGAATTTATGAACGTCTCGCTCAGCGCGTCAAAGCTTGCGTGCTGCGGGGCAAGCATCTGCGGCGGCTCCGGGAAAAGGTGCAGCGCGAGCAGCTCCTTCGCCGTAAACTCTACTGTCATCTCCGCGTCCTGCACGCTCTCGCCGGTACGGTAATCAATAGTGACACCGGGCTGGATGTTGTAGAGGAAGACGTTGAAGCAGACGGTTCTTCCCCCGTCCTCCACTGAGAGGGCCTCGAGCTGTACGCCTTCCGCCACCAGATTGTCGCCGCTGTAAACAGGCGTGGCGCGGTACAGGACATGGTATGCCGTGCGGGCAAGGCAGTCGGCGATCCTGTCCTCATAGAGCCGCATGCTCTCGTTTTGGAGATAGCGGGTGCCGGTGAAAACATTCTCCGCCGCTGACGCGTCCCCGCCCAGCGCCGGGGAAAGGAGATGGCACAGACTGTACAGATAGCCGTCGGCATAGCGCACCGTCACCCAGCCGACAGGCAGAGCGCCGACATCGTCGCTGCGAAGCCCGCTCGGGAGAGAGGCACGGCCTAAGCAGGCGGTCACCGGGCCGGGACGGCCGAGAGCGTCGAGAGGACTGTATGTGACATGCTCCCGCGCATCAATGTCCTCTGCGGCCAGCGACGGCACATTGCGTTTGAGCTCGGTCGCGGCCGCGCCGTCATAATCCGGGATGCCTGGGCCGGCGGCGAAGGCCGACTGCGGAAACAAAAGCGCGATCGCCAGGAGCAAAGGCAGGATGCCCCGGCTGAGTTTCATACGTGTATACATGGATAGAACGCCTCCCTTCAACAGGCCAGAGACGGGAAATCGTAAGTTTCTGACAATATTATAAAGTATCTTCCATTTCATATCAAGTGTCAAGATCGCAAAAAGCATACGAAACCTTTTGTTGACAGGCTCCCGTCCGGCGCGGGGCAGAGCATCATTTGTGAACAAACCGCAAAATCGTCAGGAATTTATCAATCCTGCGCCGCACATACTTCACAAGCGGAAGCTTTTGCGGTATAATCATCATGCTATCGAACAAAAAGGAGGTAGTCGCTTATGAACATAAACCCGGACGGCAGCTATTCCAGCGGCCCGTTCAATCCCAACAACGGCTCCGGCAGCGGCCCGGACAAAAAACCCGGTGGCCCGAACAAGGCCCCCAAAAGTCCCTTCAAGCGCCCGAACGTAAAACTCAATCTGCCCGGTAAATCCGCGATCCTGGTGCTGGTGCTGGTTGTGCTGATCCTCGCGGTGATGGATTCCTACTACACCCTCAAGGAGGACCAGTACGCCGTCATCACCACCTTCGGCAAACCCACCATGGTCTCCACCTCGGGCCTCAAGTTCAAGATCCCCTTTATTCAGGACGTGACCAAGGTCTCCAAGACCATCCAGGGCTTCCCCCTCGGCTACCGCATCGGCAGCAGCCAGAATGTGGAAGAAGAATCCTTGATGATCACCTACGACTATAACTTCGTCAACGTCGACTTCTATGTGGAGTACCGCGTCACAGACCCCATCAAGTACCTCTACAGCTCGCAGAACCCGGTGGACATCCTCAAGATGCTCTGCCAGAGCTATATCCGCGACACCATCGGCCTGTATAACGTCGACACCGTCATCACCACCGGCAAAAGCGAGATCCAGGCCGCCATCAAGGACAAGGTCATGCAGCGCCTGGAGCAGGAGGATATCGGCCTCCAGCTTGCCAACATCCGCATCCAGGACGCGGAGCCCCCCACTTCTGAGGTGCAGCGCGCTTTCACCGCCGTGGAGACTGCCAAGCAGTCGGCCGACACCACGGTCAATAACGCCAAGAAGTACGCAAACGAGGTCATTCCCGCCGCGGCCGCCGACGCCGACCAGATCATCAAGAGCGCCGAAGCCTACAAGGAGAGCAAGATCAACGAGGCAAACGGCCAGGCCTCCCGCTTTGCCGAGCTCTTCTCCGAGTACCAGAAGTACCCGCTCATCACCAAGCAGCGCCTGTTCTACGAAGCCATGGAGTCCATCCTGCCCGGCATGAAGCTCTATATCCTCGACGCCGATACCGGCGTGCAGACCGCCCTGCCGCTCGAGCAGTTTGCCACCGTCAACCTGGGAGGTGAGGCCAAGTGAAGAAAAGCATCAAAATCATCGTTCCGGTCGCGGTCATCGTCCTGGCGATCCTGCTGTCCGGGGCCTGCTTCTTTACCACCGAGGCCAACGAGTACACCATCGTGCGCCAGTTCGGCGCGGTGGTCAAGATCGTGGACGAGCCGGGCCTGAGCATGAAGCTCCCGTTCATCCAGTCGGTCAGCACCCTGCCGAAGACCGAGATGCTCTATGACCTCGCCGTGAGCGACGTCATCACCAGCGACAAAAAGTCCATGGTGGCGGACTCCTTTGTCCTCTGGCGCATCAGCGATCCGCTGAAATTCATTCAGGCCCTCTCCGGCAATGTCGCCAATGCAGAGTATCGTATCGACACCGTCGTCTACAACAGCCTCAAGACCGTTATCTCCTCCATGCGGCAGGAGGAGGTCATTTCGGGCCGTGACGGTTTGCTTGCCCAGCGCATCATGGATAATGTGGCATCGAGACCAAGCGCATCGACCTGCCGGACGAGAACAAGTCCGCCGTCTATGAGCGCATGATCTCCGAGCGCACCAACATCGCCGCCTCCTACACCGCCGAGGGCGCGGCCGAGGCAAAGCAGATCCGCAACGAGGCGGACAAATCCGTCTCCATTACCCTCTCCCAGGCGAACGCCGCCGCCGAGAAGCTCAAGGCCGAGGGCGAGGCCGAGTACATGCGCATACTCTCCGAGGTCTATGACACCCCCGAGGAGGCGGACTTCTACGAGTTCATGCGCGCCCTCGACATGGCGGAGAAGGCCCTGGCCACCGGCGAGAAGACCCTGGTCGTGTCGGCGGATTCGCCGATCGCGAAGATATTCAAGGCGGTGGAGTAAATCGTTTCCATGTATAAAATTTTCGCCTCACGGTGAGACTAAGAGCAGCACCCTACATAAACTGTATTGGGCGACTCTTCATCGGAGTGTGAATCAGACATGGTCAAACGAGGCGATATTTACTTTGCCGACCTCAGCCCGGTCGTCGGCAGCGAACAGGGCGGCATGCGCCCGGTGCTGATCGTCCAGAACGACACCGGCAACCGCCACAGCCCCACGGTCATTGCCGCCGCCATCACATCGCAGATGGGCAAGGCAAAGCTCCCGACCCATATCGAACTGCACGGCCGCAGCGTCGGTCTCAACCGCGACAGCGTCATCCTGCTCGAGCAGATCCGCACCATCGACAAGTCCCGCCTGCGCGAGAGGATGGGGCGGCTCGACAAGGGCACGATGAACGAGGTGGACAGCGCCCTCGCCGTCAGCTTCGGCCTGGGGTCATAACCGCATAATTCCGCGCTCCTGCTCATACAAATGGGCAGGAGCGTTTTGCGCGTTGCTTGCCTCCCCCAGCCGCCTGCGGCGAATGGGGGAGGGAGACCGCTTCAGCGGTGGAAGGGGTTTGCCTTGGACAACTGTACGCGAGTATGGTCTTGTTAACTCCCTCCGCCCTTCGGGCTCCTCCCTCAGAGAGGGAGGCAAACTAAACAGGAGGCAAGTATCATGGCTATGCCGGTTTACATAAATCAAAACCTCTCAGGTACACTTACTCTCTCGCAGTCCGGCCTGTACACCGTCATCGAGGTAAGCGCGGACGCGCAGGGTCTTGTCCGGCTCTGGGCGCACGGGAGCGGGAAAAGCGCATATCTCGGCGTAATGGAGCCGAAGGACGGCGGGCTGTACCTGTGCCGCAGACTCAGCAGGCGCGAGCTAGCCGCCTTCCCCGACCCTATCGAATTCGCGTCCGACCGCGAAACAGAAAATTTACATAATGAAGTAAACATAATCAAAGAAGCTCTTGCGGATGAAGAGAACAAAACGGAAGATAGTTCAGCAGAAAACAAGCCGGAACCGGAGACAAACATGAAGAGTTTACCTAACAATCAAACCGATTACCGCGCCTGCCCCTGGCCTGCCGAGCCGCCGGAGGATGGCCTGCTATGGTATCGGCGCGGGGACGGGAGCCTTGTCTCCTTCGACGGCGTGAGCAGCCTGCTGGCCATCCCGGCCGAGCTGCGCTCGACGCAGACGCAGACAGTCGAAAGAGTGATCGAGGGCAAGAAATATCTGGTTTTTCGCTATTGAGAAAGCGTACAAAATGCGGTATAATAAAACATCAGTTTACACGCACATTTTTTTGAAAGGAGGTTTTCAATATGCTGATGACAGATCTCATCGCGAAAAAACGCGACGGCGGGGAGCTGAGTACGGATGAAATCCGGTTCATGATCAACGGCTATGTCCGCGGCGAGATTGCCGATTACCAGATGTCGGCCATGTGCATGGCAATCTATTTTCGCGGTATGACGGATCGGGAGACGCTGGATCTGACCATGGCGATGATGCATTCCGGCGATGTGGTGGACCTCAGCGCCATTGAGGGGATCAAGGCTGACAAGCATTCCACCGGCGGCGTGGGCGACAAGACCAGTCTCATCCTCTGCCCGATGGTGGCGGCCTGCGGGCTGCGCGTTGCCAAAATGTCGGGCCGCGGCCTGGGCCACACCGGCGGCACCCTGGACAAGCTGGAAAGCTTTCCCGGCTACAACATCTCCATCGGGGAAAAGCGCTTTCTTGAAAACGTCAACCGCATCGGCATTGCCATCATGGGCCAGACGGCCGACCTTGTCCCGGCGGACAAAAAGCTCTACGCTCTGCGGGACGTGACCGGCACCGTGCCCAGCATCCCCCTGATCGTGAGTTCCATCATGTCCAAGAAGCTGGCCTCCGGCACAGACGTGATCGTGCTGGATGTCAAGTGCGGCAGCGGCGCGTTTATGAAGACCGAGGAGCAGGCACGGGAGCTTGCAAGGGGGCTTACCCGCATCGGCAGGCTTGCCGGGAGAAAGTGCTCCGCCGTCATTACCGACATGGACCAGCCGCTCGGCTGCGCCGTGGGCAACGCCCTCGAGGTCAAGGAGGCCATCTCCGTTCTCCGCGGCGAGACGAAGGGCGACCTGCTGGAGCTGTGCCTGACGCTCGGAAGCGGCCTGCTGATCGGGGCTGACTATGCCAAGGATGAAGATACGGCGCGGCAGAAGCTGCAGGAGGCCATCGACAGCGGCAAGGCGCTTCAAAAGCTCGCCGAGCTTGTGGAGGCGCAGGACGGCGACGCGCACGACGTGTACGATACCGCACGCCTGCCGCTGGCGCCGGTGCAGCTTGAGGTGCCGTCGGAGGAAGCGGGCTATATCAGCCACATTGAATGCGAAAAGGTCGGCCTGATCTCCATGCACCTCGGCGGCGGACGCGCCGCCAAGGAGGACGCCATCGACCTCTCCGTCGGCCTGGTGCTGCACAAGAAGGTCGGAGATAAGGTGGAGACGGGCGAGAGCCTTGCTACCATTCATGCCTCCACCATGGAGAAGGCGCAGGAGGCGGCAGAAAGCCTGCGCGCGTGCTGCACATTTTCCGCGGAGCCGGTCCAGCGCCCGACGTTTATCAAGGATATTATTCTATAATAAAACTTACAGGAGGAAAATCCATGCAGTATATCATGTCTCTCGACCAGGGTACCACCAGCAGCCGCTGCATCCTCTTTGATAAATCCGGCAATATCTGTTCTGTCGTGAACAAGGAGTTCCGGCAGATCTTCCCCCAGCCCGGCTGGGTGGAGCATGACGCCGAGGAAATCTGGGACACCACCTACGAGGTGGCCCATGCGGCCATGGCAAAGCTCAACGTGAGTGCGAAGGATATCGCCGCCATCGGCATCACCAACCAGCGCGAGACCACCATCGTCTGGGACAGGGAGACCGGCGAGCCCATCGCCAACGCTATCGTCTGGCAGTGCCGCCGCACCTCGGACATCATCGACCAGCTGGTCAAGGACGGACACGCCGATGAGATCCGGGCCAAGACCGGCCTCATCCCCGACGCCTACTTCTCCGGCTCCAAGATCCAGTGGCTCCTCGACAACGTCCCCGGCGCGCGCAGAAGGGCGGCAGCCGGGAAGCTCCTTTTCGGCACGGTGGACACCTGGCTCATCTGGAAGCTCACCGGCGGCAGGGTCCACGTCACGGACTATACAAACGCCAGCCGCACGATGCTCTTTAACATCCACACCCTCCAATGGGACGAGGATTTATTAAAACTTCTCAACATCCCGGCCTCCATGCTGCCCGAGGTCAAGCCCTCGAGCTGCGTCTACGGCAAGACCGATTTTGAGATGTTCGGCGGCGAGATCCCCATCGCGGGCGCGGCAGGCGATCAGCAGTGCGCCCTCTTCGGCCAGTGCTGCTTTGAGCCCGGCACCATGAAGAACACCTACGGCACCGGCTGTTTCCTGCTCATGAACACCGGCACCACCCCGGTGGAGAGCAAAAACGGCCTTGTAACCACCATTGCCGCCAGCACCAGCGACCAGGTCAACTACGCCCTTGAGGGCTCCATCTTCATCGCGGGCGCGGCGATCCAGTGGCTGCGCGACAGCCTGGGCGTCATCACCAGCGCCGGCGAGAGCCAGGAGTTTGCCGAAAAGGTGGCCGACACGGCGGGCGGCTATGTGGTGCCCGCGTTCACTGGCCTTGGCGCTCCCTTCTGGAGCCAGCATGCCCGCGGCTGCGTCGTCGGCATCACCCGCGGCTTTACCCGCGCCCACCTGGTGCGCGCAACGCTCGAGAGCCTTGCCTACCAGACCCACGACATTGCCCGCGCCATGGAGCGCGATTCCGGCATCCCCATCGCGGAGCTGAAGGTTGACGGCGGCGCCTGCGCAAACGACTTTCTGATGCAGTTCCAGGCGGACCTGCTGGGCGCGGACGTGTACCGCCCCCGCTGCATCGAGACCACCGGCCTCGGCGCCGCCTACCTCGCGGGCCTCGCGGTCGGCTACTGGGAGAGCCTGGAGGACATCCGCTCCAACTGGGCCATCGATAAGGTCTTCCATCCCCAGATGGAGGAGGCAAAGCGCAAAGCCCTCATCAAGGGCTGGGACAAGGCCGTCAAGTGCGCGCTGCTTTGGGGAGAAGCGTGATTTCCCCCGCTCGTCATCCTGAGCGTCAGCGAAGGATCTTTCTTTGGTATTGATCTGGCAGAAGATTCTTCGCTTCGCTCAGAATGACAAATAATAAGATTTACGGAGAAAGATATGGATTACACAAAACTGAAAAATACGGAGCTGTTCCTCTTCGACATGGATGGGACCCTTTATCTGGGGGACAATGTCTATGAGGGCGCCATCGAGCTGATGGAGGACCTGCCGCGGCTCGGCAAGAAGTACATCTACCTGACCAACAATTCCTCGCGCGCGGGCGAGGACTACATCACCCGCCTCAAGCGCCTGGGTTTCCCCTGCGAGCGTGAAAACGTCTTTACCTCCGGTATGGCCACCGGCATGTACTTAAACCAGCGCCACCCCGGCGCAAGCGTGTATCTCGCCGGGACGAAGGCCTTCTACCGGGAGCTCAAGAGCTACGGTGTGAACCTCGTCAACGACGAGCTGGGCCACACCGACGCCGACACGGTGGACGTGGTGGTACAGGGCTTCGACACGGAGCTTGTGTACGAGAAGCTCGACAAGGCCTGCCACTTCCTGCGCCGGGGCGCCGCCTTCATCGCCGCAAACCCCGACTGGGTCTGCCCCATGCCGCACGACGAGGTCCTGCCCGACTGCGGCAGCATCTGCGCTCTGCTCACCGCCTCCTCCGGCGTGGAGCCGAACTACATCGGCAAGCCCAACCGCAACATGATCGACGTCATCTCCGAGATGACCGGCATCCCCAATGCCGAGATCTGCGCTGTCGGCGACCGTCTCTATACCGACATTGCCGTGGCCCAGAACGCGGGCTCGGTGTCCGTGCTGGTGCTGTCCGGCGAGACCGATCAGGCCATGGTGGACTTGGCCGAGCGCAAGCCCGATTATGTCCTGCGCGACGTGCACGAGCTGCACGAGATCCTGAAAACACTCTAAGGAAAGCGCCCCCGGGGAACCGGGGGCGTACCTGAACGCCTATGTTTGAAATCACAAAATTCTTTCTTCCCGCCGCCTGCTTTCTGCTCATCACCGTCTTTTTCATGCTTCTGCCCGACCTGCGCATCTGCAAACTCGGCGGGGGAAAGCGCCGCATGGACCGGGCGGACATGCTCGTTGTGGCGGGCGTCACCGTCGTCTACGCTGTTGCGGCCTTTATGGGCCTCGGCAACACCGCCTCCCCCGAGAGCTTTGTCAGAATGGAAAACGAGACCGCGCAGCTCGGGCTTGATCCGGACGACGGCGCGGCGGCAAAGCTGATGATCTTTTCCGGCGTCGGCATCGGCGACTACAGCATCGACTACACCGGCGCGGACGGACGCAATGTCCACCTGGCCGATCTGGAGCAGAGCCACGGAGATGTGCTCAAGTGGCACGAGGTGGAACTCTCGCAGCCCGTGACCGGCGGCACGCTGCGCATCCTTGGCAGGGGCAATGTCTGGCTCGGCGAGGTCGCGGCGAAGACGGAGGACGGGGAGACCATCGCGCTCAGCGCAAACCATCCGGAGCTTACGGACGAGCAGGCGCTGTGCCCGAAGCGTCAGACCTTCATGAACTCCAGCTACTTTGATGAGATCTACCACGCCCGCACCGCCTGGGAGCAGCTCAACGGCGTCTATCCCTATGAGATCACGCACCCGCCCCTCGGCAAGGCGATCATCGGCTTCGGCATCAAGCTCTTCGGCATGACGCCCTTCGGCTGGCGCTTTTCAGGGACGCTCTTCGGCGTGCTGATGCTGCCGATCCTCTACTACTTTGCCAAAAAACTCTTCGGCGGACGCATCACGCCCGCCGCCTGCATGATCCTGATGGCGACGGACTTCATGCACTTTGTCCAGACGCGCATCGCCACCATCGACACCTACGCCGTCTTTTTCATCCTGCTGATGTATCTGTACATGTATCTGTTCGTCACCGAGGGGCGGCTGCGGGACCTCGCCCTGTGCGGGGTGAGCTTCGGTCTCGGCGCTGCGAGCAAGTGGACCTGCTTTTACGCCGGGGCTGGCCTTGCGGTGATCTGGGCGCTGTGGGTCATCCGCGAGGCGCGGGCCGGGCGGCTGGATTTCCGTGGCTTTGTGAAAAACGCGCTTTTCTGCGTGGTGTTTTTCATCCTGGTGCCGGGTCTGATTTATTATCTGTCCTATATCCCCTATGGCGTGGCCCAGGGGAAGACGAATCTTCTCAGCCCCGATTATCTGAACATTGTGCTGGATAACCAGCGCTATATGTTCAACTACCACTCCCAGCTCGTCGCCACCCATCCCTATTCCTCCCACTGGTATCAGTGGCTGCTGGATATCCGGCCCATCCTCTATTATCTGGACTACCTCGCGGACGGACGGACGGTGAGCTTCGGCGCCTTTGTAAACCCCGTACTGTGCTGGGGCGGACTGCTTGCGCTGTTCGTGCTGGGCTACCTCAGTATTGCACGGCGGGATAAGGTGTCGGCCTTCATTCTGCTGGGGTATCTGGCCCAGTTGCTGCCCTGGGTGCTGGTGCCGCGCCTGACCTTTGCCTACCACTACTTCCCCTGCACCATATTTCTGGCCCTGGCCCTGGGCCGCTGCTTTGACCTGATGGAGCGCAATGTCCGTTACGGAAAGCTGTATGTGGACGGCTTTGTGCTGCTGAGCACCGCGGTCTTTGTCCTGTTCTTCCCGGTGCTGGCGGGCCTGCCGGTCGGGAGAAGCATACTCCGCTCCTGGCTTCCGACCTGGCCGTTTTAACATTCAATTGCGAATATGATTCGCAATTGATAACTCGCGCTTATCGCACGCGGCGGTGCGTGACACGCCGCGTTTGGTCGGCGCGAGGGTTCGCTCTGTGAGGCGAAAAATCAGAAGAGAGGACTCCGCTGAACTCCTCCGGCAAAAACCAAGATATAAAGGGGAAATATCCATGAAAACACTCACACTCGGAAAAACCGGCCTTGTTGTCACCAAGACCTCCATGGGCTGCCTGCCGGTGCAGCGCTGTGACAAGGACTACGCCGTGAAACTCCTGCAGGCGGCCTACGACGGCGGCATCCGCTACTTCGATACCGCCAACGCCTATACCGACAGCGAGGAGAAGATCGGACTTGCCCTCAGCGATGTGCGCGATCAGATCGTGATATCCACCAAGAGCGCCGCGCGCGACAAGGCGGGGGTGCTGGCCCACATCGAGAACAGCCTCAAGATGATGAAGACCGACTACATCGACCTCTTCCAGTTCCACCAGGTGCCGGAGGTGCCCGATCCCAACGATCCGGACGGGGCCTACGCCGGGGCGCTGGAGGCAAAGGAGCGCGGCTGGATCCGCCATATCGGCGTCACCACCCACCGCGTTCAGGTGGCGGAAGACTGCATCAAGTCCGGCTGGTTTGAGACGCTGCAGTTTCCGTTCAGCTATATCTCCTCAGAACGCGACCTGGCCCTCGCGGAGAAATGCAAAGAGGCGGACATGGGCTACATCGCCATGAAGGGCCTTGCGGGCGGCATGCTCACCAATGTGCGCGCCTGCCACGCCTTCATGAATCTCTATGACAATGTGGTTCCCATCTGGGGTATCCAGAAGATGGAGGAGCTGCAGGCCTGGCTCGACGCCGCCGAGGAGGACCCGCACATGGACGCGGAGCTCGACGCCTTCATCAAAAAGGAACGGCAGGAGCTCTCCGGCTCCTTCTGCCGCAGCTGCGGCTACTGCATGCCGTGTCCCGTGGGCATCGAGATCCGAAACTGCGCGCGCATGAATATGCTGCTGCGCCGCTCCCCCTGGCAGCAGTACATGACCGAGGAATGGCAGGCCAAGATGAACAAGATCGAGGACTGCCTCGAGTGCCGCTCCTGCGCCTCCAAGTGTCCCTACCAGCTCGACACCCCGAATCTTTTGAAGTACATGCTCAAGGACTACCGGGAGTTTTACGAGGAACATAAGAACCTGCTGTGATGAAAACCGCCTGCCTCTTTTGGGGCAGGCGGTTCGTGTTTCCTGACAGGCAGTGTTATTCGGGAAGGACGGGCACAATTGTTATCCCCGCCAATTTGGGTGATCGCCATCATCCGGTACGAGGGGCGTTATTTTGCAAGCAGCCATCTGATCAGCAGATACAGCAGGTACAGGATACCGAGAGCAGCGGAGGCCGCGAGAAAGCCGACAACGCCATAGACGATGTCGGCCAGCTCCATGCCGCCGGTGCCGGTCATTTCTTGTCCGATCTCAATGGCGAAGGTGACAAACATCACCGTCATAAATGTGAGCAGCCACGCCATGAGGCCCGCTCTGTTTTTCCGTGTAAGGAAGACGAACAGCGGCAGGATCAGCAGGAAAAACAGCAGGCCGAATACGCCGACGACGATAAAGTGCATCTCCTTGTCCGTGAGCGGAGAGGAGAGGGTGCGGTTATAATCTGCCACCGCATCATGGACGCGGGCAATAAACACGACCAGCTCATACAGCCAGTTCTTCAGTTGTTCCACGGCTGTCACCTCCCCTCACAGTATATCTCCCCAGGCAGGAGATATTACGCGAAACGCGCGCGCAGCTTCTCATTGAGCTTGCGGTAGATGCGCTCGACAAACCAGGGCTCCGAGGAGGCCAGCAGCGCCTCGTCGAGGCCGAACCAGCGCACGCCGCTGTTTTCCTCCTCGCAGACGGTGAGCGCGTCCCGGTCGTCCGCCTCCAGCAGATAGGTGACATTCAGGTGCAGATGGCTCGGCACATAGGCGCCGTGCTTTTCGTGGCCGTCCACGGTGAGGGACTCCAGGGAGAAGATATCCCCGCTCAAAAGCCGGGCGGATTTCACGCCGGTCTCCTCCCGCAGCTCGCGCAGAGCGACACGGGCCAGGTCCTCGTCCCCGTCGGCATGTCCGCCGGTCCAGGACCAGGAGTCATAGATTTTATGATACACCATCAACACCCTGTCCCGTGCGGGATTGACGACCCAGGCCGAGGCCGTCATGTGGGCAACAAGATTGCTGCGGTAAAAAGCGTCGCCGTTTTTTGAGAGGAAATCGAGGATCAGCGCCTTGTCGGCTTCCTCCTGTTCGTTGAAGGGGATATAGTGTTGGATCGCCTCGCGTATGTCCATGCCTCAGCCTCCGATCAGATCCAGATAAGTGTTCACATCAAAGTCCCGCACCGGCTCATCTTTTCGCAGATAGAGCGGATGATGGGGATGTCCCGCTTTGGAGCATTTGCCCGCGCATACCCAGCGTGCGCCGTACTCCTCGCCCACTGAGACCATATCACGCACACAGCCGGGCAGGTAGGGCCGCTTTTCGATCACCGCGCCCCAGGCCGCCCAGACCGTGGGGCGGCAGTCCCCGTCCACCCGGGACAGGACATGGCGGAAGGCCGCCATGTTCTCCCGGTGCAAGCGCTCATTGAGCACGCGGTCCATGTCGTCCGGCCGGGTCGCGCGCTGGGCGTAGACATTGAACATGATGAAGCTGTCGAAGCCGTTGAAGTCCGCGATGCGCCGGACGGATTTGAGGGTGTTGTCCAGATTGCCGGGCTCGGCGGTGGAGGGGTTGACGCCGATGCAGATGAGCGGGTTTGCCCCAAGAGTGCCGAGTATGTAACGGTATTCGGTATAAAAGTCGGGCACATAGAGCCAGCGGCTCCTGTCGTAGCTGTCCCCCTGCCCGGACAGGGCCAGGGCCGTTTCAAACGGCAGCAGCTCCACAGTCTGGCTCGCGCCGCTCGGGATATGCATGCTCGTCTCCTTTCACGTTCAGCCCTGCGGCGTGTACCAGGTCACGGCAGCCTGCAGTTCGTCTGCGGGACCGGCCGCGACGGCGACAACGATGATCTTGTCGCTGTAGTCATCGTTTTCATCATATTTGTAGACATAGCCGTTATCTCTCAGGAATGCGGCGCTGCCGCCGCCGGCATTGGTTCCGCCCGCGCCGTAGGGCTCGGGAGGCGCCATGAAGGCGGGGTATAGATACTCCTTCTTCTTGTCGTACCAGTAGTAAGCCGCCTTATCTTTGACCGACGAGGGTTCAACGAACTTCATTGCCCTGCTCTCGGCCGCCTGCATGGTGCGCAGGTCCTCCAGCTCACGGCTCCGCTCACCCAGCAGACTCATGGCCGCGGCAAGGCACAAAAGCACGCATAAAAGCAGGCTCAGGCGCACAAAGTGGACAGCGCCTTTTTCCGGGCCGCCTTCTGTCTGCGCAGGGCAGAGCAGCGGCTTTTCTCCGGCGCAAACGCCTGTCGTCAGGCCGAGTGTGAGCCAGAAGTACGGCGCAGTATTATACACCGGGTTGCCGACAACGGCCGAAATCAGATAGGCCACCGTCATGCCGGAGGCGACGATCACCATGGGGCTGAGTCTTTTCAGGCGCCGCCACTGATGCAGCGCAAGCGTGACAAGCCCGGCCAGATACAGCAGCAGTGCGGGGATGCCCAGATAGCCCGCGATCTGCAGATATTCGTTATGCGGGCGCTTGTCGTCGGTGATGGCGTTTTTGCCGAAGAAGCCCTCCGGACCGAAGCCGAAGATCGGGCGCTCGGATATCCTCTGCAGGGTGTCCTTCCAGAGCTGCAGGCGGCCCGTGCCGGCGCCCCCGGCATCCTCAGCATGGGCGGCAATCTTCCCAAGGTCGCGCCAGAGCTGCGTGAAGTTCTCCGAAAGGTTGTTTTCCCCGGACGACAGCGCAAAGAACAGCACGAATGCCAGCAAGATCAGCACCACGGACAGCGCCGTGATCTTCCGGTTCAGCTTCCTGCCGGAGCGCAAATAGAAAATCAGGATCACCGGCACGGACAGCGCCGCGGCGAGGATCGCGCCGAAAGTGTTGTTGACGACCAGTGCGCAGGTCAGATACAGTGCCAGCGCGGCATATACCCAGTGGGTATTTTTCCCGCTTTGCCGCTCATGGAAGAACAGCCCCGTCACGCAGGCGAAGGCCATGCACAGCATATAGCCGAAATGGTTGAACTGGTTGAAGACAGTGGCCCGGCGCGAAGAGAAGACATAGTTGAGAAAGCGGTTTTCCGTTGTCTCCTGGATCAGCATGATGAGCGCCAGATAGCAGATCACCCCGACGAAGCAGCGCAGAACAGCCTTGCGGTGATCCTCCCTTTTGATGACCGAGGCGCACAGGAACAGGGAAGCATAGATGAAATAGCTTGCCAGGCCGTCGCGGACATATGTGCCGCCGAGGAAAGCGTGGTAAAAGAAATCGGAGGCGCAGGAGGAGATGACCGCCCAGGCAAGCAGCCCGGCGAAGAAATAATACCACGGCCTTTGCCGGAGAGATTCACGGCTGAACACCTCCCTGCGGCAGAGGGCCAGGCACAAAATTGCATAGAAAACCGTAAGTGCGCCCAGGATAAAGAACAGGGTCTGGTAAGTCCTGACAGCCGATGTGTAATTGATCTGGCCGGGGATCAGGCCCAGGCTCCGGATCACATCCTCCGTCGGGTATTTGCCGAGGGCGCCGGTAATGAGAAAGATGATGCTGACGGCAGCCGGAAGCAGGCACCATGCCAGCAAAAGGCTGAAGGCCATGCCCTCACAGCGGCGCGGGAAGACGCGCAGAATGCGCGTGAGCAGGATCGGCGCAAGCTCGTCCTCTTCCTCCGGTTCCTCCGCATCGGGATACAGCAGCGGTCTGCCGGCTGCCTGCGCGGAAGCCGTGATGCCCAAAAACAGCCAGAAATACGGTTCGGTGTTGAACACCGGGGCGCCCACGAAAGCAGAGACCAGATAAGCGAACGCACCGCCCGCCGCGACCAGCACCATCGGTTCAAGACGGCGGATGCGGCGCCAGCGGTCCTTTGCGAAGCTGAACAGCGCCGCAAGGTACAAAAGCAGGCCGACGATCCCCGTATAAGCCGCGATCTGCAGATAGGTGTTGTGCGGCAGCAGATTGTCGGTCAGGGAATCGTTCCGAACCAATCCCTCGGGGCCGACACCTGTGATCGGGTTCTCTTTGATAACACCGACTGTCTCCTGCCAAAGGCGGAAACGATTCGTCCCGGCATTGCCCGCATCGGAAGCATGCGTAAAGATCTTCACGAGATCTTTTTCCAGCTGCGTAAAGTTTTTTACGAGCCTGTTTCCGCCGGAAGAAAGCATAAGGAAGCACAGCCCTGCCAGCAGGAGCAGCACCAGCACCGGAACAACAGCACGCCAGTTCAGCTTTCTGCCGGAACGCACATAGACAATCAGCACCACAGGCACCGACACGATCACGGCCAGGATCGCGCCGAACGTATCGTTGACAATCAGCGCGTAAGCAAGGTAGATCGTCCCCGCAAGGTACAACCAGTGGAGCCATTTTTTTGCCCGCCTGTCATACAGGAACAGACCCGCCAGCGTAATCAGCGCCATGCACAGCATATAGCCGAAATGGTTGAACTGATTGAAGACCGAAGCCCGGCGCGAAGAAAAGATATAGTTGAGGAAGGCGTTGTCGGCCGATTCCTGCACCAGCATGATGAGTGCGAGAAAGCAGATCACGCCGGCAAAGCAGCGCAGAATATTTCTGCGGTAGTCCTCATTCCGGACGGCAGTGGCGCAGAGAAAGACGGAGGCGTACACAAGGTAGCTCAGCCAGCCGTCCCGCATATAGCCTTCGCCGATCAGCGAGGTCACGCGATTTTTGCCAAGCAGCGCGCAGACAAGCGCCCAGAGGAGGAAAAGGCCCAGCAGATACAGCCAGGGTCTTCTTTTTACGGACCGAAGGCTGAACAGCCTCCTGCGGCTGTACAGCACGCCCAGCAGAGCAAAGCAGAACGTGACCGCACCCAGAACAAAAAACAGGATTTGGTAGCTGCGCAGCGCGAGACTATAGTTGACATAGCCCGGAGTCAGTCCCATGCTCAGGGTTTTCTCCGCGGAAGGATACTTTCCCAGCATGCCGCAAATGACATAGTCTATGCACATGATGATCGGCAGCATACACCACGCAAGCAGGATGTAATAGGCGATGCGCTCAAAGTTTTCCTTGAGGTATCCCCGGGTATGCTCTGTCGGGGACTGCCCGGTCAGGGGTATATTGTCCATAATGATTCTCTCCTTAAATATGAAGGATGAGCTTTGCCACATAAATATAGATAAGCAGGGACACCGCGTCCGTCACCGTGGAGATGAGCGGGTTTGCCATGACGGCGGGGTCCACGCCGAGCTTCTCGGCCAGGATCGGCAGCATCGAGCCGACGCTTTTTGCGAAGAGAACGATGAACACGATGGACATGCTGACCGTGGCCGCCACTGGGACCGTGACCGCGTCGTTGTGCAGCAGCATCCCGTCGAGCAGGAGCATCTTCACAAAGTTCACCGCCGCGAGAGCAATGCCGCAGAGAAACGCGACCCGCAGCTCACGCCACACCACGCTCAGAGCATCGCGCGGCTCGATATCGCCCAGCGACAGGGCGCGGATGACCGCCGTGGACGCCTGGGCCCCGGAGTTGCCGCCGGTGCCCATGAGCATGGGGATGAAGGCCACCAGCCCCGCCTGCACGGCGAGCATGTCCTCAAAGGAGGTCAGGATCATGCTGGTGAAGGTTGCCGAGAGCATGAGGAACATGAGCCAGGGAATGCGGTTTTTCCAGATCTCCACAATGCCCGTGCGGGAATAGGGCTTGTCCGAGGGGAGCATACCGGCGAGCTTTTCCATGTCCTCGGTGGCCTCCTGCTCCATGACGTCCATGACGTCGTCGACGGTGACGATGCCCACAAGCCGCCGCTCGTTATCCACGACCGGCAGAGCCATCAGGTCGTAGTCGGCAAATTTCGCCGACACGCTCTCCTGGTCCTCGGTGGTGGAGGCGAAGACCACGTTGGTCTCCATCAGGTCTTCGATGATGGTGTCGTCGCTTGACAGCAGCAGGTCCTTCACCGTCACGATGCCCTCCAGCCGCCGGTCGGCCGCGATGACAAAGCAGACATAGATGGTCTCCTTGTCCTCGCCGATGCGCCGGATGCGGGCGATGGATTCCTTGACGCTCATGTATTTCTTGAGATCCACAAACTCGGCCGTCATGATGCTGCCGGCGGAGTTTTCCGGATAGCGCAGGTACTGGTTGATGAGGTTGCGAGTCTGGGGGGTGGCGGCGCGCATGACGCGCTTGACGACGTTCGCGGGCAGCTCCCCGACAATGTCCACCGCGTCGTCGACATACAGCTCCTCCATGATCCCGGCAAGCTCGGAGTCGGTGATGGAATTGATGATGCGCTCCTGCTCGGGCGCTTCAAAGTTTGCGAAAACGTCCGCCGCGGTCTCCTTCGACAGCAGGCGGAAGACCATGGGCATGCGGTTGTCGTCGATCCTGGAGAGGAACTCCGCCACGTCGAACTCGTTAAGCTCCTCCATGCGGCGCTGCAGCTCCTTCATGTCATGGCGGTCCAGCAGCTCCTCCAGCTGATCGGTCTGCTTTTCGACAAGGGACTCGTAATTCAGGCCCTCGCCCTGTTCAGGCTTTTCGTTTTCCTCCAACCGGAACACCTCCCAGTATAACAGATTTAAATATTTTACCATGCCTTGGGGCTGATTACAACTTTTTTAATTTGCTTTCCGCTTTCCCATAAATGATTGCGGAATCAACAGCGCCAAACGCCCTTCTTCGCCACGTTACATAACTATAATGATCGTATCTTATGTAAACTCTGGAGGGCATAGACATGGATCTTGGGGGACAGGGAAAGGCTGCCGGGCTGCGCGGTGCGGCGGAGGGCATGGACAGGCGCTTCTTTCTCGCCGGGCGGGCAGGGCTGTATCTGCTCATGGGCGGGGTCATGGCCTGCGCGCGCGTGCTGTCGGGCGGTGCTCCCTTCGGCATGGCGATGGTGGCCTGCTCCGGGGCAGGCTTAAGCGGAGTGTTCGCGCTGCTGGGGGCGTCCCTGGGCTATCTTCTGAGCGGGGGGCTTGAATGGGGCATCCGCTATATTGCGGCCTCGGTGCTGGTGTATACCATCGCCTTCGTCTTTCACGAGTCCGGCGCGTACAGGAGCGAGTACTTTATGCCCGCCGCAGCGGCGCTCGTGATGGGCCTGACGGGCTTTCTCGGGAGCTTTGCCTTTGAGGGCGGGGCAGCGCCGGTGATGGCGGAGCTTTTCCTGGAGCTGACGCTGGCCTTCGGCGGGACCTACTTTTTCCGCGACGCGCTGGACGCAACGCTCCGCACCTCAGAGACCGCCGAGCTCAGGCACTCGGTTTCGCTGATGGTGCTGGCCTCCTGCGCGCTGATGGCCCTGTCGCGCGTCGTCCTCTTCGGCGTGGTGTCGCTGGGGCGATTTCTTGCGCTGCTGCTGGTGATGACCTCCGCCATGAAGGGCGGCATGCTCACCGGGGCCGCGGTGGGGACGGTGCTGGGCCTTTCGATGGATCTCTCCGCCGACGGGCCGCTCTACTACACCATGGCCTACGCCTTCTCGGGGCTGCTGTCCGGGGTGTTCGGGCGGCACGGGCGCGTGGTGTATGTGCTGTCCTTTGTCCTCGCCGGGGCACTCGCGACGGTGTGCGCGTGGGGATATGTCCAGCCGGTGAGCGCCTTGTTTGAGACCTTCTGCGCCTCGGTCATCTTCATGATCCTGCCCGCCTCGCTCTTGAACCGCGTGGGGGTGGTGCTCCAATGCATGGACCGCGGCTGCGGGGAATCGGGCCTCAGGCGCTTTGAGGCCTCGCGCCTGCGCAGGCTCAGCGAAGCCTACGGGGAGCTTTTTGAAACCGTGCGCAAAAACGTGACCGCGCCGGTCAACGACGAGAACATCGCCCGCATTTTCGACCGAGCCGCCGACGAGGTGTGCGTGGGCTGCCGCTTCAAAAACCGCTGCTGGAACGCGGAGTATGTGGACACCCTCTCCGCCCTCAACGACGCGACAAAGGCCATGGTCGAGCACGGCAGCCTCGCGGTGGAGGACCTGCCCGGCTACTTCCGGGAAAAGTGCGTGGGCCTGCCCGCCTTCGTCGCCGCCGTGAACGGGGAGCTGCGGGGCATGAGCTACCGGCGGCAGCTTCGCGCCCGGCTTGCGGAGAACCGGAGCGTGGCCTGGGGACAGTTTGCGGACGTGTCCCAGCTTCTCGAGCGCTTTGCCGCCGAGCTCGGCAGCGTCAGCGGGGCCGACCCCCTGGTCGAGCGCCGCCTGCTGCGCTATCTCAGAAGTCTGGAGATCGACGCGGACGCCGCCGTCTACCGGGACGGGGGCGGGAGGCTTCGCATCGTGATCGAAAGCGGACGGCTGTCGCCCCTGCTGCATGAGGAGGGGTATCTCGAAAAGCTCTCGGAGATCGCGGGCGTGCGCCTGTGCCAGCCGGTCAGGCCGGAGGAGGACGCCTCCCGCCTGGAGCTTCTGGAGGCGGAGCCGCTTGCTGTCTCCGTGGGCATCGCGGCGATGAAGAAGCAGGGCGAAAAGGTCAGCGGCGACCGGGGTACGTATTTCAAAACCGACGCCGGTGTCCTGTGCGTCATTCTCTCCGACGGCATGGGCTGCGGGGACGAGGCCGCCGAGGACAGCCGCCGCGTCATCGGCATTTTGGAAAAGTTCCTGCGCGCCGGGATGGAGCCCGCCGTCGCCATGAAGCTATTGAACTCGGTCCTCCTTCTGCGCGACGCGGAGAGCTGGGGCTTTGCCACGGTCGATCTCATGTGCGTGGACCTCTTCACGGGCCAGACGAGCTTCTATAAATACGGGGCGGCGCCCTCCTACGTGCTGGCCGGAAGGAACATCCGCCGCGTCAAGGGCGAGACCCTGGCCGCGGGTCTCTCCGCTGGGGAGGGCACAGCGCCCGATGTGGTGCGCATGCGCTTAAAGCCCGGCTGCACCGCCGTCATCGCCACCGACGGCGTGATCGCGGATGCCGAGGATGAGTGGCTAAAGAACCTGCTTTTACAGGGCTTTGACGACATGAAGGGTCTTGCCCGGGCGGTACTCAAGCAGGCCGAGGAGCTGTACGGCGCGCTCGACGACATGACGGTCGTGACGGTGCGGGTGGAGGAGCGGCCATGATCCGCCCGCCGAGTCCCCTGCGCTCCTTTGCCGGGCGGCTGAAGGGGCTGTTTGTCTCCCGCGCGCCCCGGCGCACGCTGCCGCCGCGTCTGAGAGGAAAGCTGAGGCGCGCGGTGGTGGTGCAGACACCTGACCCCATGTTCTCCGAGGCGGTCTTTATTCTGCGCGACGAAGCCCTGCGCGAGCCGGGCGTCAGCCGGGAGGAGCTGCTGCGCCAGGCGGCCCGCGCCGCCGAGAGCTATACCGAGGACGCCCTGCCCGGCATGGAGCGGGTAAGCCTGCGCCCGCTGGCGGCCTTCCTGCTCGGCGCGGCGGTGACGCTCGCGGTGCTGTGGGCCGTCGGGATGCTGTAATACAACACTTGCCTTCCCCTGGAGGGGAAGGCAATTTGAGGCTTCTTTCATTTACTTCACTCCCCGAATATGATATAATAGGCACATAAAAAGCTGAAAGGGAGTGCTGACCGTGCGGCTGCAATTTGACGTGAGCAAAACCTATGCCATTGCGCTCGAGGGCGGTGGGGCCAAGGGCGCCTACGAGATCGGCGTTTGGAAGGCGCTGGACGAGGCGGGCGTGAAGTATAACGCGGTGTCCGGCACCTCCGTCGGGGCGCTCAACGGAGCGCTGATGGCCATGCGCGATCTTCCGCGCGCCGTGGAATGCTGGAGAAACATTCACCCGTCCCAGGTCATCTCCCTGGGCAGCCTGGACGCCGACACCTTCAAGAACCTGCTGGAGGGCAGGCTGGATGCCGACGACTGGTCGGAGCTGCTGCCCCAGGCGGTGGACATCATTCTCAACCGCGGGCTCGACGTGTCGCCGCTTCGCGCCTGGGTGCGCAGCGTTGTGGACGAACACAGGCTCAAAACCTCGGACGTGGACTTCTATATCTCCACCGTCTCCCTCACCGACCGCAAGGGCCTTGAGGTGCATGTGAACGAGCTGCCGGAGAATGAGATCTGCGACATGCTCCTGGCCTCCGCCTACCACCCGAGCTTTCGCCTGGAAAAGCTGGGCGGCAAATTCTACGCCGACGGCGGCTTTGTGGACGCCATCCCCCTGCACGCGCTGGTGAAACACGGCTACAGGGACATTATCGCCGTGCGCCTGCCGAGCCTCGGCGTTGAAAAGCGCTTTAAAATCCCCGATAACGTAAACATCACCACCATCCGTACCTACGCCGATCTCGGTCACGTGCTGAACTTCACCGCCGAGCAGGCAAGGCGCGACATGGACATCGGCTACATGGACGCGCGGCGCGTGCTCTACGGCCTGTCGGGGCGGCTGTATTACATAGACCGCACGCTCACCGAGCGCGATGCGCTGGAATGGCTCATCGCCCACAGAGGGGAGTCGGCGGGAAGCCTAAGGGATTATCTGGAAACAGAGCTGCCGTACACGGCCCGGGAGCTGGACATGGGAGACAAGGACTATTACGATCTCATGCTGGCCATGGTCGAGCAGCGGGCGGAGCGGCAGAACCTCCCGAAGCTCAAGGTGTATACCGATAAGGATTTATTGAAGCTGGTGGGATAAACATATTGCCTCAATTCATGTCGTAGGGGCCGATGCCTTCATCGGCCCGCTGCAGGACGCCATTGTGCGAGCTGCAGCGGGTCGATCTGGGGATCGACCCCTACGGTTTTTGCGGCAAGTTTTTTCAATGTACTGAAACATTTTTCTCCCTCGATCCGTTTATATAGGTAAGTGCACTCGAAAGGAGAAACCCATGAAGAGAAAGATCGTTGGTTCTATCCTGGTCCCGCTCCTGAGCTTTACCATCCTGAGCGCAGCGGCGGAGGCTTCGCCTATAACAAAACCCTGGCCCACCCATGCCCCGGAGGCTACACCCTATGTGCGTGTCTTTGAGGACAGCGCTGTCCAGGAAGGTCAAGCGGAGCCTGTGGTTTATGAAAGCATCGAGGACATGTGGGCGCATTTTCATGAAAAGTTCGGCCGCTTCTGCGCCAAGAGCGACGAGCTGGAGATGTTCCGCAATCTCCCGCAGGACGAACCGTATCCCTTCGTCCCGCACAGCGCCCGCTTTGAGCTGGATGAGGGCGAGGCCATGCGCATGGCGCGGTACTTCGACGCCCTGGACGGCGTGGATGCCAGGGTGATCGCCCAGCACACGCTCTTCGAGGGGCTGGACACCTGGGACTACCTCACGGTTGTGACCATGACCCCGGCGCGCTTCTTTGAGCTGAGCGAGGAAGCGGGCGAGCCTTTTTCGTTCGAGCAGCTCTATGACGGGGTACGCGAGCGCTTCGATGTGGATTACTGGCCGGGCGGCCTCTATGAACAGACGGAGGAAGACCTGAAAGCCTATGAAAAGCGCGGCTGCTTTTACTTTGAGGACGAGACCCTCAAGGAATTGGAGAAGCGCGCGCGGGACGAGGTCTGTGACTTCACCCTGCGGGAGTATACCCCCAACGGATGGGCGCAGGACGGGCTGATGCTTGCCCAGGTCCTGTGGGCCGGGGGCATCGACTCCGATCTCTATACATACCTCGACAAAGCGGAGAGTGTGTGCGTGGTGCGCCTGACGCCCGCTGAGCTGTCCTTTTGGAGCGAAAAGCTGCCGGGGCGCTATCTTGTGAAGCTCAGGGAAGCGGACGAGCTGGCGCGGGCAGAACCTGACCGCAGCCTGCCCTTCGGCCCCAACAGGGAGGTGTACGAGGGATGAACGAACGCGCCGTACTGCGTGAGCTGAAAGCCGGGGACACCGGGGCGCTTTCAGAGATCATCGGCTTTTACACGCCCTATCTCTACACCGTCGCCTCCAACATCATGGACCCGCCGATGAGCCGCGAGGACGTGGAGGAAACCGTCTCCGACACCTTTGTCCGGCTCTGGGAGCACCGGGACGAGGTCACGCCCGGTAAATTAAAGCCCTGGCTTGCCGCCGTTGTGCGCAACTGCGCCAAGGATGTCCTGCGCTCTCACCGGCTCAATGAGCCGCTGGACGATGATCTGCTGGAAATTGCCGTGCCGGACGGCATGGAGGAAAGCGTCCTGCGCGAAGAGCTCACAGCAATTGCCCGGGAGGCGGTGGATTCCCTCGGTGAGCCCGACAGCGAGATTTTCAAGCGCCACTATTTTCTCTATCAGAAGACCGACGAAATCGCCGCCGTGCTGGATATGAACGCCGCCACGGTGCGCACCAGGCTCCGGCGCGGGCGGGAACGTCTGCGGGAGTACTTCGGTGAAAGGGGGTACAGCTGTGCAGATCCGAATCTCTGAACTCATGGACGAAAGCTGCCCGACGGACGTGAGCCTCGGGGCGGAAGACAGGGACATGGCAAGGCGCGTAAACGCGTCTGTCATGGCCAAAATCGGGGCGGAGCAGCCGAAGATGCGTCGGAAAGCTAAGCGGACGCTGCGCACGCTGCTGCTTGTCGCCGTGATCGCGGCCCTGATGGGCACCGTCGCCTACGCCGCCTCCGGCTGGTTCATGGGCCTCAAAAAGGCCGAAGAGCCCGTGACGGGCCATTACCGCGCGGTAGACAAGGACGGCAAACTCAAGACCGACTACAAGCTCAGCTTCCCCGACGCGGGGATGGTGCTCACGTTCGAAGGCCCGGCCGAGCGCACGAATCAGCCCGAGTTTCGCTGCTTCTACCTTCCGAGCGAGGCGGACTTCGGCTTTACCGACCCCGAGGGCTGGGCGATCTATCTCTCTGATCAGGGCGAGGGCTCCAGCATCCCCTACATTGTGGGCGCATCGAACGTGCGCGCGGGCAACCACCGCCGCATCATCAACGGCGAGGTGACCACCGTGAAGGAGGAAGTCTGGGGCGACTGGCAGGTGACGATGCTTTCCAGCGACTACACCCACTGCACCCAGCGCTGGAACTATGAGCGCGCCAATTATGTCCTGCTCTTCAACAGTGAAAAGGGCTGGCTCGTCATGGTCAGCGGCACGGACGATCTCGACACGCTCGAGCACATCGCGCGTGAGCTGGAGATCCGCGACAGCGGCGAGCCCGCCTTCTCCGGCGAGGACAGCACCATCGAATCCATCGGCATCCTCGACCCGGGAAGAGGATGAGTTTGGAAAGTGAAAAGTGGAAAGTGGAAAGTGAAAATAATGTGTCATTGTGAGCGTAAGCGAAAATCACACGCGTTTCCGGGAGCGAATTTATCCGCAAGGCATATTTTTCATGATGCAAAACCGTTTCTTTTCTCTTCACTCTTCACTCTTCACTTTTCACTTTTCGTCCCCCCTCCGCATAGTCTGGTAACAGATTGTCAGCGGAGGGGCTTTTTTATGACTTCAACCTTCCTGTGGGCTCTCGCGGGTACACAGTTTATTTTTCTCATGACGACGCTCGGCGCGTCGCTGGTGTTCTTCCTGCGCTCTTCAGCGCCGCGCTTCCGGACCGTTCTGCCCGGCTTTGCGGGCGGGGTGATGGCTGCTGCCTCGGTGTGGAGCCTGCTGCTGCCCGCCATTGAGCAGATAAACGCCGAGGGGCGGCTGCCCGCGTGGCTGCCCGCGGCGGCGGGGCTCTTGCTCGGCGCGCTCTTTCTCACGGCGGCGGACGCTTTGCAGGGCGGGGCACGGGGGCGGGACCGCATGCTCTTTACCGCCATCACGCTCCACAACATCCCCGAGGGCATGGCGGTGGGGCTCGCCTTCGCCCTCGCCGCCGACGGGGAGGGACTGGCGGCGGCGCTGGCTCTCGCCCTCGGCATCGGTATCCAGAACTTTCCCGAGGGGGCGGCGGTGTCCCTGCCGCTCAGGAGCCGGGGCATGGGGCGGGGCAAAGCGTTTCTCTGGGGCATGGGCTCCGGCGCGGTGGAGCCGGTATTCGGGATGCTGGCGGTGTTCGCCGCCTCGCTCATACACCCCGCCATGCCTTGGCTCCTGAGCTTTTCCGCCGGGGCCATGCTCTACGTCACGGCGCACGAGCTCTGCCCCGAGGCCGCCGACCGGGCCGGGTCGCTTGCCTTCATCGGCGGCTTCGCGCTGATGATGGCCCTGGACATTGCGTTAACATAGACAAATTTTGGGCGTAATTCTTGTGAAGTTTTCACAAGATCGCCCTTGCCTTGTGATAAACTTGCCATGAAAAATTACGAAAATTTCCGATGAAAAAAGTAGACACCGCTCGTGAACTTATGATAATATATATAGGTAAACTCCGTACCACGTAAAATGTAACGAGGTGAAGTGTATGGCATTTAAATTTAAGGGCGGTGTCCATCCCGATTACCGGAAGCATCCCGAGATTCCCGTGACCGTGATCGCACCGCCGCAGCAGGTCGTCATCCCCATGGCGCAGCACATCGGCGCGCCCTGCACCCCGCTGGTGAAAAAGGGCGACCATGTGAACATGTACCAGAAGATCGGCGAGAATCCCGCGCCTGTCTCCGCGCCCGTCCACGCCTCCGTCTCCGGCACGGTCGTGGCCGTGGAGCCGCGGCCCCATCCCCTCGGGGACATGGTCATGTCCGTCGTCATCGAAAACGACGGGCTCGACACACCCGAGCTTCTGCCGCCCCTGACCGGGGAGCAGCTCAAGGACCCCCTGTCCATTCTCCAGCGCATCCGCGAGGCCGGCGTCGTCGGCATGGGCGGGGCCATGTTCCCCACCGCCTTCAAAATTTCCAGCGGTATCGGCAAGGTGGACACCCTCATCATCAACGGGGCCGAGTGCGAGCCCTACATCAACGGCGACCATCTCACCATGCGCTACCATCCGGACGAGCTTCTGAAGGGTATCGAGCTTGCCCGCATCGCGCAAGGTGTGAACAAGGTCTACTACGGCATCGAGAAGAACAAGCAGGACGCTATCGACCTGCTCAATGCCCACGGCGCGAAGGAGATGGGCATCATCATCGAGCCCGAGAGCACCCTCTACCCCCAGGGCGGCGAGAAAATGCAGATCAAGGCCATGACCAACCGCGAGGTCAAGCCCGGCGGGCTGCCCGCGGGCGTGGGCTGCTGCGTCATCTCCACCCGCACCGCCTATGCCATCTATCAGGCATGTTATGAGGGCAAGAGCGTCGTCGAGCGCATCGTCACCGTCGACGGCAGCGCGATCAAGCTTCCCGTCAACGCCGTGATCCGCGTCGGCACCAGCTTCGGCTATATCGCCGAGCAGTGCGGCGGCTTCGTGCGCACCCCGCGCAAGATCGTCCTGGGCGGCCCGATGATGGGCATCTGCGCCACCACGCTCGACGCGGTCACCGTCAAGGGCACCGCCGGCGTCCTCTTCTTCACCGAAGATGAGGACCGCACCGTGGAGGAGCCCACCTGCATCCGCTGCGGCAAGTGCATCAATGTGTGTCCCATGCGCCTTGAGCCGACCTACATGTACCAGTATTACAAGAAGCGCGACTTTGAGATGCTGGAGAAGTACCACGTCACCGACTGCATCGAGTGCGGCAGCTGCACCTTCCGCTGCCCGGCACGCATGCCGCTGACCCACGCATTCAAGACCGCCAAGCTCATGATCCAGGCCAAGAACGCCAAGGAGAAGGCCAAAGCGGAAGCCGCGAAGAAGGAGGCCGGAAAATGAACGAGAAGAAAGAACGCATGATCTTTGATGTCACGTACCAGCCCCAGGTACGCACCGTGCGTGACACCCAGCGCATCATGCTCGACGTGATCATCGCCACGCTTCCCATCGTGGGCTTCGGCGTGTACCGCTACGGCTGGCACGCGCTGCTGCTGGTCGTTTCGAGCATGGCCGCCGCCGTGTTCTTTGAGTGGGCCTACCGCAGGCTCCTCAAAAAGTCCATCACCATCGACGATCTGTCCGCCGCCGTGACCGGCCTGCTGCTCGTGATGGTGCTGCCCCCGCAGACGCCCGTGTGGATGGTGGTCATCGGCGACTTCTTTGCCATCGTCATCGTCAAACAGCTCTACGGCGGCATCGGCAAGAACTTCTTAAACCCCGCCCTCGCGGGCCGCGCGTTCCTGACCGCGTCGTATTCGGGCGTGCTGACCGTCGTGGTCATCGACGGCGTCACCTCCGCCACCCCGCTGGGCTACCTCTACAGCGACGCGCCGATGCCCTTCACCCTGGCGCAGAGCTTCTTCGGCGCCATCCCCGGCAGCATCGGCGAGATCAGCTCCTTTGCCATTCTCGCGGGCGCGGCCTACCTCATTGCCCGCAAGGTCATCCGCTGGCGTATCCCCGCCTCCGTCATCGGCACCGTGTTCGTGCTGAGCTTTCTCGGCGGGCACGCGGGCTACAGCCGCTTTGAGTGGGCGCTGCAGAACGTGTGCGCGGGCGGTGTGATGTTTACCGGCATCTTCATGGCCACCGACTATTCTACCTCCCCCGTCACCATCAACGGCCAGATCATCTACGGCATCGGCATCGGAGCGCTGACCATGCTCATCCGCTACTTCGGCGGCTATGCCGAGGGCTGCTCCTACGCCATCCTCATCATGAACCTCACCACCTGGGCCCTTGACAAGCTCTGCCACCGCCGTCAGTTCGGCGTGTCCCGCAAAGATTTCTATTTGAGCAAAAAGGCGAAAAAGAACAAGGAGGCTGTGTCATGAACAAAATTCTGAAGCTTGCCCTCGTTCTTCTCGCCGTCAGCGCCATCGTCGCGGGCGTGCTCGGCGTCATCAACGAGCTGACCTACCCCGTCATCGACGCGCAGAAGCAGGCCAAGACCGCCGAGGCTTTCGCCAGCGTCCTCAAGGCCGACCGCTTCGACGAGATCGAGTTTGATAACCCCGACTTCCCCACCGTGCTCACCGTACATAAGGCGGAGGGCGCCGGTTACGTCGTGACCTCCAAGTTCTCCGGCGCGCAGGGCAACATCACCCTCGCCGTCGGCGTGGACAACGACTATAAGTGCACCGGCATCTCCGTCATCGAGCATTCCGAGACCTCCGGTCTCGGCGCCAACGCCGCCAGCACCGGCGAGGTCGGCGTGAACTTCCGCAAGCAGTTTGTCGGCCAGGATGAGAACATCGCGCTCGCCAACGCCGGCGGCAGCATCGACGCCCTGACCGGCGCGACCATCACCTCCCGTGCCATCACCGAGGCCGTCGCGACCAGCATCAAGGCCGTCAAAACTCTGGGTTAAGGAGGGCTGAGAGAATGAACCGTAAAAAACAGTTTACCGAAGGCCTGATCACCAACAACCCCGTCCTGGTACAGCAGATCGGCATGTGCGCCACCATGGCCATCACCACCACGCTCTTCAACGGCGTCGGCATGGGCCTGTCGGTCCTCATCATCCTCACCTGCTGCAACGTGGTTATCTCCGCCATCCGGAAAATCATCCCGGGCGAAATTCGCCTTGCGATCTTCGTGGTCGTCATCGCGGGCTTCGTCACCATCGTGGACCTGCTGCTGCAGGCTTTCGTCCCCGCGCTGAGCGAGGCGCTGGGCGTGTTTATCCCGCTCATCGTCGTCAACTGCATCATCATCGGCCGCGCGGAGGCCTTCTGCCAGAAGATGCCCGTCAAGGACTCCTTCTTCGACGGTATCTTCCAGGGCCTCGGTTACACCTGCGTGCTGATCGTGATGTGCGTCGTGCGTGAGTTCCTGGGCTCCGGGCGCTTCGGCGGCGGCCTTATAGACATCTCGAACGGCTTCCGCTTCACCCTCGACGGGACCGGCGCCGGCATCCAGATCTTCCCCGAGAGCTACGGCGCGTCCATTCTGTCCCTCCCCTTCGGCGGCTTTTTGACCCTCGGTTTCCTGATCGCCGCCATGCAGTACGCGCTGAAAAAGGCCGAGGACAAGAAGGCCAAAAAAGCGGCGAAAGAGAAGGAGGCTGAGAAGTAATGCTTAGCAACATCATTCAGATCTCGCTGGGAGCGATCCTCATCAACAACTTCATCTTCTCCCAGTTCCTCGGCTGCTGCCCGTTTCTGGGCTGCTCCAACAAGGTGGACACCGCCGCCGGCATGGGCCTTGCGGTTGTGTTCGTCATGGGTCTCGCCTCCGCCATCTGCTGGGTCATCAACGAGTACATCCTCGTCGCCCTGCATCTGGAATTCCTGCAGACCCTGGCCTTCATCCTGGTCATCGCGGCGCTGGTGCAGTTTGTGGAGATGTTCCTGAAAAAGATGGTCCCGTCGCTCTACTCCGCGCTCGGCATCTTCCTGCCCCTCATCACCACCAACTGCGCCGTTCTCGGCGTGGTGCTGCTGAATGTCCAGAACAACTACAACTTCATCGAGTCCCTGGTCTACGGCATCACCGGCGGCATCGGCTTCCTGCTCGCGATCGTTCTGTTTGCAAGCGTGCGCGAGCGCGTGGAATTTGCCGAGTACCCCGAGTGCTTCCGCGGCTTCTCCATCTGCCTTGTCTCCGCCGCGCTCGTGGCGCTGGCCTTCATGGGCTTCAGCGGCATGGCCATCCCGGTATAAGGAGGGCGTGAAGCTATGAAAACGATACTTCTTTCCATGCTGGTCCTCGGCGTGCTGGGCGGTCTCTTCGGCGCGCTGCTGGCCTTTGCCTCCAAGATCTTCCACGTCGAGGTCGACCCCAAGCAGGCCGCCGTGCGCGAGGTCCTCGCGGGCGCCAACTGCGGCGGATGCGGCTACCCCGGCTGTGACGGCTACGCCGCCGCGGTCGCGAAGGGTGAGGCCCCCTGCAACAAATGTGTCGCGGGCGGCGCGGCCGTGGCCGAGAAGGTGTCCGAGATCATGGGCGTCTCCGCCGACGCTGCCGACAAGATGGTCGCCTTCGTCCCCTGTTCCGGCTGTGAGGGTGTGGCGGAAAAGCGCTTTAACTACACCGGTCCCATCGACTGCCAGGCCGCGATGCTCTTCGGCGGCAAGAGCAACAAGCTCTGCACCTTCGCCTGCATCGGTCTCGGCAACTGCGAGCGCGCATGCCAGTTTGACGCCATGCACGTCATAAACGGCATCGCGCGTGTGGACCGCTCCAAATGCGTCGGCTGCGGCGCGTGTGTGGACACCTGTCCCAAGAACATTGTGAAGCTCATCCCCGAGAGCCTGCGCATCCATCCCGCCTGCTCCAGCCACGACAAGGGCGGCGTCGTGATGAAGGTCTGCACCGCGGGCTGCATCGGCTGCATGAAGTGTCAGCGCGAGTGCCCGGCGGGCGCGATCGTCGTCAAGGACGCGCTGGCCGAAGTCGATCCCGAAAAGTGCATCGGCTGCGGCAAATGCGCCGAGGTCTGCCCGAGACATATCATCACGGACTTCACCGCGTAAGACATATCCTTATAACAAAAAAGCTCCCGAACCGGGAGCTTTTTTGTTTCCTTTGTGATAAAAATACGAGATGCCTTTATCAGCCTACTTGATCTGGAATCCATGTATCTACAGGGTTGCTTTCACTTGCTTTGCTGAGAAGCTCGCTGCAGGTCTCAAAATAATCCCGAAACCCTCCAAACCAGTCGTTGCGGCGGAAATTATCCAGGAAGCTGTTGGCAAGCTGCTGCTTGCCGTAATCGGTGAAGGCGTAGTTGCCAAAATCCCCGTGGGTGTAGATGTCATAGTCACGCTCGTTCATGCTCATGGCAAGGATCACGCCCGCTTCGTCGCTGCGTCTGCCGAGTCCGTAGCTGTGGAAGACCTCCTCGGCAAAGGTCTCGATATTGCCCTCGACGTAGTCGCGGTAATCGTTCACGACCACAATGCCTACGCCAAAGTCATACTGCTCGGAAATCTGCGCCGCCCTATCGCACAGTTCCTTCTGCTCGTTAAGGTTGAGGATGCCTGCATAGTCGTTGACAAAACTGTGCTTGGTATCCCGTGCCAGATCTGGTGTAACGGGCGCAGGCTCCGGCGTGGGTTCCGTGCTCTCTGTCACCGCCGCGGTCACATCTGTGCTCGGCGGAGGCGCAAGTACGGTGTCGGTCTGTCTGCCTTTCATGAAATACACACCCGCCGCGATAAGCAGGGCCGCCGCGACAGCCAGTAAGGGGACAAGATGGTTCTTTTTCTTCGGCGGCTTCGGTGGCTCCGGTTTAGGTGGCTCGGGCTTCGGCGGTTCGGGTTTGGGTGGCTCCGGTTTTGGTGGTTTGGGTTTGGGTGGCTCCGGTTTTACGTTCGGGTTCGCCAGCGCCGCTGTCAGCGCGTTCAACAGCTCGCCCATACTTTGGATGCGGTCCTCGATCCTGAGTGCGAGGCCCTTTTCCAGCACCTGCGCGATTGCGGGGGAAAAGGCGCCCATGTCTACGGCCACCCCGTCCTCGCGGTCCATCGGCGTGGGCGGGACCTTGCCGGTCACGCAGTAGCAGATCGTGGCGCACATGGCATACACGTCCGTCCAGGGGCCGATGTTTCCGTGCTCTCTGTACTGCTCACGCGGCGAAAAGCCCTGACTCACCACAAGTGCCGAGGACAGGGTGCTTCCGTTCCGGGCGCTCTTGGCCAGATCCTTCGCCGCGCCCATATCCAGCAGGATCGGCTCGCCCTCCGCGTCCAGCATGATGTTCTCGGGCTTGATGTCACGGTGGATGATCCCGCGCGCGTGCGCCTTCTCCAGGTCCTGCATCACGGGCGTCAGCAGCTCGACGCACTCCTTCTCGCCCAGCGTTTTTTGTGTGCGCACGAGCTTATCCTTGAGCGTCTCGCCCTCGATATAATCCATAACGATATAGGCCGTCTCGTTCTCATAGAACACGTCCCAGACCTTCACCACATGGTTCAGATCGCGCAGCTTGACCGCCTTGCGGGCTTCCTTGACGAAACTCTCCCGGCTTTGCTTGAGGTTCTGTGCGTTCTCACTGGCACCCCAGAAGACAAGCCGGCTCTGCGTGGCCGAGCGCATGGCAGCGCCATCTGGGAAATACTCCTTGAGGCAGACTGGGATCTCCATGGTCAGGTTCCAGCCAATATAGCTGATGCCGAAGCCGCCCTGACCCAGTACCCGGCCAAGCACATAGCGTCCGCCGAGCACCGTGCCGCAGGTCAGGGCGTGATTCGGCTGTCGGGACGGATCGTTTGTATTGTCAAAACCGCATTTCGGGCATACAGCTCCGGGCACGTCCAGCTCCCGCATGCAGCCGTAACAGCGTTTGAACTCCATTTTATCCTCCCCACTCCTGTAGCTTTATTTCAGTTTACCACAGAAAACATGCCGCCGCAATATCATTTAGCGGCGGCACTGCGATTTCGTTATCCTTTACCTGCACGGCGGCAATCGTTGTTGTTCCTCACGCCGGGTCCCTGTATTGCGGTCTGCTTACTGGAGCTTCTTTTTGGCAGAGTTGTTTCCCAGGTCCGCGGCCTTCTGATACCACTCCCGTGCGATGCTCTCGTTTTTCTCGACCCCGTAGCCTTTCTCATACATTTCGCCAAGAGCAAACATAGCTCCCGAGTAGTTTGCGTCCGCGCCTTTTTGGTACAACTCAAGCGCTTTGCCATAGTCCTGCTTGACACCGGTGCCTTCTTCGTACATCTTGCCCAAGGAATAGCAGCTTGTCGAGTCATTGTTTTTCACGCCCTTTTGGAACCACTCTACCGCCTTGTCGTAGTCTTTATCAACGCTTATTCCATCCCGGTACATGTAGCCGATACTGTACATGGCGCTGCCGCTCCCGAGCTCTGCGGCCTTCAGATACCACTCCATTGCCTTTTCATCGTCCTTTTCCACGCCATTGCCCAAGTGGTACATCAGTCCGATCATGTACGCTGCGTTTTCATTGCCCAGCTCCGCAGCTTTCAGGTACCATTCCATTGCTGTCGCGTAGTCCGGGTCTCCGCCCGCACCGCTATAGTACAGGTAGCCGATGTTGTAAATGGTGCTGTCTGTTTCGCCGGCGTCCAGTGCCTTCTGATACCACTCCAGCGCCTTGTCAAAGTCCTGTTTGACGCCTTCGCCGTTGCGGTAAAGCATCCCCATATTATTCATGGCGCTGGTATCTCCGGCCTCTGCCGCCTTCTGGTAATACTCCACGGCCTTGGAAAAATCCTTCTCCACGCCATAGCCGCTGCGGTACATCACGCCGACGAAACGCATTGCCGGCGGGTATTTTGCGTCTGCTGCCTTTTGGAAATACGCGAGTGCTTTGCCATAGTCCTTTTCCGGGCCGAATCCCAGATAATAGCTCCGGCCCAGGGTAAATGCCGTGAGCACATCTTCCGTATCAATGCCTTCCTCCATACGTTTCATGGCGCGCTCGGCCCATGCAGACGCTTCATCCGGATCCTTATCCGTGCCGTACCCATTGCGATACATGAAGCCGAGCTCTACCATGCCGGCATAGCTCTGCCCGTCTGCCGCCTTGCGGTACCATGAAAGCGCCTTGTCGTCGTCCTCTGTTCCCAGATAGCCGTTGTAATAGAGCTCGCCCAGCGCGCACATGGCTGCAGCGTCGCCGTTTTCGGCCGCCTGCAGGAAGAGTTCCTCGGCCCGGCTGTAATCTCTGTCTACGCCGCGGCCGGTAAAGTACATCATGCCGAGAGGGGTAAGCGCCTCCTCATTTCCGGCATCCAGCGCTTTCTGATAAAGCTCCGCAGCTCTGGCGCTGTCTCTGCCTACGCCGATGCCGCGTTCTGCGGCGCGTGCCTGCTCAAGCAGTTCTATCCCCTCGAGCGATCCGCCGGGATAGGCAACAATCCCCACCGCATCAGGCAGCCGGATATCCTTCCAGCCGGTGACCTCGGTCTGGCCCAGGTCATACTTGGGCTCCACCGTCGTGACAACGGTGCCGTCTGCCTTCAGGCCAAGCGTGTGATTGTCGCCTGCGGCAATCTCTACGATGTCCCGCCAGGCGGAAACGCTGCATCGATCGTCTTCACTGCTTCCGACAGCGACGACCGTGCCGTCCGCCTTCAGGCCTGCAATATGGGTGATGCCCGCGACGATGTCCACAATGTCGTGCCAATCGAGGACCTCTTTCCCGCCGTAATTGTCGATGCCGCTCTTGACAATGGTTCCGTCCGTCCGCAGGCCCACCGTATACATGAGGCCCGCTGCCACTGCCTTTATATCACGCCAGTCGGAAACATCACACTGGTGATTGTCATTTTTTCCCACAGCAACAGCGGTCCCGTCTGCCCGCAGGCCCACAATATGGTTTTTGCCTGCCTTGATCGCCACGATGTCCCGCCAGCCGGCAGCATCGTGCTGTCCGAATTCGTTTGAGCCGCTCACAGCGACGGTGCCGTCCGCTTTCAAAGCGGCGCAGAAATCGTCGCCGGTTGTGATTGCCACGATATCATACCAGTCATCAACCCCCGCCCAGCTGTCATCACCCTTGCCGATAATAAAGACAGTGCCGTCCTCCCGCAATCCCGCGGTGACGCTGGTACCGGCAGCGACGGATATGATATGTGTCCAGTCATTGATCTCGGACGGTGAGCTCAATCCGGCTGACGCAACGGTACCGTTGGTTTTCACGCCATACGAATGGTTGAAGCTGCATGCTATCGTAGTCGGGCGCGCAATCTCGCGCCAAAGCGCGATACTGCGTTCATGTGCGTCAGCTTCATCGCCCAGCGCATAGAAGGCCATGGCCGCATGGGCTTTATCTCCGGCGTTCAGCAGCGCCTCCGCCTCCGTGTAAGCCTGACTCACCGCCACATTCCCGCTGCTGTCGCCTGCCGTCGGCTCCGGTGTCGGTTCCGGGACCGGCTCTTTTTCAGACTGCGCCGGTTCCCGGGCAGGTTCTTCCTCGTCCTGGCTCGATTCCGGCAACGGCATCGGCTCTTCGGTCGATTCCGGCAACGGCATCGGCTCCTCGGTCGATATGACAGTCTCTGCGGCAGCCGGTACTTCCGTCGGTGCGGTGACCGCCGCGTCTGGTTTCGCGTTCGTTGTAAAGTATATGCCGCCTGCCGCAAGCAATGCCGCCGCGATACCCAGCGCGAGGACGAGACCGGTCTTTTTCCTGGGCGGCTTGGGCGGCTCCGGTCTGGGTGGCTTTGGCTTGGGCGGCTCCGGCTTTACGTTTGGGTTCGCCGCCGCAGCCTTCAGCGCGTTCAGCAGCTCACCCATGGTCTGATAGCGGTCCCCCGTTTTAATGGCGAGTCCCTTTTCCAGCACCGCCGCCAGGGCCGGGGAGCAGGAGCGAAAGCTCACCTCTTCTCCGCCTACGCGCTCTGTTGCCGACGGCAGCACATGGCCGGTCACGCAGTAATAAACCGTGGCGCACATGGCATAAACGTCCGTCCAGGAGCCGATGCTTCCGTTTCGGTTATACTGCTCCAGCGGAGAAAAGCCCTGACTCACCACAAGCGTGGAGGACAGGGTACTTCCGTCCTGCCCGCTCTTGGCCAGATCCTTCGCCGCGCCCATGTCCAGCAGCACGGGCTCCCCTTTCTTGTCCAGCATGATGTTCTCAGGCTTGACATCCCGGTGGATGATCCCGCGCTCGTGCGCTTTCTCCAGGTCCTGCATCACGGGCGTCAGCAGCTCCACGCACTCCTTCTCGCCCAGCGGCTTCTGCGTACGCAGAAGCTTATCCTTGAGCGTCTCGCCCTCGATGTAATCCATGACGATGTACGCCGTCTCGTTTTCATAGAAGACGCTCCACACGCTCACCACATGGCTCAGATTGCGCAGCTTGACTGCCTTCTGCGCCTCCTTGACGAAGCTCTTGCGGCTGTCGCGCAGGCTCTGCGCATTCTCGCTGCTGCCCCAGTAGACCATGCTGCTCTGGGTTGCCGAGCGCATGGCCGCCCCCTCGGGGTAGTACTCCTTGATGCACACCGGCATTTCCAGCTTGAGGTCATAGCCCAGATAGGTGATGCCGAAGCCGCCCTGGCCCAGGGACCGGCCCACCACGTACTGCCCGTCCAGGACCGTCCCGCAGCTGAGCACATGGCTCGGCTGTCGGGACGGATCGTTTGCGTTGTCATAGCCGCAATGCGGGCATACGGCTCCGGGCGCGTCCAGCTCCCGCATGCAGCCGAAACAGCGGTTAAACTCCATTTCTCTCTCCCCTGTCCTTCTTTGGTCTGTATGGGCTCAGGCGGTATAGCCGGCCTCAAGAGCACGCATGTGCCATTCATCTGCTTTGGCAGCGTCTGCCTCTATTCCCTGTCCGAACTCGTACATATCGCCGATCCCATGCATGGCGGCGGCGTCTCCGGCGTCGGCCGCTTTCCGGAACCATGTCAGGGCCTGTGTGTAATCCTGCTCCACCCCGTAGCCCAGGTAATAGATCAGCCCCAAATTGCGCGCTCCGGCGCTGCTTCCGTTGTCCGCCGCCTTCCGAAGCCATTCTGTTGCGGCCGGAATATCCTGCTCCACAAGCTTGCCGTCCGCATACAGAATGCCAATGTTGTTCATTGCTGTCGCATCTCCGGCATCCGCGGCTTTTTGATACCAGGTCAGAGCCTCACGGCCGTCCTTCTCCACGCCATATCCCTGCTCATACATTGAGCCGATCGCTGTCATTGCGGAGGGAAATCCCGCATCCGCCGACTTGGTATACCAGCGCAGCGCTTCACGGTAGTCCCGCTCGACGCCGATACCCATGGCATAGTGATTGCCGACGTTATACATGGCCTGTGCATCCCCGGCATCGGCAGCCTTCAGATACCACGACAGCGCTTCCATACGGTTCCCGGCTTCGTCAGCAGCCCGGCCGTGTTCGTTCATTGCCGCGGCATCGTCCTCCGGTGCGGGCTTGAGCTCTGCCGCGGCTGTGGACGCAGCTTCCGGTGTCGCCTCGGGTGCAGGCTTCGGTGTCGCCTCGGGTGTGGCCTCGGGCGTAGGCTTCGGCGTAGGCTCGGGTGTGGCCTCGGGTGTAGGCTCGGGCGTAGGCTTCGGCGTTGTCTCGGGTGTGGCCTCGGGTGTAGGCTTCGGTGTAGCCTCGGATGTGGCCTCGGGCGTAGGCTTCGGTGTCGCCTCGGGTGTGGCCTCGGGCGTAGGTTTCGGTGTCACTATGGGCGTGGTCTCCGGTGTCGCCTCGGCCATGACCGCTGCCGTTTCCTTTGCCGCTGTCTGGGCCGGGTCCGGCAGAGCGGCAGGCTTGGAGAGTCTTCCGAGGAGGAAGCCGATCGCCACGAGCAGGATCGCCGCAAGGATCATTGCAGGATGAAAAGCGCTCTTTTTCTTCTCCGGTGCCGGTGCGGCGGGCTCTGCTTTCACCGCCTGCGGTTTCGTTTTCGTCCGCGGCGGTTCCCCAGCTTTCTGCTGAGTTTCCGTATTTGCCTGCGGCGGCTCCGCATTCGTCCGCGGCGGCTCCGGCAGCGTTATCCCTGCCGCCGCCGACAGCTCCTCCAGCAGCGCGCGCATGCTCCGGCAGCGGTCCTCCGGTCTCAAGGCAAGGCCCTTTTCCAGCACCGCCGCGAAGGACGCCGTCAGGCCGCTGTAATCGACCTTTTCGCCTTTGATGCGTTCCATGGGTGTCGGCGGCACGCTTCCTGTGGTGCAGTAATAGATCGTGGCACACATGGCATACACATCTGTCCACGGGCCGATCGTCCCCTTTGCCCGGTACTGCTCCTGCGGGCTGAAGCCCTGGCTTACTGCTCTGACAGCAGTCGTGCCGTTTGTATACTGCCCGCTTGTCACCAGATCCTTTGCTGCGCCCATATTCAGCAGCACCAGCTCGCCTTCCGGTGTGTACATGAGATTGTCGGGCTTTATGTCCCGGTGTATGATCCCCTGCTCGTGCGCCTTCTCAAGCTCCTGCATCACAGGCGCCATCAGCGCCGCGCATTCCTCTTCACGCAGGACCTTCTGCGTCCGGACCAGCCTGTCTCCAAGCGTTTCGCCTTTAACAAAGTCCATGATGATATAGGCCGTCTCGTTTTCACAGAAGACAGCCCGCACGCCCGCCACATGCTTCAGCCCCTGCAGCTTTCCGGCCTTCTCTGCCTCACTGACGAAGCTCTGGCAGCAGTCCCTGAGTCTCAGCGCATTCTCGTCGCTGCCCCAGTGTACGGTGCCGCTGTGCGGCATCGTGCGCGAGGCGCCCCCTTCGGGGTAGTATTCCTTGATGCACACCGCAGCGTCCAGCCACGGGTCAAAGCCCAGGTAGGTGATGCCGAAGCCACCCTGTCTCAGAAAGCGGCCTACCGTATATCGTCCGTTCAGGACCGTGCCGCATTTGAGCATATGCCCCGGCTGCTTTCCCGGGTCAATCGTGTTGTCGAATCCGCAATGCGGGCACACGGCACCGGGCGCGTCCAGCTCCCGCATACAGCCGTAACAGCGTCTGAATTCCATTTTTCTCTCCCTCCGGTCCCTCGTTTTTTACAGTTTACCATAGAAAACGCGGCGCCGCAATAACGTGTGCAGCGGCGCGGGGCAGTATTCAATTGTACTCCGGGAATCTCTCTGCGTAGTCGATCAGCTCTGTGACCGGCCATAGGCATTGCTGCGAGGCGGTGTAGACATGGTAATAGCCGTATCGGCCGTGATCGCTCATTTTTACGCCGTTGGCCGTCGTTTCGGCCAGCATCTCGGGCACCTCCGTTTCCAGGAAAACGAAGGCGGCCCGCTTGTAGTCCTCGATATGATAAATGTCGCGAATATTGATCACGGCAGAAACCTTGAACGGGTAATCATCCTGCCAGCACCCGGCGATGAGCTTTCCGTCCGAGCACGCCGCCACAGCCGGGGCGGACATGGACAGGTTCCCGTACACCAGCTCGCAGCCGTTAGACAGCGCCCAGTCGGCGATCTGCTCGGCGGGCGTGGGCTCGGCGTCAAAGGCGACGCGCAAATCGTCCCTGTAGCTGAAATAGAGGTTTGCCGCCGACAGCACGCACAGCGCCGCCATCAGTCCCGCAAGCAGACGCGGCTTTGCCTTCTCCGCGATGAGGGCCAGCGAGAGCGCTGGGAGCGTATAGTAGAGAAACAGGTAGATGGGCCGCAGCTGCACTGAGGTTGCAAAGGAGGCCGCGATCACAGCAACACAGCCGATCAGCGCAAGCATCCAGAAGCAGCCCGCGCCCCGGAAGCCGCGCCGGGAGCGCAGGAGCAGATACGCCGCCCCGAGCACCAGCAGCGTCAGGGCAAGAAACATCAGGATAAAGAACAGGCGGTCGTCCCCTTCCCGCGTGGCCTCATAACCCGTCACGGCAACGAGCGCCTTGTGCACATCCCGGAGCTTTTCGCCGAGCGAGGCGCCCGAGAAAATGGACGCGCCGCTGTAGATCTCATGGCGTTTGACCGGCAGCAGGCGGATCACCGCAAGGCCCAGGACATTCGCGCCGGTACAGCCGAGTATGCGCCAAAGCCGCATGCGCTTTCCCTTCGGGTAGACAGGCTGTTTTTTCAAAAGGCGGTACAGTGCCGCAAGCGCTTCATAGGCAATCAGCGGCAGGATCAGCACGCAGGTCTGCCGAAGGCTCTGCATGCCGGTACAAAAGCAGAGGAACAGCGACAGCCCAAGGGCAGGCAGGCGCGGCGCCTCCGACATGCGCGCGCGGGCGTAGTCGCCCAGCACCACGAAGAAGCAGATCAGGTAGCAGGCGTAGAAGCTGCACATGGCAAAGAAGATCTGCTGTCCGTCCTCGCGGAAAACGGTATAGGGGCCAAAGATCGAGGCCAGGAATGTGAGCATCGCGGCAAGCCGCACAACCGGGCGCCTGACATGTGCGCGCAGCATCCAGTCCATGGACGCGAGCAAAAGGATCGACATGCACAGCGTCGCCCAGGCCATCGCGCGGTTCATGCTGCCCGTAAGGCCATAGAACAGGGCCGACAGCACCGGTGTCGCCACGACGTAAAACTGGTTGCCGAAGAGGTAGTTTTTCGGAAAGAGTGTCTTCTGCTCCCACATGAGCCGCGCGACCAGCGTGTCCTCGTACATGTCGGAGGTACAAAGCCGCGAAAAGCCGCCGAAGTCAATAACGGTGAACACGGTCAGATATCCGAGGATCACCAGCGCGATAAGCGCCGTCAACACATATTCCGTTTTGCGCTGTCTGTCAGGCATATTTCCGCTCCTTGTACGCAGGATCATAACAGCTAAAGTTTAACCTTGCCGCGCAGAAAAGTCAATACACCTTGACTTGCCAGGCACGACGTGATAAAATCCACGTAGTTTCAAAGGGCAAGTGAATATCGTCGTTTCCTCCCGCACGGGAGTTAACATACATGGAGGGTTACCGAAGCGGTCATAACGGGGTGGTCTTGAAAACCGTTGCAGCAAACGGAGCGCCCGATCCCGCGAAGCCGCACGAACGCTGGACTTTTTAAGCCGCGCCGGTCACGGTTTCCCGCCGTATCTAAGAGAAAATCTAAGACAATTTCATATCGTTGTTTCCTCCCACAAGGGAGTTAACATACATGGAGGGTTACCGAAGCGGTCATAACGGGGTGGTCTTGAAAACCATTAGGGGGAAACCCCACGCGGGTTCGAATCCTGCACCCTCCGCCA